>NZ_MNQO01000007.1:0-90977 GCF_001915465.1 Bacteroides sp. 44_46 | reverse complement strand
ACGCCGATGGTACTGCGTAACAGTGGGAGAGTAGGTAGTCGCCGTTTTTTTTAGAGAAGCCCCCGTATCGATAGAAAGATACGGGGGCTTTATTGTTTTCAGAAGGATATTACTGATCGGAATCGGGTGAGCTGTATCCTGTTTTGGAAAATTGAGCTGTTTTCCGTATATTTGCCGGTGAACTGATTTTTTAATTAATATTTAAAGCAAATTGAAGTATGAAAACTAAAGTTTTATTCGCTGCTATGGCAGTAGCATTTTCTTTCGCCGTAACATCATGTGGTAACAAAAAAGCTGCTGATGCCAATGCAACCGGAGCGGATTCTTGCTGCGCTGCACAAACCGAACAAGTATGTGATTCTGCAAAGGCTTGCTGCCAGGCTGATTCCGCCGTTTGTCCGAAAGCTGCTTGCGATAGCGCCAAGTGTGACAAACCTTGCGAAAAGAAGTAATTCAGGACTTGTATTGAACTGAAACATAAGGAAAAGGCGTGCCTCAAAGGTGCGCCTTTTTTGTGATATATTAGAGTGATAAATGAATGTTAACTTATAAAATGATATTATTTCTAATAAAAAAGTTACGGATTTGTTTGTACGGTACGAAATAATCTATACCTTTGCATCGTTAAAACAAAAAAGATAAGATGATTCAGAACTTTACATATATTCTACTGTGTGGTATTATTATTCTACTGGCAAAGTTTAGTGGAAGTGAGTGCTGTGCATAAATATATGTAAGATATAACAATATACTAAAGCCTTTCTCACTTCCCTGTGCGAAAGGCTTTTTTTATGGAATATGAATTTATAAATATAATAAAGCGATGAGTGATAAATTATTTATTTTCGACACAACGCTCCGCGATGGTGAGCAGGTTCCGGGATGCCAGTTGAATACAGTAGAAAAGATTCAGGTAGCCAAGCAACTGGAAGCACTGGGAGTGGATGTAATTGAAGCGGGATTTCCTATTTCAAGTCCGGGTGACTTTAATTCGGTGATTGAAATTTCCAAAGCAGTGACGTGGCCTACGATTTGCGCCTTGACACGTGCCGTACAGAAAGATATCGATGTTGCAGCGGAAGCCCTGCAATTTGCCAAGCATAAGCGTATTCATACGGGTATCGGAACTTCCGACTCGCACATCAAATATAAATTCAATTCCAATCGCGAGGAGATTATTGAGCGTGCGGTAGCGGCCGTGAAGTATGCCCGCCGTTATGTAGAGGATGTTGAGTTCTATGCCGAAGATGCCGGACGCACGGATAACGAATATCTGGCACGTGTGGTGGAAGCTGTTATCAAGGCGGGCGCTACGGTGGTTAATATTCCCGATACCACAGGATACTGTCTGCCTGCCGAGTATGGGGCGAAGATAAAGTATCTGATGGAACATGTGGACGGCATTCATAATGCTATCATTTCCACCCATTGCCACAATGATTTGGGTATGGCTACCGCCAACACAATGGCAGGTGTGCTGAATGGAGCCCGTCAGGTGGAAGTTACTATCAATGGTATCGGTGAACGTGCCGGAAATACTTCGCTCGAAGAAGTGGCGATGATTATTAAATGCCATAAGGATATCAACATTGAAACCAACATCAATACGCAGAAAATTTATCCTACCAGCCGTATGGTATCGAGCTTGATGAATATGCCGGTGCAGCCTAACAAGGCGATTGTAGGCCGCAATGCCTTTGCCCATTCATCGGGTATTCATCAGGACGGCGTATTGAAGAATGTGCAGACTTATGAGATTATCGATCCGCATGATGTGGGTATCGACGATAACTCCATCGTACTGACCGCCCGCAGCGGACGTGCCGCTTTGAAGAACCGTTTGCAGGTGTTGGGCGTGTCTTTGGATCAGCAGAAGCTGGATAAGATTTACGAGGAATTCCTGAAACTTGCCGATAAGAAGAAGGACATTAACGATGATGATATTTTGGTACTGGCAGGTGCGGATCGTGCTCAGAATCATCGTATCAAGCTGGAATACTTGCAGGTGACAAGCGGTGTAGGTGTCCGTTCCGTTGCCAGCCTGGGACTGAACATTTCGGGTGAGAAGTTCGAGGCGGCTGCCAGCGGAAACGGTCCGGTAGATGCCGCGATCAAGGCTTTGAAGAAGATAATAGACCGCCACATGACGTTGAAAGAGTTTACGATTCAGGCCATCAGCAAAGGCAGTGATGATATGGGTAAGGTACATATGCAGGTGGAATATGATAACTGTATCTACTATGGTTTCGGCGCCAATACGGACATTATAGCCGCATCGGTGGAAGCGTATATAGACTGTATCAATAAATTCAAGATGTAAAATCCGTATCTTATACATACTTTATAAATACATAAATCATAATTCATAAACTGTAAATTACAACTCGTTTCCGATGAATACATTATTTGATAAAATTTGGGATGCTCACGTTGTGCAGAAGGTTGAAGACGGCCCTACACAGCTTTACATAGACAGGCTTTATTGCCATGAAGTAACCAGTCCGCAGGCTTTTGCCGGATTGCGTGCAAGAGGGATTAAGTGTTTCCGTCCGGAAAAGATATTCTGTATGCCCGACCATAATACGCCGACGCACGATCAGGACAAGCCTATTGAAGACCCTGTTTCGAAGACGCAGGTGGATACGCTTGCCAGGAACGCGGAAGACTTCGGGCTGGAGCATTTCGGCATGATGGACAAGAAGAACGGCATTATCCATGTGGTAGGTCCGGAACGCGGACTGACCTTGCCGGGCATGACAATCGTATGCGGCGACTCGCATACTTCTACCCATGGCGCAATGGGTGCGGTGGCTTTTGGTATCGGTACGAGTGAAGTGGAAATGGTGATGGCTTCGCAATGTATTCTTCAAACCCGTCCCAAAACGATGCGCATTACGGTAGACGGTAAACTGGATAAGGGGGTGACAGCCAAAGATGTGGCGCTCTATATGATGTCTAAAATGACTACCAGCGGTGCTACGGGCTACTTTGTGGAGTATGCCGGAGAGGCTGTGCGCAGTCTGTCCATGGAAGGACGCCTCACTCTGTGCAACCTCAGTATAGAGATGGGCGCGCGCGGCGGTATGGTTGCCCCGGATGAAACGACTTTCGAGTATATCAAAGGACGTGAATACGCCCCGAAAGGTGAAGAGTGGGATAAGGCGCTGGCATATTGGAAGACGCTGAAAAGCGATGCGGATGCGGTATTCGATAAGGAAGTACGCTTTGATGCCGCTGATATCGAGCCGATGATTACCTACGGAACCAATCCGGGCATGGGCATGGGCATTACGCAGCATATTCCCGCTACCGAGGGGATGGGCGAGGCTGCCAAAACGTCTTTTATGAAGTCTATGGACTATATGGGTTTCCGGCCGGGTGAACCATTGCTGGGCAAAAAGATAGATTATGTGTTCCTGGGTGCTTGTACCAACGGTCGTATCGAGGACTTCCGTGCATTTGCCTCTATCGTGAAAGGCCGTAAGAAAGCGGCGGATGTCGTGGCATGGCTGGTTCCCGGTTCGTGGATGGTAGATGCGCAGATACGTGAAGAAGGGTTGGACAAGGTGCTGGAAGAGGCGGGGTTTGCTATCCGTCAGCCGGGATGTTCGGCTTGCCTGGCGATGAATGATGATAAAGTGCCTGCCGGAAAGTATGCGGTGTCCACCAGTAACCGTAACTTTGAAGGACGTCAGGGCCCGGGCGCACGCACTTTGCTTGCCAGTCCGCTGGTGGCTGCCGCGGCTGCGGTGACAGGGGTGATTACAGACCCGAGAGAGTTGTTAAATGAAGAATGAAGAACGAAGAATGAAGAAACAATGAAACAGAAATTCAATATCATCAACAGTACTTGCGTACCTCTTCCGTTGGAGAATGTAGATACCGACCAGATAATCCCTGCGCGTTTCCTGAAAGCCACTACCAAAGAAGGCTTTGGCGAGAACCTGTTTCGCGATTGGCGGTATGACAAGCAAGGCAATAAAATAGAATCTTTCGTACTGAATGACCCTACTTACGGCGGACAAATCCTTGTAGCCGGCAAGAACTTCGGTTCGGGAAGCAGCCGCGAGCACGCAGCCTGGGCCATTGCCGACTATGGTTTCCGTGTGGTGGTAAGCAGCTTTTTTGCGGATATCCATAAGAATAACGAACTGAATAACTTCGTGCTTCCCGTAGTGGTGAGCGAACCGTTTCTGAAGGAACTTTTCGATTCGGTTTTTGCCGACCCCAAGACGGAAGTGGAAGTGAACCTGCCCGAACAGACCATCACCAACAAGGCGACAGGCAAAAGCGAGCATTTTGAAATCAATGCCTACAAGAAACATTGCCTGATGAACGGTTTGGACGATATAGATTTCCTTGTGGAGAATAAAGACAAGATAGAATCCTGGGAGAAGAAACATGAAGCATAATCATCCGAAAATAGAAATCATGGACACCACGCTCCGCGACGGCGAACAGACCAGCGGAGTATCTTTCGTGCCCCATGAGAAACTGATGATAGCCCGTTTGTTGCTTGAAGACCTGAAAGTAGACCGGGTGGAAGTCGCTTCCGCGCGGGTGTCCGAAGGAGAGTTTGATGCGGTGAAAATGATATGCGACTGGGCGGCCCGCCGCAATATGTTGCCGAGAGTGGAAGTGCTCGGCTTCGTAGACGGGCATACGTCGGTAGACTGGATACACGCTACCGGTTGCCGCGTCATCAACCTGTTGTGTAAAGGCTCCTTGAAGCACTGCTCCTGCCAGTTGAAGAAATCGCCCGAAGAGCATATCGAGGATATTCTGGCAGTGGTGAACTACGCGAATGTGCAGGACATGGAAGTGAACATCTACCTGGAAGATTGGAGCAACGGCATGAAAGACTCGCCCGAATACGTCTTTCAGTTGATGGACGCATTGATTCAGACCAATATAAAGCGGTATATGCTGCCCGATACATTGGGTGTGCTGAACCCGCTGCAAGTCATTGAATTCATGCGGAAAATGGTGAAACGCTATCCGCACGCGCATTTCGACTTCCATGCGCACAATGATTACGACCTCGCGGTGAGCAACGTGCTGGCCGCCGTGTTGAGTGGCTGCAAGGGCTTGCACACCACCATTAACGGTTTGGGCGAACGTGCCGGGAATGCCCCTCTTGCCAGCGTGCAGGCCATCTTGAAAGACCATTTCAGCGCTATCACCAATATCGACGAGAGCCGTCTCAATGATGTGAGCCGTGTGGTAGAGTCTTATTCGGGCATCGTTATCCCTGCCAACAAGCCGATTGTGGGCGAAAACGTGTTTACGCAGGTGGCGGGCGTGCATGCCGACGGAGATAATAAGAGTAACTTATACTGCAACGACCTCTTGCCCGAACGTTTCGGCCGCAAGCGGGAGTATGCCTTGGGCAAGAACAGCGGCAAGGCGAATATCCGCAAAAATCTGGAAGACCTGGGACTGGACTTGGACGAGGACTCCATGCGCAAGGTTACCGAACGCATCATCGAACTGGGCGATAAAAAGGAGCTGGTGACGCAGGAAGATTTGCCGTACATCGTTTCCGACGTCTTGAAGCACGGAATTGTGGACGAGCGTGTAAACCTGAAAAGCTACATCGTGAACCTTGCCTACGGACTGAAGCCAATGGCTACGTTGAAAATAGAAATCAACGGCAAGGAGTATGAGGAGAGTTCCAGCGGTGACGGTCAGTACGATGCCTTTGTGCGTGCGCTGCGCAAAATATACAAGGTGACTTTGGGGCGCAAATTCCCGATGCTGACGAATTATGCGGTGACTATTCCCCCCGGCGGACGTACCGACGCTTTTGTGCAGACGGTAATCACCTGGACGTTTGAAGACAAGGTGTTCCGCACCCGCGGACTGGATGCCGACCAGACGGAAGCCGCCATCAAGGCCACGGTGAAGATGCTCAATATCATCGAGGGAGAATATGATAAATAAGATATTTGTGACGGGTGACCGTATTCGCCGCAAGAATAAGATGATGAAAGATAAAATAGAAAATGAATTGAAAAAGAAATAAATAATTATGGACTTTAAAATTGCAGTATTGGCCGGTGACGGTATCGGCCCCGAAATATCCGCAGTAGGTGTGGACGTAATGACCGCCGTTTGCGAGAAGTTCGGTCACAAAGTGAACTATGAGTATGCTGTCTGCGGTGCGGACGCCATCGACAAAGTGGGAGACCCGTTTCCCGAAGCTACCTATCAGGCTTGCAAGAATGCCGATGCAGTGTTGTTTTCGGCAGTAGGCGACCCGAAATTCGACAATGACCCCACCGCAAAGGTACGCCCGGAACAAGGGTTGCTGGCTATGCGCAAGAAGTTAGGATTGTTTGCCAACATCCGTCCCGTGCAGACCTTTAAGTGCCTCTTGCACAAGTCTCCGCTTCGTGCAGAATTGGTGGACGGAGCTGATTTTCTCTGCATCCGCGAACTGACGGGCGGTATGTACTTCGGCGAGAAATACCAGGACAACGACAAGGCTTACGACACCAATATGTACACCCGTCCGGAGATTGAACGCATCCTGAAAGTAGGCTTTGAGTATGCCATGAAGCGCAACAAGCACCTTACGGTAGTGGACAAGGCGAATGTGCTTGCCTCTTCGCGCCTGTGGAGACAGATTGCCCAGGAAATGGCTCCGAACTATCCGGAAGTCACCACCGACTATATGTATGTGGACAACGCCGCCATGCGTATGATTCAGGAACCGAAGTTCTTCGACGTGATGGTGACGGAGAATACCTTCGGCGATATTCTGACCGATGAAGGCTCTTGCATCAGCGGCTCCATGGGCCTGCTTCCTTCCGCTTCCACCGGCGAAAGTACCCCGGTATTCGAGCCTATTCACGGTTCATGGCCGCAGGCTAAGGGCTTGAACATTGCCAATCCGCTGGCGCAGATTCTTTCCGTAGCCATGTTGTTTGAGTATTTCGACCTGAAAGAAGAAGGCGCGCTTATCCGCAAGGCGGTAGACGCTTCTCTCGACGCCAACGTCCGTACCCCGGAAATTCAGGTGGAAGGCGGCGATAAATACGGCACGAAAGAAGTAGGTGCGTGGATTGCTGACTACATCAAACACTAATCTTTATTAAGGAAAGAAAGGGACAAACGTTTTTTTCCTACCTTTGCGAGGAGATGCCTCAAAAGTATGATACATTTATCTGTGATAATGATTTTACTTTTGATGTATCTCCTCGTTTTATAAGTAATGATTATGGCAAAAATAGCAAAGAACTTGACGGAACTTATCGGCGGCACACCGTTGATGAAGTTGGCCGGATACAGCGGGAAGTACGGACTGCAACGGGATATAGTTGCCAAACTGGAGTCGTTTAATCCGGCAGGCAGTGTAAAAGACCGCGTAGGGTTGGCAATGATTGAGGATGCCGAAGCGCGCGGAGCGTTGAAGCCCGGCGCCACTATTATAGAACCTACCAGCGGCAATACGGGGGTGGGACTGGCAATGGTAGCTACCATCAAAGGTTATCATCTGATACTGACCATGCCCGAAACTATGAGCATCGAACGCCGTAACCTGTTGAAAGCCCTCGGAGCGGAAATCGTGCTGACGGACGGGTTGGCGGGTATGGCGGGCTCTATCGCCAAGGCGCAGGAACTGAGGGATAAGATTCCCGGCGCCGTAATTCTGCAACAGTTTGAGAATCTTTCCAACGCCCGGATACATGAGCTTACTACGGGAGAGGAAATCTGGACGGACACGGACGGACAGGTGGACGTATTTGTGGCGGGAGTAGGTACGGGCGGTACGATTTGCGGTGTAGCCCGCACGTTGAAGAAGCATAATCCGAATGTTTATATCGTGGCTGTCGAGCCTGCGTCGTCTCCCGTGCTTGAGGGGGGAGAGGATGCGCCGCACCGTATACAGGGCATCGGGGCAAACTTTATTCCAGCTCTTTATGACGCTTCGGTAGTGGATGAGGTGATTCCTGTGCCGGACGATGAAGCCATTCGTGCCGGACGCGAGCTGGCGTCTACCGAGGGACTGTTGGCGGGAATATCTTCCGGCGCGGCTGTTTATGCCGCCCGTTTATTGGCAAAACGTCCCGAATTTGCAAACAAGATGATAGTTACCTTGTTGCCTGATACGGGGGAGAGGTATCTCTCGACGGAGTTGTTCGCTTTTGACACTTATCCTTTGGAATAAATGCCGGGGAAAAACTCCCGTTCCAACGCTTGGTACCTTTCGTACCACCGGCTGGTATTGCTTGTGCCAAGGCTTGGTATTGTCTGTACCAGCGGTTGGTATTCTTCGTACCAAGGCTTGGTATCTCCGATACCGGCGGTTGGAACCGGTTTAAGTAAATGTTGAAATTCGGTTTGTATCAACACTTGCTTGTTTACTTATCTTATAAATATAGAATCATAAGTATGAAGAAGCTGATTTTTCTCGTTGTGTGTTTATTGGCAGGCGGTATGCCTGTATTTTCGCAGACTTATCAGGAACTTTGCGACCGTGCCATAACTTACACGGAACAGGATAGTTTGCCGCAAGCGGAAGAGTATATCCGCCAAGCCTTAAAGCTGGAACCGGCAAATCCTCACAATGCCCTTCTGTTTTCCAATCTCGGTACGATACAGCGTCGTCAAAGGCAGTACGAGCAGGCTTTGGAGTCTTATAACTTTGCCTTGAATATCGCTCCGCGCGCAGTTCCTATCTTGCTGAACCGTGCGGCTGTTTATATGGAACTGGGGCGTAATAATCTGGCGCAGGCCGATTATTCGCTGGTGTTGGATTTAGAGAAGAACAATGAGGAAGCTTTGCTGATGCGCGCTTATATTTATATGCAGCAGCGTGAGTATAAAATGGCAAAGGCTGATTATGAACGCTTGTTGAAAGTGAATCCAGCCAGCTATAACGGTCGCCTCGGTTTGGCCACTTTGGAACAGAAAGAGGGGAAATACGAAGAAGCGCTGGGCGTCTTGAACAATATGATTGCAACCACGGGAGAAACTTCTCAGTTGTCTTCTTCCCAATATGCCATGCTGTATGTAGCTCGTGCCGGAGTAGAGAAAGACTTGAACCACATGGATATGGCCTTGGTAGACCTGGAAGAGGCAATAAGACTGGATAGCTCGCAACCGGAAATATACCTGATGCGCGGTGAAATCTACCTCGCCCAAAAGAAAAAAGACTTAGCCAAACGCGATTTTGAGAAGGCTGTATCATTAGGAGTGCCGCAAGCCGATTTGCGTGACCTGCTGCAACAGACGAGGAAATAGGGAGGGAGCGTTTAGTGATTAGTGATTAACGATTAGTGATTAGCGGTTAGCTGTTAACAGTTTATAGCATCACAACTTAATCACTAATCACTAAACGCTAATCACTAAACTTACGTATTAGGGCAACGAATTCTTTTCCGTATTTCTTCTTTTTGTATTCTCCGATGCCGCTGATGTTGCCGAATTCCTCAATGGTGGCGGGGCGTGAGGTACTGAGCAGGTGAAGCACTTTGTCGGACAGGACGATGTATGCGGGCAAGGCTTCTTCGTCCGCAAGACGTTTTCTCAACTTGCGCAACGCTTCAAAGAGAGCCTCGTTCTCCGTATCGGGAAGTCCCAAAGGCAGCTCTTTGCCGGGAAGGGGCACCTTGCGTTTTCTTCCCTGCTTGGTTTCGTTCGTTTCTTCCCGGCGTATTACTACTAATCGGGCGGTGGCTCTACCGAAAAGAACATCGCTTCCTGTGGAAGTTATTTTCAGATGATTGTTTTCGTTGTAGGCGATTTCAAAGTAGCCGAGCTGCAGCATTTGTAATAAATAATCATGCCAGTCGCGGGCCGGAACTTCACGTCCGGCGGCAAATGTTTTCAGTTGCTGATAGCCTTTGCTCACGACTTCGGGAGACATGGTTCCTCTTAGAATATCCACTAAAACGCCCGTGCTTATTTGCTGTTCCGTACGGGCAATGGCGCTTAAGGCTTTCTGTACGATAATAGTTCCGTCGAAGCGTTCCGGCGGGTTCTTGCAGACATCGCAATTGCCGCAATCATGGTCTGCCGTCTCTCCGAAATAGCTTAACAATATGCGGCGCCGGCAGATGTCGGATTCGGCGTATTGCTGCATGCGTTGCAGTTTCTCTAAGTTAATGCCTTCTTGCCCGCTGTCGGTGGCGAATTTGGTCAGTAAAATCAAGTCAGCCAGCGAGTAAAACAGTAATGTGTCGCTTGGCAGTCCGTCTCTTCCGGCACGTCCGATTTCCTGATAGAAACTCTCGATGCTCTTTGGTAAATTATAATGAATAACCCATCGTACGTTGCTCTTGTCTATACCCATACCGAAAGCAATAGTGGCGCATACTACTTGCACACGGTCATTGATGAAATCATCTTGCGCTTCGTCCCTGCGGGCGGGGGAGAGGCCGGCGTGGTAGACGGCGGTGCGGATGCCTTGCTTTTGGAGCATTTGCGCCACGGACTCCGTCTTGCTTCGACTCATGCAATAGATGATGCCGCTTTCTCCGGGATGGCGGGCTATGAAGTCAAGAATTGTCTTGGATTTTTCCTTCTGCCGGTAGCCCCGCTTTACGGTGAGGCTCAGGTTGGGGCGGTCGAAAGAGGAAATGAATATCCGGGGGTGGTTCAGATGGAGTTGCCTGATGATATCTTCGCGCGTGATTTTGTCGGCGGTGGCGGTCAGGGCGATGATGGGTACCTGCGGAAATTGCCGGTGCAGAATCCCCATTTGTGTATATTCCGGACGGAAATCATGCCCCCATTGCGAAATGCAATGCGCCTCGTCGATGGCGAAAAGTGAGATGTGCATATCCCGCAGGAGATAGTTGGCCTCTGCAAGCAGCTTTTCGGGAGAGATGTATAGCAGTTTCAGTTTGCCCTCCGTGCAGGCACGGCGAAGGGCGGCATTCTCCGTTTCGTCATTGCTGCTGTTCAGCGCACCGGCACTGATGCCGTTGGCGCACAACGCTTCTACCTGGTCTTTCATCAGCGAGATGAGCGGTGAGACCACTACGGCGGTTCCTTCGCGCAGTAGGGCGGGAAGTTGGTAGCATATTGATTTTCCACCGCCGGTGGGCATTAACACAAGTGCGTCGTTTCCATCCAGAATGTGACGGATAATCTCTTCTTGCAAGGGGCGGAAACTGTCGTATCCGAAGTATGTTTTAAGCGTTTGTAGCATAAGCGGTGCCGGTATCTTTTTCGGGGCAAAGTTACATTAATTCTTGCATAAAACGCAAAAGGAAGTGTAACTCAATTAAATAACTTGTGAAATTGACAGTAAAGTTAAATAATCTTATTATTGAGCGTACTCCGCTTCTTTTCAACCTTTTTCGTTGTTTATATATTAAAAATATGTGCGGGAAAAGTTGCGTATTAAAAAAAAATGTTAGACTTTTGTGTAATCTAAGGGAAACTCCTTTGGATTTCCATTTTTAAACAACCCTAACCAGTTAATTCAATGAGTGATTTAGAAAAAAAAGCACAGGAGGAGGCTACAAAGAAGCGTCCCTACAACCTGCGCGAAAAAAAAGAAAAGAAGGCCGCCTACCGTTCCTTGATACGCCCGGAACTGGCAGACGAGCTGTATGACAGGATACTGAATATCATTGTCGTGCAGAAGAAGTACAGAGACCCCAATTATTCTGCAAAAGATTTGGCAAAAGAGTTACAAACCAATACCCGCTATTTGTCGGCGGTTGTAAACTCTCGCTTTGGCATGAACTACTCATGTTTGTTGAATGAATACAGAGTGAAAGATGCTTTGCATTTATTGACAGATAAGAGATATGCTGACAAAAATGTAGAAGAAATCAGCACGATGGTTGGTTTCGCTAATCGTCAGTCTTTTTATGCTGCGTTTTACAAGAATGTAGGAGAAACTCCTAACGGTTATCGTAAGAAAAATGCAGTGAAAAGCAAATAATGCAGTGAAGCTGAATTTATAAAAGGAAATATTCTGAGACGTTTGCTCCGGAATACTTCCTTTTGTCATTTTAATACTAACTATTTCTTCCCGACACACATGAAAAAACAACTAATTACCGCGGTGGCCGCCATGTCTTTGCTGACAGCTTGCGGCGGAGCACCGAAAACGACTGCCGAGGCAGAAAAATTTGATTACACAGTGGAACAGTTTGTAGACTTACAGATTTTACGCTACCGCGTACCGGAATTTGAGAGCTTGTCTCTCAAACAGAAAGAATTAGTTTATTACCTCACGGAAGCCGCTTTGCAGGGACGTGACATCTTGTTTGACCAGAACGGGAAGTATAACCTCAGGATCCGCCGGATGCTGGAAGCTGTCTATACGGGCTATACCGGTGACAAGACTGCGGCAGATTTCAAGGCCATGGAAGTGTATCTGAAACGGGTATGGTTCTCCAACGGTATTCATCATCATTATGGCAGCGAGAAGTTTGTGCCGGGCTTTACTCCCGAATTCTTCAAACAAGCCCTTTTGAGCGTAGATGCATCCACGCTTCCGCTGGCGGAAGGACAGACGGTGGAACAACTTTATGAAGAAATCGCTCCCGTTATCTTCGACCCTCAGGTAATGCCGAAGCGTGTGAACCAGGCTGCCGGTGAGGATTTGGTGCTGACTTCGGCATGTAATTATTATGACGGAGTGACGCAGAAGGAAGCCGAGGCTTTTTACAACGCGATGAAAGATCCTAAAGATGAAACACCGGTTTCTTACGGATTGAACAGCCGCCTGGTGAAAGAGAACGGCAAGATTCAGGAGAAAGTGTGGAAAGTGGGGGGCTTGTACGGTCAGGCCATCGAAAAGATAGTATATTGGTTGAAGAAAGCGGAAGGCGTTGCCGAGAATCCTGAACAGAAAGCGGTTATAGCCAAACTGATAGAGTTCTATGAAACAGGAGACCTGAATACCTTTGACGATTATGCCATCCTTTGGGTGAAAGACTTGGATTCCCGCATCGATTTCGTAAACGGATTTACCGAAAGCTACGGAGACCCGTTGGGGATGAAGGCAAGTTGGGAGTCTTTGGTGAATTTCAAGGATTTGGAAGCTACCCGTCGTACGGAGATTATCAGTAGTAATGCGCAATGGTTCGAAGACCATTCTCCGGTGGAAAAGCAGTTCAAGAAAGAAAAAGTGAAAGGTGTTTCCGCCAAGGTTATCACCGCCGCTATTCTGGCGGGCGACCTTTATCCGGCAACGGCTATCGGCATCAACCTGCCCAATGCCAACTGGATTCGTAGCCATCATGGTTCCAAATCCGTCACGATTGGTAATATTACGGATGCCTACAATAAGGCGGCTCATGGCAACGGCTTCAATGAAGAGTTTGTGTATAGCGATGCCGAGTTGCAGCTGATAGATAAATATGCCGATACCACCGATGAACTGCATACCGACCTGCACGAATGTTTGGGACATGGTTCAGGTAAGCTGCTTCCGGGTGTAGACCCCGACGCGTTGAAAGCTTACGGCTCGACTATTGAGGAGGCGCGTGCCGACTTGTTCGGACTTTATTATGTGGCCGATCCGAAATTGGTTGAACTGGGATTGACTCCGAATGCGGATGCTTATAAGGCTCAGTATTATACTTACCTGATGAACGGGTTGATGACGCAGCTCGTGCGTATCGAACCGGGTAATAATGTGGAAGAGGCTCACATGCGTAACCGTCAGCTCATCGCCCGTTGGGTATATGAAAAGGGCGCTGCCGATAAAGTGGTGGAGTTGGTGAAGAAAGACGGAAAGACTTATGTCGTAATTAACGATTACGGAAAAATACGCGAACTGTTTGGCGAGTTACTTGCCGAAATACAGCGTATCAAGTCTACGGGTGACTATGAAGCAGCCCATAAGCTGGTAGAGGCTTATGCCGTAAAGGTAGACCCTGAACTGCATGCGGAAGTATTGGAACGCTATAAGAAGCTGAACCTGGCTCCGTATAAAGGCTTTATCAATCCGAAGTATGAGGCTGTGACGGATGCTGATGGCAATATAACCGATGTGACAGTGACTTATGATGAGGGTTATGCCGAACAGATGCTGCGTTATGGCAAGGATTATTCGGTATTGCCTTCGGTAAACAATTAAATGGATACAGAGACGCAGAGGCTAAGAGGTGCAAAGATACAGAGGCTCCGAATTTTTCGGTCTAAAGCCTGAAAGGCTTGGAACAATAGCCCGGGGTAACATCCCGGGTGTAAAAAAAGCCTCTGTCTTTTTACGCCCTGTAAGGGCAAGAGCCTTGCACGTGAATCTTTTGCCCTTGCAGGGTGTAATGCTAATCATATGCATCTTCCCGGGGTGGTTACCCCGGGCTTGAAGATAAAGGGCTTTAGCCTTACGTGATGAGCAGGATTCTCATTTTACAGAACTCTCATTTTATGGAACTAAAAGAACAACTCAAAGAAATAAAAACGCAGCTCCGTCTCTCCATGAACGGAGCTGTATCTCAAAGTATGCGGGAGAAGGGGTTGGTTTACAAACTCAACTTCGGCGTGGAACTGCCCCGTATCAAAAGTATTGCCGCCGCTTACGAAAAAGACCATGTCTTGGCGCAGGCTCTTTGGAAAGAGGATATCCGTGAATGTAAAATACTGGCGGGATTGCTCCAGCCGGTCGACAGTTTCTTGCCTGAGATTGCGGATATATGGGTGGAGAATATCCGGAACATCGAGATTGCGGAACTTACCTGTATGAACCTTTTTCAGCATCTTCCGTATGCTCCTGCCAAGTCTTTCCATTGGATTGCGGCTGAAGATGAATATACGCAGGTTTGCGGTTTTCTTACCATTGCCCGCCTGTTGATGAAAAAAGGGGATATGAATGAACGCGTGGAGAATGAGTTCCTTGACCAGGCAATATCAGCGTTCCTGTCGGGTTCTTACCATGTGCGTAATGCCGCGCTGACCGCCATCCGCCGCTTTATGCAACACAGTGAAGAAAACGCTTTTCAAGTTTGCCGGAGAGTAGAGGGCATGAAAGAGTCTTCTTCCCAACCCGAGCAACTTCTTTATACCCTGGTAAGGGAAGAGGTGGAAATGTGATAGGGTGATAAGGTATTCACCTTGTCACTTTCTTTCCCTACTTTACTATTCTCGTTATTAATTTTTCTTTTTTTGTTTGCTTTCCGCAAAAAAGGCTTAACTTTGTTGGCTGTTAAAAAACTGCGCCTTTAAATGGAAAGTCAGAACGTGAAAGATACGGTTAGGCAGATATTCACCGAATATCTCAATACGAACGGGCATCGCAAGACTCCCGAACGCTATGCCATACTCGAGACTATTTATTCCATAGACGGCCATTTCGACATCGATACGCTTTATTCGCTAATGGCGGACCAGGAAAACTTCAGGGTCAGCCGCGCGACACTTTACAATACGATTATATTACTTATCAATGCCCGTCTGGTTATCAAACATCAGTTCGGGAACTCTTCCCAATACGAAAAAAGCTATAACCGTGATACGCATCACCACCAAATCTGTACGCAGTGCGGTAAGGTTGTCGAGTTCCAGAATGAGGAATTGCAGCAGGCTATCGAGAATACAAAGCTGAGTCGTTTTAACTTGACGCATTACTCGTTGTATATGTACGGACTGTGCAGCAAGTGCGACCGTGCGAACAAAAGAAAGAAGAAAAATAATAACCATAAGAAAGAGAAATGAAAGTAGACATTCTATTAGGATTACAATGGGGCGACGAAGGCAAAGGCAAAGTCGTTGATGTATTAACTCCGAGATACGATGTGGTGGCACGTTTTCAAGGTGGCCCGAACGCCGGTCATACATTGGAGTTTGAAGGTCAGAAATATGTGCTCCGTTCCATTCCTTCGGGAATTTTTCAAGGTGATAAAGTAAATATCATCGGTAATGGCGTGGTGCTCGACCCGGCGCTGTTTAAAGCGGAAGCGGAAGCATTGGAGGCATCCGGCCACAATTTGAAGGAACGCTTGCATATTTCTAAAAAGGCGCATCTCATCCTGCCTACGCACCGCATTCTGGACGCTGCTTACGAGGCTGCGAAGGGAGATGCCAAAGTGGGTACTACCGGTAAGGGTATCGGTCCGACGTATACGGATAAAGTAAGCCGCAACGGTGTGCGTGTAGGTGATATTCTGCATGATTTTGATAAGAAATATGCTGCCGCCAAAGCTCGTCATGAACAAATTCTGAAAAGTCTGAACTATGAATATGATTTGACCGAATTGGAAAAGGCATGGCTTGAGGGTATCGACTACCTGAAACAGTTTAAGTTTGTGGATAGCGAACACGAAATAAACGGTTTGTTGTCAGACGGCAAGTCTGTTTTGTGCGAAGGCGCGCAAGGTACGATGCTGGATGTCGATTTCGGTTCTTATCCGTTCGTGACTTCTTCCAATACAATCTGTGCAGGCGCTTGTACGGGTCTGGGTATAGCTCCTAATAAGATTGGTGAAGTATACGGTATCTTCAAAGCATACTGTACGCGTGTGGGTGCAGGTCCGTTCCCTACGGAACTGTTCGATAAGACGGGTGACCAGATTTGTACGTTGGGACACGAGTTCGGTTCGGTAACAGGACGCAAGCGTCGTTGCGGCTGGATTGACCTGGTGGCTTTGAAATATGCCATCATGGTGGACGGTGTTACTAAGCTTATCATGATGAAGAGCGATGTGCTTGATACTTTTGAAACAATCAAGGCGTGTGTGGCATATAAGGTGAACGGTGAGGAAATCGATTACTTCCCGTTCGATATCGAAGGTGTTGAACCGGTATATGTAGAATTGCCCGGTTGGCAGACGGATATGACAAAGATGCAGAATGAAGATGAATTCCCCGAGGAGTTCAATGCATATCTGTCTTTCTTGGAAGAACAACTCGGTGTGCCTGTGAAGATTGTATCTGTGGGTCCTGACCGCGGGCAAACCATTGAGCGCTATACGGAAGAATAATAGATTTTAGCTAATTCTTCCTAAAAGATAAGGGAAACTGTGAGATTGCTCACGGTTTCCCTTTATTTTTGGCAAACAATTTGTTATATAAATAGAAACGACACATTATTCACTTATTTTTAAAAGAAGAAGATTATGACAACTGGAATGATAGGTATGCAATGGATTATCTTTATCGGTATAGCCGTGGTCAGCTGGCTGGTACAGATGAATCTGCAAAGTAAATTCAAGAAATATTCTAAAATCCCTACCGGTAACGGAATGACGGGAGCCGATGTGGCTTTGAAGATGCTGCACGATAATGGAATCTATGATGTTACCGTTACTCATACTCCGGGACATCTGACAGACCACTACAACCCCGCCAATAAGACCGTGAACCTGAGTGAGGATGTTTATAGCGGCAGCAGTATTATGGCGGCAGCCGTTGCCGCCCATGAGTGCGGACACGCCGTGCAGCATGCACGTGCTTATGCCCCGTTGACAATGCGCAGCAAGTTGGTGCCTGTGGTATCATTTGCTTCCAATATCATGACATGGGTATTGCTGGGCGGTATTCTGATGTTGAATACTTTCCCGCAATTGTTGCTGGCCGGTATCATCCTTTTTGCCATGACTACCTTGTTCAGCTTTATTACGCTTCCGGTGGAAATTAATGCAAGTAAGCGTGCGTTGGTATGGTTGAGCAGTTCCGGTATTACGAATGCCCGCAATCATACACAGGCTGAAGATGCGCTTCGTTCGGCTGCTTATACTTATGTGGTAGCCGCGCTTGGTTCATTGGCAACTCTTGTTTACTATATTATGATATTCCTGGGACGTAGAGAATAAGAGCATTCTGTTCCGCAGAAATAGAAAAATGCTTTCTTCATGCTAAATGGAGAAAGCATTTTTTTTCTTAATCAATAAAATACCGTAACTTTGTCGTCTGATTTTATAAATGATTGATACGATTATGGCAGCAAAACCAAGTATTCCAAAAGGAACCCGCGACTTTTCGCCTGTGGAAATGGCGAAACGTAACTATATATTCAATACGATTCGTGATGTTTATCATCTTTATGGTTTCCAGCAGATAGAAACTCCTTCCATGGAAATGCTTTCCACTTTGATGGGGAAGTATGGTGAAGAAGGCGATAAGCTGTTGTTCAAGATACAGAATTCCGGTGATTATTTTTCAGGCCTGACGGACGAAGAACTGCTGAGCCGCAACGCTCCGCGACTGGCCTGCAAGTTTTGTGAAAAAGGTTTGCGCTATGACCTTACCGTACCTTTCGCCCGTTATGTCGTGATGCACAGGGATGAAATAACTTTCCCTTTCAAGCGTTATCAGATTCAACCGGTGTGGCGTGCAGACCGCCCGCAGAAGGGACGTTATCGCGAGTTCTATCAGTGTGATGCCGATGTAGTGGGTAGCGACTCTTTGTTGAACGAGGTAGAGCTGATGCAGATTGTCGATACCGTATTTACACGTTTCGGTATTCGTGTCTGTATTAAAATCAACAACCGCAAGATTTTGAGCGGCATTGCCGAGATTATCGGTGAGGCCGACAAGATAGTGGATATTACCGTAGCTATTGATAAACTGGACAAAATAGGATTGGACAATGTCAATGCAGAATTGAAGGAGAAAGGCATCGGTGATGAGGCTATTGCCAAATTGCAGCCCATCATCTTGTTGAGCGGCAGCAATGAAGAAAAACTTGCTACTTTGAAACAGGTATTGTCTGCCAGCGAAACCGGATTGAGAGGTGTGGAAGAGAGCGAATTTATCTTGAAGACGTTGTCAACGCTCGGACTGAAGAATGAAATCGAGCTTGACCTGACTTTGGCTCGTGGCTTGAATTATTATACGGGCGCTATTTTTGAAGTAAAGGCGCTGGATGTACAAATCGGAAGTATTACCGGTGGCGGTCGCTATGACAACTTGACCGGAGTATTCGGTATGGCAGGTGTTTCGGGAGTAGGCATTTCGTTCGGTGCAGACCGTATATTCGATGTGTTGAATCAACTTGAACTCTATCCGAAAGAAGCGGTGAACGGTACGCAACTTCTGTTTATCAACTTTGGCGAGAAAGAGGCGGCTTTCTCTATGAATGTACTTGCCCAAGTACGCGCGGCAGGTATCCGTGCCGAAATCTTCCCCGATTCCAGTAAGATGAAGAAACAGATGAGTTATGCCAATTCAAAGATGATACCGTTTGTTGCTTTGGTTGGAGAAAATGAAATGAACGAAGGCAAAGTAACCCTGAAGAATATGGAAACCGGCGAACAGAAGTCGGTTACTCCCGAAGAATTGGTAAGCGAACTGAGTTAATAAAAACTGAAATACTATTAAAAAGGAGCGCATTTGTGCTCCTTTTTTTGTATATTTGTAAAGAAGGTGTTGCAGAAATGTAATATCGGGCTTTTACCTTTGCAGTGACAATAAAATAGGAGGTTTGTATGGTTTCCGTTCAATTTAAACAAGAAAAGCACAATGCTCTCGTCAGTTTTTTGATGATTGTCATAGCGGTGTTGTTTTTGCTTTATATGGGAAGTTCGCTGGTGCACTCTACCAGGACTTTTTGGGAAAACTATTCCATTGAGAATTTATTGGAATGATACTTCATCGATAAGTCTTATAGGAAGTTAACTTGATTGTACCGATGATGTTAACCAAGTGCGATGTGACAAGTTAACATCATGATATGTATGATGTTAATATCGTATGGGTTATGATATTAACTTATAGTTTTGTTGAGACGTTATTACCTTTTTGCGGTATTTACCCATATTGAGAGTAAATAAAGGCAGCTAATCCCATTGCGGTTGGTTGTCTTTTTGTATATTTGTGAATTAATGTCTCAAAATTTCAGCACGAACGGAGTTTGTTAACCATATCATAAATTAAAAAACAACCAAAATCATGAATCAAGATTTCTCAATGCATGCCAATCCGTTGGTGGCTAAACTTCAAAAGCCGGCTTCCGAATTTACAAAAGCCGACATAGTATCTTATATAAAGGAGAATGAAATCACAATGGTGAACTTCATGTATCCTGCTGCCGACGGACGGCTGAAAACTCTGAATTTTGTTATTAATGATGCCGCTTATCTCGATGCGATACTTACGTGCGGGGAACGTGTAGACGGTTCCAGTTTGTTTCCTTTCATTGAAGCAGGCAGCAGTGATTTATATGTGGTACCCCGTTTCTGTACGGCGTTTGCGGATCCTTTTGCCGAGCAACCTACGCTTTCCATGCTTTGTTCGTTCTTCAATAAAGACGGCGAGCCGTTGGAGAGCTCACCGGAACATACCTTGCGCAAGGCTTGCCGGGCATTTACGGAAGTAACGGGCATGGAATTTCAGGCTATGGGTGAGTTGGAATATTATGTTATTTCGGAAGACAGCGGGATGTTCCCGGCTACCGACCAACGTGGTTATCACGAGTCGGCTCCTTATGCCAAATTCAACGAATTCCGTACCGAATGCATGGCTTATATCGCACAAGCCGGCGGACAGATTAAGTACGGGCATTCCGAAGTGGGTAATTTCACCCTTGACGGTAAGATATACGAGCAGAACGAAATCGAATTTCTGCCGGTACGTGCCGATCAGGCGGCCGATCAACTGATGATTGCGAAATGGATTATCCGTAACCTTGCTTATCAATATGGATTCGATCTTACTTTTGCTCCGAAAATAACGGCCGGAAAGGCCGGTTCCGGATTACATATCCACATGCGTATCATGAAAGACGGAAAGAACCAGATGTTGGAAGACGGCGTACTTTCCGAAACGGCTCGCAAGGCTATTGCAGGCATGATGGAATTGGCTCCTTCCATTACTGCATTCGGTAATACGAACCCTACTTCCTATTTCCGTCTTGTACCTCATCAGGAAGCGCCTACCAATATTTGCTGGGGCGACCGCAACCGTTCCGTATTGGTGCGTGTCCCATTGGGCTGGTCGGCTAAGACTGATATGTGCATGCTTGCCAATCCGCTGGAAGCGCCGAGTAATTATGATACCACCCAAAAACAGACGGTGGAGATGCGTTCACCGGACGGCTCAGCCGATTTGTATCAACTGATTGCAGGCTTGGCGGTAGCTTGCCGTCGCGGTTTTGAAATGCCGGATGCTTTGGAAGTTGCGGATAGGACTTATGTGAATGTAAATATACACAAGAAAGAAAATGAAGATAAACTGAAGCAACTGGCTCAGTTACCCGATAGTTGCGCCGCTTCTGCCGACTGTCTGGAAAAACAGCGTGCGGCTTTCGAGAAATACAATGTTTTCAGTCCTGCCATGATTGATGGAATCATTACTAAGTTACGCTCTTATGAGGACAAGACTTTGCGTAGTGAAGTTCAGAATAGTCCGGAAGAGATGCTGAAGCTGGTGGAGAAATATTTCCATTGCGGATAATGGATAAAATGGCTGAATGATTGATTATAATTATAGGGGTAGTAACTCGGAACAACCGCTATTTCCGCTTTACTATCCCTACATATCCCAGTAAAATAACATTCATCATCAATGCGTAAATAATGGCTGGTATGGCTATTATGCCGTTATTGAAAACAAAAGGGCTGCTTGCTACGGCAATAGCTTGGGCAGCATTCTGCATGCCTATTTCGATGATGAGGGTGCGTTGTTCTTTTTGGTTCAGGCGCATGGATTTAGACAGTAAAACGCCGCCACCCATTGCAAGCAAAATGAGCGCCGAGATGCACAATCCCAATTTACCGAATTGGGTAATGATAGTGGCGTGATGTTGTATGAAGAAAATCGTAGCCAGCAGGATTAATGCGGGAAAGGCGGTTTTAGAAAGAACTTTATGAATGCTTTCGGCTTTTTGCGGACAATATCTTTTTACCAAAACACCTGTAATAATAGGGAGAAGCATCAACAGAAGGTTTTGCACGATGAGGCTTCCGACCGGTAAGTTTATATCGATATTCAGATGGTTTCCGATGAGGTGAGTGGAAAATTCCATGACGACGGGAATTGTAAACAGCGTAATAATGCTGCTGAGCGCAGTCAGCGATACGGATAAGGCTACATCTCCTTTAGCTATCATTGAAAATATATTGGATGAGCTTCCGCCGGGAGAACAGGCAATCAGCATAATTCCTATGAAGAATAAAGGTTCCAACCGGAATGCGTATCCCAACATGAATGCCAGTACCGGTAAGAACAGTATTTGCCCTATCAGTCCGGCGATGATGGGGCGGGGACGTTGGCGGAACAGCTTAAAGTCTTCTATGCGTAATGTAAGCCCCAATTCGAACATTAATAGTGTCAGAATGGGCAGGACAATCCATATTGCGTTCATAAGGAATTATTTCTTTTTGAGGCTGCAAATATAGCAATTCCTGCTTTATTCTTTGCCATTTTGTCAGCCTTAATCTGCCAAACGAACAGCTTTGCCTTTTGGCACGGTTTTCGTAAGTCCTTTATCGCTTATATAAAGCAATATTACTATTATAATAAATGTATAACATATAAAACAAAAGAACTATGAACATTAAACCATTAGCAGACAGAGTGCTGATACTCCCTGCACCTGCAGAAGAAAAGACAATTGGCGGTATCATTATTCCTGATACGGCAAAAGAAAAACCTTTGAAAGGTGAAGTTATAGCAGTAGGCAACGGAACAAAGGACGAAGAAATGGTGTTGAAGGTTGGTGATACAGTGCTGTATGGCAAGTATGCCGGTACGGAACTGGAAGTTGAAGGAACCAAATACCTCATCATGCGTCAAAGTGACGTACTCGCTGTATTGGGATAATAAATTTATAAAATAGTAAACCTGAAAAAAGTAAAGACATTATGGCAAAAGAAATATTATTCAATATCGATGCCCGTGACCAATTAAAGAAAGGTATCGATACACTGGCAAATGCGGTAAAAGTAACTCTCGGCCCCAAAGGTCGTAATGTAATCATCGAAAAGAAATTCGGTGCTCCCCACATCACAAAAGACGGTGTAACGGTTGCCAAAGAAGTGGAATTGGCTGATGCTTATCAGAATACCGGTGCGCAATTGGTTAAGGAAGTCGCTTCTAAGACAGGTGATGACGCAGGTGACGGTACGACTACTGCTACTGTGTTGGCTCAGGCCATTGTAGCCGAAGGCTTGAAGAACGTAACTGCCGGTGCAAGCCCGATGGATATTAAACGCGGTATCGACAAGGCTGTTGCCAAAGTGGTAGAATCTATCAAGAGTCAGTCAGAGAAAGTCGGTGACAACTATGATAAAATCGAACAAGTCGCTTCTGTATCTGCCAACAATGACCCGGTTATCGGTAAATTGATCGCAGATGCTATGCGCAAGGTTTCTAAAGATGGTGTTATCACTATCGAAGAGGCTAAGGGTACGGATACTACTATCGGTGTAGTAGAAGGTATGCAGTTCGATCGCGGTTATCTTTCTGCTTATTTCGTTACCAATACTGAAAAGATGGAATGCGAAATGGAAAAACCGTACATCCTGATTTATGATAAGAAGATTTCTAACCTGAAAGATTTCTTACCTATCCTTGAACCTGCTGTACAAACTGGCCGTCCGCTGTTGGTAATTGCAGAAGATGTAGATAGCGAAGCGTTGACTACACTGGTTGTTAACCGTCTGCGTTCTCAGTTGAAGATATGCGCCGTGAAGGCTCCGGGCTTCGGTGACCGTCGCAAGGAAATGTTGGAAGACATTGCCGTATTGACGGGTGGTGTTGTAATCAGCGAAGAAAAAGGTTTGAAGCTGGAACAGGCTACTATCGAAATGTTGGGTACTGCCGACAAGGTGACTGTTTCTAAAGATAATACGACTATCGTAAACGGTGCCGGTGCAAAAGAAAACATCCAAGAACGTTGTGAGCAGATCAAAGCTCAGATTGCCTCTACTAAGTCAGACTATGACAAAGAAAAATTGCAGGAACGTCTGGCTAAGTTGTCTGGCGGTGTAGCTGTTCTTTACGTAGGCGCTGCTTCCGAAGTGGAAATGAAAGAGAAGAAAGACCGTGTAGATGATGCTCTTCGTGCTACTCGTGCCGCTATCGAAGAAGGTATCGTTGCCGGTGGCGGTGTAGCTTATATCCGTGCTTTGGACGCTTTGGAAGGTCTGCAAGGAGATAATGCTGACGAAACAACAGGTATCGACATCATCAAGCGTGCTATCGAAGAGCCTTTGCGTCAGATTGTTGCCAATGCAGGTAAGGAAGGCGCCGTTGTGGTACAGAAAGTTCGCGAGGGTAAAGCTGACTTCGGTTACAATGCACGTACAGATGTTTACGAAAACCTGCATGCTGCCGGTGTGGTAGACCCCGCTAAGGTAACTCGTGTAGCTCTTGAAAACGCAGCTTCTATCGCAGGTATGTTCCTGACCACCGAATGTGTAATCGTTGAAAAGAAAGAAGATAAGCCTGAAATGCCGATGGGCGCTCCCGGAATGGGCGGTATGGGCGGAATGATGTAATATCGTTTTCCCTTGATTTCTTAATCATATAGATTGACCGTGATGTCTTTTTGATAGACATTGCGGTCTTTTTTTACCCGCTTGTTTTTACTTATATCGACAAAAAACGTGTAAAATTACGAAACTGTTACAAAAGTGATTAATTTCCATATCTTTTGTTTGTTTTCTGTGTTGTTTTAATTGAAAATAATATCTTTATACCCGATAAAGATAACCCAACAACAAACTATTAACCTCTTTAATTGAAAAAGTAAAATGAACAAAAGTGAAATTGGACTGAATGCCGGTAGAGTTTGGCAGCTGTTAAGTGATTACGCTAAATGGAGTTATGGCGCGCTGAAAAGAAAGTCCGGATTGAAAGACAAGGAATTGGGGGCGGCTATCGGTTGGCTTGCCCGTGAAGACAAGATTGTACTTTCCCAAGAAGAAGATGAGCTCTACATTTCATTGGGAGTAAACGTGTATATCGGATAAATAGAAAGCCGATTGAATCAAGCTTTTTTGAGGTGCGGTTTCGCAAAACGGAAAGATTACCGTGGATTGTGAAATCTGCACCTCTTTGTTTTTTCATGTTGGGGAAATATTGTTTCCTTTGCATATTCTTTTAATACTGATAATAGAAACGGCTATGAGAAGTTTTGCTTCAGATAATAATTCGGGTGTGCATCCTTTGGTGATGGAAGCCTTGAACCAGGCTAATCAAGACCACGCAGTAGGTTATGGTGATGATGCCTGGACAGAAGAAGCTGTTCGGAAAATCAGAGAGGCCTTTACTCCCGATTGCGAACCGCTGTTTGTATTCAATGGAACCGGTAGTAATGCTGTTGCCCTGCAGTTGTGTACACGTTCCTATAATTCGATTATATGTGCGGAAACTGCGCATATTTATGTAGACGAGTGTGGTTCTCCGGCCCGCATGACAGGCTGTCAGATACGTCCGGTCGCCACTCCCGACGGAAAGCTGACTCCGGAGTTGGTACGTCCTTATCTTTGTCATTTTGGCGAGCAGCATCATTCGCAGCCGGGAGCTTTCTATATCTCACAATGTACGGAACTGGGTACTGTCTATCAACCCGATGAGATCCGTGCGTTAACGGAGTTGGCGCATCGGTACGGTATGTACGTTCATATGGATGGCGCTCGTTTGGCAAATGCGTGTGCGGCTCTTAATCTTAGCTTTAAGGAACTGACGGTGGATTGTGGTATCGATATTCTGAGCTTTGGTGGAACGAAGAACGGGCTGATGCTTGGAGAAAGCGTAATTATCTTCAATCCGGCTTTGAAGAAAGAAGCTTATTTTGTACGTAAGCAGTCGGCGCAGCTTGCATCGAAACTCCGTTATTTGTCTTGCCAGTTTACTGCTTACCTGACCGATGACCTTTGGCTGAAGAATGCTTCACATGCCAATCGAATGGCGGAGCTTTTATATACCGGATTGAAAGAGTTGCCTGAAGTGCGTTTTACGCAGAAAATGGAAAGTAACCAATTGTTTTTGACAATGCCTCGTTCGGTAATTGATAGTTTGTTGAAGGACTATTTTTTCTATTTCTGGAATGAAGAAGAGAATGAGATACGTTTCGTCACTTCTTTTGATACTACGGAACAGGATATAGAAGAATTGTTGCGAGCCATTAGAAGTTATTGCCATTAACCGGTATTCATTTTTTGTCATGTAAAAAGCCCCTGAGCCTTCTCAGGCAAGGGGCTTGACTTGAAACTTTCTCTCTCTTGGGGGCGAGGAGAAAGTTTGCTGAAAACAATGCGATTAGACTTTACCTTAAATACCTTTGTTTGATAACCTTTTAACTAACCTTTTTTTATAATGTTGAATCTGTTTTAGTGCCAATTGCCTCGAGTACAGGCGCAAAAGTATAACCTTTACGTTTCAGCGTTTTTATCAGTTTATCCAAATAACCATTGTAGAATTTATCGGTACGACGGTCGTCTGTTCCGAAATGTATCAGCATTAAATGTCCGTTCAGCCCTTCTTTCTTTTCTACTTCCATTATTTTGTTGTAGATGAATTTGCTGCTCCGGTACTTCTGCCCCATGTCCGGGGTAGTATAATCTGCATTACTCATAGTACCGGGAGTATAGTTAATAACCTGTATTCCCATGCTTTTTGCCCAAGCGGCTATTTCCTTGTTGTAATATTCATAAGGCGGGATATATATAGGGGCATCTTTATATTCGATACCTGCCTTACGCATGGTTTCATAGCTTTGCATCATATCTTTTTCAAATTCCTCACGGGTCACCAATAGGGAATCTCGCTTTTCCCAGGGCATATAGAGCAAATGTCCGTAACTATGGCTGCCCACCAGATGCCCTTCGTTGAGCAGGCGTTTTACAACTTCGGGGTAAAGCTTGTAAAATTCACCGGTAAAGAAGAAACCGCCTTTGATGCCGTGCCTTTTCAAAGTGCTGATAATGGCGTCGGCGCCGTCTGCCTTGTCGGCTGCTGTGAATACGAGGCTGATTTGTTTTTTAGAGGGGTCGGTACGCACGATACCGCCATTGACGTATACATTCTTGTCTGCCGATATATTGGCCTGCTTCATTCCTTCTTTCTGCATGGCGGAGAGATAATAGGTGAGGCAGGCGGTTCCGTCCATGGTAGGTTCGTTGGTGGAATAATCATGGATTGCATCGTGATATACCATCAAGTCCGGTTGAAAGCGTTCGTAATCTTGGCCGGGCGTACCGGGAATGCCGGTCATGTTAACTCCACGTAGGCTTTCGAATATACTGCGGTATACAGGGCCGTCTACCAGTCCGCCTGTCGTATTGCCTACGCCTGCATTGAGCAGAGAAGAGTGGGGCTGTGAAGGATAATCACCGTAAAGCGGTAATTCTACAATCATACTTGTTCCCCACGGATTACACCCGAAAAGCCAGTCGCGGAGAGCGGCTTCCATTTCGGCATAAGTCTCGTCACCGGTTGTCTCACGATACAGACGGCATTGTGTCAACATGGCGGTAGTCAGATTGTTGGAACACCAAATGTAGGGAATGCCGTGCAGGAAAGGGTTCTCAACAGCTTTTTCGTATGTACGCTCAATGCCGGTACGCATATTGCGGGTGAATTCTTTGCTGATACGCTGATTATCCACGGTAGCCAGATGGTAGTGTCCCATATTCATAAACGGATACCATTGATAATGGCGGGCGCTGTCGGCGCCCATCCACGGAGTGACAGGCTCGCGGCGTCCGTATTCGAGGGCTTGCGACAGATATTTGGGATTACCGGTAGCTTTGTATAGCTCCATGGCTCCGAGTTCCATGTCGTCTACCCAGTTGTCTTCTTCGTAGATGTAGGGTGATTTTACGGAAGCGGTCTGACATGCTCCGGGCTTCTTTACGCCTTCTTGATAAGCAGCGTCGGCTTTTCCACCGATTTCGGCGGCAAATTCAGGATAGAAGTCTTTCAGTATCTTGGCTCCCAGGGCAAAGCAAGAAGCAAATTTACCGGCTGTGCTGGCTACGCCTGTGGTGGCATTTATAAATTGTCCGCGCACTTGAGGCTCGCCGCTGCAGAAATAAACAGGACGGCCTTTGCCCGGTCCGTATCCATAGTCTACCTCGTCTTTATTGGGTAGGCGCATACCGGCATGGTCGCGGTCGTCGGCTATTTGGTTGTACAGTTCACCCGGAGCAGGATTCATGCGATTCAGCCAGTCCAGCCCCCATTTTATCTCGTCCACTATATCGGGGATACCATTTGCACCTGGCAGTCCGTCTGCATCGTAAGCGTCGCCAAATGCTTCGGGGTTTTCCTGATAAGCAAACATCATTTGGTATATGGCGTTGGCAGAGGTTGTAGTATATTGCAGATAATCGGTTGCGTCATGCCAGCCGCCGCGGACATCAATGTGTTGTCCGGTTTTTGTGGGATGGTACACTATATAACCGTCGTGCACGTGGCAACTGTCTTTTAGGAACGGATTGTAACCGCAGCGTTGTTGGCGCATGTAGTTCAGCAGGAAGTCGGCCGTACCGTTATATACTTGCGCATTGATAGGAAAGCGTGGAGAAACGGCTTTTCCCGCTTTCAGATAGTAGGTACCCGGTTCTTGAAAACTGCTGAAATCCAATCGGTAGGTACTGTTCATGCCACCTAATTTTCCGGTAGCTTTGGGTGAAGTAAAAGTACGTACTGTCTTTCCGGTAAAAGCGTCAACCAATGCGTATTCTTTTACGTCGGTATCTGCTTCACTCATAAATACCGCTACTTTAATAGATTGTGGCAGATAGCCAAGTTGGTTAATCCTGATCCACTCGTCTGCCTTGCACGGAAGTGCGGCAATTGCAAAAATTAGTGTTAAGAGCCAATAATAAGTTTTCATAAGGGGTTTTATTTTATTTAAGGTTGGGGGAATTGTGTAAAAACAGATTTTATCCCAATACAAATAAAGTGGTTTCTATCAATTTTAGGAAGATTTAGAATAAATAATTAGATGATATTATGTGTCATTTACAAAATTTTAGAATAAATGAAGTGTGAAGGGAGTAGGTAAGCAATAATAAATTATTGTTTATCATTTACTTATATGTGCGTGAAATTATTTTTAATTTTCGTTTACGCATTTTAGTTTCTGAAAAACAATGTTGGTGTGTTATTTGTTCTATCCATTTTAGAATACAAAACTTATAAACTATGGCTTATATTGATTATTATCAAGTCCTTGGAGTAGACAAAACGGCATCTCAGGATGACATCAAGAAAGCGTTCCGTAAGTTGGCGCGCAAGTATCATCCCGACTTGAATCCGAATGACGTTACTGCCAAAGACAAGTTCCAGGCTATCAACGAGGCCAATGAAGTGCTTAGTGATCCTGAGAAAAGAAAGAAATATGATGAATATGGTGAACATTGGAAGCACGCCGATGAATTTGAAGCTCAGAAGCGGGCACGGCAGCAGGCCGGTGCAGGAGGTTTCGGTGGCTTCGGCGGTACGGGCTTCGGTGGTCAAGGCGGTGCCGGTTTCGGTACGGACGGGGGCGGTACATACTGGTACTCTTCCGATGGGCAGGAGTTTTCCGGGAGTAGTGCAGACGGCTTTTCAGACTTCTTTGAACAGATGTTCGGACACCGTACACGTGGTGGAGGCGGAGCAAATGCCGGCTTTCGCGGGCAGGACTTCCATGCCGATTTAAATCTGTCGCTTCGGAATGCCGCCCAAACCCATAAACAGATATTGACGGTGAACGGCAAGAATGTCCGTATCACCATTCCTGCCGGTGTGGCGAACGGGCAAGTCATTAAACTGAAAGGCTATGGCGGTGAGGGCATCAACGGTGGACCGGCGGGCGACCTGTACATTACTTTCGTGATAGCGGACGACCCTGCATTCAAACGCTTGGGTGATGACTTGTATGTAGATGTGGATATCGACCTCTATACGGCGCTCCTGGGTGGTGAAAAGTTGGTAGATACATTGGAAGGTCAGGTGAAATTGAAAGTCAAGCCCGAAACGCAGAACGGAACGAAAGTCCGTCTGAAAGGAAAGGGCTTTCCGGTATACAAGAAAGAAGGTCAGTTCGGTGACTTGATTGTGACTTATTCCGTAAAGTTACCGACGAATCTGACGGAGCAGCAGAAAGAAATGTTCCGTAAAATTCAAAGTATGAACTAAAAAGGAGAACGAGTTATGCAGAACGAATTAATTATAATCAGTGAGTATTGCGACAAGTGTCACATAGAACCCTCGTTCATTGAGATGTTGCAGGAAGGCGGTTTGATAGATATTTTGACGGAAGGCGGGGAACGTTGTCTGCAGTTTTCCCAACTGCCTGATGTAGAGCGTTACAGCCGTATGTATTACGACTTGTCTATCAACATCGAAGGTATTGATGCCATTCATCATTTATTGGAACGTATGGAAAGTATGCAGCAGGAGATTTATTCATTGCACAATAAGCTGAGGCTGTTGGGAGGTTTGGACTGACGCCTGCGGCAGCGGTACAAAAAAACGTTCCATCCTGTATCAACGGGGTGGAACGTTCTTTATATAAGGGTTAAAACGCTTACTTGCGATAGCTTTCCAACTCTTCAGCCTTAAACTTGCGGATAAAGTTGAAATGCTTCTCTATTTCAGACTCAGCATAGTTTACGTATACCAGTGCCGACTTGGCGAACAATTCGGGAGCTTTTGTAGCATCCTGAATCAGCAAGTGGGACATTACGCATACGGCAGCCATTTCGTAAAGACGACGGGCCACGAAATCAAGCAATTCCTGGTCGCTGCTTTCCTTAACGGCATTGGTACAAGCCTCGAGCTTGTTCGTCATTTCTTTAACGCGATCCAACAGCGGTTGCATGTCTTCGCTACACGGAATCAGTTCATAGTCGCGCAGGGTAGCGGCATAAGAACCGTTGGTGACGTAGCGGATAGCGGCTACGGTCTGCAACTGCGTAGTACCTTCGTAGATGCTGGTGATACGTGCGTCACGATAAATGCGCTGACAAGCATATTCCAGCATGAAACCGGAACCGCCGTGAATTTGGATGCTGTCGTAAGCGTTCTGGTTGGCATATTCGGAGTTCATACCTTTGGCCAGTGGAGTGAAAGAATCGGCCAATTTGGCATATTTCTTTTGTTCCTGACGTTCTTCCGGGGTCAGTTTGCGTTCGCGGGCGATATCGTCCAATGCCTTGTAGATGTCTACGTAGCGTGAAGTTTGGTACAACAAAGCGCGGCCTGCATCCAATTTGGCTTTCATGATAGCCAGCATATCGTATACGGCGGGGAACTCGATGATAGCTTTACCGAATTGTTTACGGTCTTTGGCATAAGCCAGACCTTCGTTGTAGGCGGCTTGTGACAAACCTACGGATTGAGCGGCGATACCCAGGCGGGCGCCGTTCATCAATGCCATTACGTATTTAATCAAACCGAGTTTGCGGTCGCCGCAGAGTTCGCACTTCGCATTCTTATAGACCAGTTCGCAGGTAGGAGAGCCGTGAATACCCAACTTGTTTTCGATGCGGCGAACGTTTACGCCACCGTCGCGCTTGTCGTAGATGAACATGGACAGGCCGCGGCCGTCTTTTGTTCCCTCTTCCGAACGTGCCAGCACGAGGTGCAGGTCGGCATCACCGTTAGTGATGAAACGCTTCACGCCGTTCAGACGCCAGCAGTTGTTTGCCTCGTCATAAGTAGCTTTCAGCATTACGCTTTGGAGGTCGGAACCGGCATCCGGTTCGGTCAGGTCCATTGACATGGTTTCGCCGGCGCAGATGCGGGGGATGAAACGGCTGTGCTGGTCTTCGTTACCGAACTCGTAAAGAGTTTCGATACAGTCTTGCAAAGACCAGATGTTGCCAAAACCGGCATCGGCGGCAGCTACGATTTCCGCGCACATGGTGTACGGGGTAATCGGGAAGTTCAGCCCGCCGAAACGACGCGGCATGGTCATGCCGTTGAGGCCGGCTTTCACCATAGCGTCGAGGTTCTGTTTGGTACCGCTGGCATACTCCACACGGCCGTTGGCGCAATGAGGACCTTCTTCGTCCACGCCTTCGGCATTGGGAGCGATAATCTCACCCGTAATCTCACCGGTGATTTCGAGTACCTTGTCGTATGAGTCGATGGCGTCCGCATAGTCCTGCGGGGCATAATCGAACTTGTCTTTATCTTCGTAGCCGCGTTCTTTCAGTTCGCAGATACGCTGCATCATCGGATTGTTCAAGTGATACTTGAGTTCCGGAATATCTGTATAAAAATTAGCCATGGTTTTCTTACTTACTATTCTGTTTGTAATACTTAATCATCTTCGGGATAACCTCTTCTACCGTACCGTTGATTACATAATCGGCAATGGTGTTGATAGGAGCGTTTTCGTCGTTGTTGACGGAGATGATGATACCGCTCTCTTGCATTCCGGCGATGTGCTGGATTTGTCCGCTGATGCCGCAAGCGATGTAGAGTTTCGGACGGACGGTAACACCGGTCTGACCAATCTGACGGTCATGGTCGGCATAGCCTGCATCGACGGCGGCGCGGCTGGCGCCTACTTCGGCGTGAAGTTCCTTAGCCAGTTCAAACAGCATATCGAAGTTCTCGCGGCTGCCCATGCCGTAACCGCCGGCTATAACGATGGGGGCGCCTTTCAGATTGTGTTTGGCTTTTTCTACGTGGCGGTCGATAACCTTCACTACATAGTCCGTTTCGGGGACATACTTGGCAACGTCGTGACGGATAATTTCACCCTTGTAGTTGGCATCCAGAATCTCTTTCTTCATCACGCCCTCGCGTACGGTCGCCATTTGCGGGCGGTGTTCGGGGTTCACAATCGTTGCTACGATGTTACCGCCGAATGCGGGACGGATTTGGTACAACAGATTTTCGTAGGTCTTGCCCTCTTTCTTGTCTTCATGGTTGCCGATTTCGAGTGAAGTACAGTCGGCGGTCAGTCCGCTGGTCAGTGCGGAAGACACGCGGGGACCGAGGTCACGGCCGATAACGGTTGCTCCCATCAGGCAGATTTGCGGTTGTTCTTCTTTGAACAGGTTGATGAGGACGGAAGAGTGGGGAAGGGAAGTGTATGGGAACAAGCCCGGAGCGTCGAATACGTGCAGTTTGTCAACGCCGAAGGGCAATACTTGCTTTTCAATGCCTGCCAAATTGTTTCCGGCGGCAACAGCTTCCAGCTGGCAGCCCAACTGATTAGCCAGTTTACGGCCTTTGGTCAGGAGTTCGAGACTGACATCGGCAACCGTAGTGCCTTCTATCTCTAAATATACAAATACATTATTCATAATCTTATCCTATCGTGTGGTTAGCTAACAGTTCAACAATCAAATCTTCTACATCCTGGTCGCTGCCTGTCAGTGTCTTGCTTTCTTTGGCTTGGAATGAAATGTTCTGAATGGTTTTCACCTTTGTAGGCGAACCGCTCAGACCGCATTGTACGAGGTCGCCGTTTACGTCGGCTACACTCCACTCGGTGATGTTCAGATAAGGATATTTCTCATAAAGGGCTGCGTACGGCAGTTCTGCGCCTTCTTTTTCAATGGCGGCTTTCTCCTGTGCGCCGAGAGCGCGTTTGTATTTCTGTACCAGTTTGGCATTGCGCGGACGGCAGGGAGCGGCACTTCCGTTGACGGTGATAACGATGGGTAACGGACCTTCTACCGTCTCCACACCACCGTCGATATGACGTTTTACGGTAATCTTCTTGGCGGCCTTGTCTACATTCAGAATCTCTTCTGCATAAGTCACCTGCGTCAATCCCAATTTTTCCGCTACCTGCGGACCTACTTGAGCCGTATCACCGTCGATGGCTTGGCGGCCGCCGATGATGATGTCGCAATCGCCAATCTTCTTGATGGCGGTGGCAAGGGCATAGGAAGTAGCCAGTGTATCAGCTCCGGCAAAAGCGCGGTCGGTCAGCAGATAACCGTTGTCAGCGCCACGGTAAAGTCCTTCACGAATAACTTCGGCTGCGCGTCCCGGTCCCATAGTCAGGATGGTTACGGTGGAGCTCGGATGTTCATCTTTCAAACGGAGAGCTTGCTCAAGGGCATTCAGGTCTTCGGGGTTGAAGATGGCAGGGAGTGCCGCGCGGTTAATGGTTCCGTCGGCTTTCATGGCATCTTTCCCAACGTTACGCGTGTCGGGAACTTGTTTTGCCAATACAACAATTTTCAAACTCATGCTATTAATAATTAGTATTAGTATTTCTACATGTCAGTGCCGGGAATAGGAGTAGTAGAGTCCTGCTACTGAAATTATCCGGTTAACTATCAGCGTGCAAATTTACGCAAAGAGTTGGGTTTGACAAGAAAACAAAGTAAAAAATGCACATCCGAGAAGATTTTGAGCAAAAAAGCAAAACGTAAAAATGGTAATTCAAACCGTAATTCGTCTACTTCCCGAATGTTTCTTCCGTTGTATTTTTGCAGCGTTGAATATATCAGGAAATATTTCTGATACCTGATAATCAAGAATAATTTTAAATCAATATATTTTAATAAAAGCTATGTATATAGAAAAGATTAACGGGCCTGCAGACGTGAAACGGCTTTCGGCGGGCGAACTGGAAACATTGAGTGAAGAAGTGCGCAGCGTATTGCTGAAAAAGCTGAGCGAACATGGCGGTCATGTAGGACCGAACCTGGGTATGGTAGAGGCTACCATTGCCTTGCATTACGTATTCAATTCACCGATAGACAAGATTGTCTACGACGTTTCCCACCAAAGCTATACGCACAAGATATTGACGGGGCGTAAATCGGCATTTATGAACGCTGCCGAGTATGATGAAGTGTCGGGCTACACCGAACCGTCGGAAAGCGAACACGACTTCTTCGTCATCGGACATACGTCGACTTCCGTCAGCCTTGCCACCGGACTGGCCAAAGCGCGTGATTTGAAAGGTGATACGGGCAATGTGATAGCCGTAATCGGTGACGGCTCTTTAAGCGGCGGCGAGGCTTTCGAAGGATTGAACAATGCCGCCGAATTAGGTACGAACTTCATCGTGATTGTGAACGATAACCAAATGTCCATTGCCGAAAACCATGGCGGACTGTATCGTAACCTGCAACTGTTGCGTGATACCGACGGGCAGGCGCCTTGCAATTTCTTTACCGCTATGGGATTGGACTATCTGTACGTAAAAGACGGTAATGATGTGCAGGCATTGATAAGCGCTTTCCAAAAAGTGAAAGATATCGACCATCCGGTTGTGGTGCACATCAATACCCTTAAAGGTAAAGGCTACCGTCTTGCCGAGCAGCAGCAAGAACGTTTCCATTACAGTATTCCGTTTAGTTTGGAAACGGGTAACCCGTCGGTTGACTTCGGTAATGAAGAAGATTATGGCGACCTTACGGCACGTTACCTGCTGCAAGAGATGAAGCGAGACCGTACCATTGTCGGTATCACAGCGGGTACACCCACTGTTTTCGGCTTTACGGCGGAGCGTCGCGAAGAGGCGGGACATCAGTTTGTTGATGTGGGCATTGCCGAGGAACATGCCGTTGCCATGGCTTCCGCCATTGCTGCCGGTGGTGGAAAGCCTGTCTTCGGTGTATACAGTACTTTCATCCAGCGTGCCTACGACCAGTTGTCGCAAGACCTGTGTATTAATAACAATCCGGCATTGATTCTCGTCTTTTGGGGCGGAGCGTCGAGCATGAACGATGTCACTCACCTTTGTCTTTTTGATATTCCGGTCATCGGCAATATTCCGAATATGGTCTATCTGGCTCCAACCTGCCGTGAGGAGTATCTGGCTATGTTGGAGTGGGGCATTCACCAGACGGAGTATCCGGTGGCCGTCCGTGTTCCCGCCAACGGGGTTATTTCACGCGGCATCGATCCGGAAAAGGATTATGGCAAGCTGCTGAACCGCTATGAAGTGTCGCGCCGTGGCGAAAAGGTTGCCGTTCTCGGACTTGGTTCTTTCTATCAATTGGGTGAGGAAGTAGTCAGGAAGCTGAAAGAGGACACCGGAATCGATGCAACGCTTGTCAACCCTCGTTTCATTACGGGTGTGGACGAAGAACTGCTCGAAGACTTGAAGTGCGATCATACATTGGTGGTTACTCTGGAAGACGGTGTGCTCGACGGCGGCTTTGGAGAGAAGATTGCCCGTTACTATGCTTCGTCGGATATGAAAGTCTTGAATTATGGTATCAAGAAAGAGTTTGCAGACCGCTATGACATAAGCGAGTTGTTGCGGGATAACCGTTTGACAGCGCCGCAGATAGCGGATGATATAAAGAGGGTAAGATGAGAAAAAGCGGAGATAAGCTTTGGCAAAATAAACTCCCGGTTTAATGGGGATAAATTAAGAGTTTAATAGCAATAAACAGGCAGTTTATTGCTATTAAACTCTTAATTTGTTTTGGGTAAACGATAGTAAACTATACGTGTCTCGATTGTCGGTCTTCAGGTTACTTGATACCCAGCTTCTTGGCAATGTCTTTGGGCAGTGCATCCTTATGAACGATGATGTTCATCGTTTTGTAGCGCACGAACGCTTTGGAAGCATACCACAAACCTTTGTATGTGCCGGCTTGTCCCCAAGAATTCTTTACCATATAATATTCGTTGCCCTCTTGGTCTTTGGCGATACCGTAAATCAGCATACCGTGGTCATCGGTCGTTTCCCAGTTGTCGTATGCCAACTGACGTTCTTCCTGTGTGCACCATTTTTGCGGTTGCGGCTTGCTGTTCAGTTTCTTTTCCTCGGGTTTCATCTTCAGCCAGTGCGCCATGTCGGAACCGCTTAACTCTTGAACTTTTTCAGCATCAGGCATAACGGCCACACCGTCGCGTGTGAAACCCTGTTCGCTTACGTCGCTGCCCCAAGCGATGGTGTAACCCTTGTTGATGGCATTGTCGAATACTTGCATCAGCTCGTCGATAGGCAGGTTGTAGGAAGAAGCCCAGCGCCAGTTGTCTTGGATTTCCAGAACGAACGGCTGGTAGAACGGGTGGTGAGTATAGGAAGTGAGTGAGATGTAATCATCAGCATTCAAGCCCGTGGATTCGTAAAAGGACTTCGGGGTATACTCCTTGCCTTTGTAGGTGAACTTTTCGGGACGTTCGCCCAAATAGATGTCGTGTATGGAAGCGATGGCTTTCTTCCAAAGCAGGTTGTTGTCTTTGTCGGCCTGCAATTTGCGGTGATTTCCTTTGGCGATGGCTGCCACTACGGCATCGGATACGGCTGTCAGCTCGTTATGATTGCTCAGCGTATCGCCGTACATCACTCCCGGACGCATTTCTTCTTCGGGCACCAGGCCGAATGTTTTCATACCGTATATCACATCGTAGAACGAACCGCCTTGCGAGAAAGATATATCGCCGTGTGTGCGTACTGCTTTGTCGGCACGGTCTAAGTAAGTGTTGTGCACGATAAACATTTCTGACAGGTCGTACTCGCCCTTGCCCATACGGAGCAACTCGGATTCGATGAACGCCAGTCCGGAATAGCACCAGCATGTGCCGGCACGGTTCTGGTTCTTGATGGATGTAATCGGGTTTTCTTTTACGGTAGTAAAGACGAATCCCTCTTCTTTCGGGGTGTCCTGTGCCATTGTATTCAGACTGAACAGTCCTAAGGCAGCGATCAGTATAGACTTTTTCATCATGATTAAATTGTTATTAATTTATAGTTGTAGCCGCAAATATAGGTAGAATATCGTAAACAAAAGCTATCTTTGGCACGTTAATTCTGACACTTATGGAGAAAATAGTACGTATGGACAATCAAAGCGGCCTGGTTCTTGAGGGTGGCGGCATGCGCGGCGTCTTTACTTGCGGCGTGTTGGATAATTTTATGGACCGGGGTATCCGCTTTCCTTATACGATTGGCGTCAGTGCAGGCGCATGTAATGGACTGTCGTATATGTCGGGGCAGCGGGGACGTGCCAAGTATAGCAATATAGACCTGTTGGAGAAATATAATTATATCGGACTGAAGTATCTGCTGAAAAAGCGCAATATCATGGATTTCGACTTGCTGTTCAGGGAGTTTCCCGAACATATCCTGCCGTACGATTATGATGCGTATTTCCGTCGCCCGGAACGTTTTGTCATGGTAACGACCAACTGCCTGACGGGGGAAGCCAATTACTTTGAGGAAAAACGGAATAAGGAACGGGTCATTGATATTGTCCGCGCTTCGAGCAGTCTGCCTTTTGTTTGCCCCATTACCTATGTGGACGATATCCCGATGCTGGATGGCGGCATTGTGGACAGTATTCCTTTGATGCGCGCCCGCCGGGACGGTTACGACCGCAATGTAGTGGTGTTGACACGTAACCGGGGCTACCGTAAGGATATTCAAGGGACTAAAGTTCCGCCTTTTATTTATAAGAAATATCCTCATTTGCGTGAGGCAATCAATCGGCGCAGCAGTGTCTACAATGAGCAGCTTGAATTGGTGGAACGGCTGGAAGATGCGGGGGAGATTACCGTTATACGCCCGCAAAAGCCAATAGTGGTAGACCGCATCGAAAGAGATATAAACAAACTGACTGCTCTTTATGAAGAGGGATATGCGTGTGCGGCAGCTTTCCGGTTTGAGTAAGCTGTTAACTAAGGTATAAATTTGCCGGATAAAAATCATAATAAGGAAAATAATTTGTATCTTTGCGCCCACATAACTTCTGCAAGTTATAAATATCCGGGGTTGACTGGATTTGACAGCGGGCAGAAATGGTAAGTAAGCATGCAGTGCGTCGTTGATTTGCACTTAAATCTCAGTCTTCAAAATTTTATCTGGCGAAAGACAATTTGCTCTTGCTGCTTAATCGAAGTATAGTAGATTAGCTTAATCCCGATACAAGGTGTCGGGACGGGACATCACTCGGAAGCTGTTGCTCCGAAGCATTCCGGTCAAGTGGTGCAGTCAAATCGGGGATAGTTCATGTCGGCCTCGCGGCATGGATGAAACTTTAGAGGATAAGGTAACGGTTGATGGCTTTGGTTCTGCCGTTGCACGAAAACTTAGGCAAAGATAAGCATGTAGAAAGCTTATGATTTCCTCGTTTGGACGAGGGTTCGATTCCCTCCAGCTCCACTCTTGATGTTGAAAGACAGGAGATTGGAATAACGACTCCCCCAATTAGTCTCATAAAACTAATTGGGGGAGTTCTTTATTCTTTGGGAGTTGCCTTTGCCGCGCATTCCGGGCAAAGCCCTTTCAATACATAGTTGATACTGCTCAGCGTAAATCCTTCCGGCACCTGTACTACCGGCGTAGGGATATTCTGGAAGCAGAATGTTTTGTTGCATTCTTCGCAATGAAAATGAGTGTGCAAATCATTGACTTCGCAAGAACAGCCGGCGCTGCATACCGCATATTTAAACGACCCCGACCCGTCGTCAATGCTGTGTATCAGGTGATGAGAAAGGAAAAGAGTGATGGTGCGGAAGATAGAAGATTTATCAACCGTATCCAGCATATTTTCCAAATCGAGCAAAGAGACGGAGCGGCCTGCCTTTAGCATGGCCTGCAACACTAATATGCGTATGGCGGTAGGTTGTATCTCTCTCTTTTCCAACAGGTCTAAATAATCCTTTTCTTTCATAAGATTCTGCCTTTCTATTTTATCAGTTTCTGTATGCGGATAGCGTTTACTATAGCGATAAGAGCCACGCCGACATCTGCAAAAACGGCTTCCCACAGTGTAGCCAATCCGCCGGCACCTAAAATCAGTACTAACAGTTTAACCCCGAAAGCCAGCGAAATGTTCTGCCAGACAATCCGGCGCGTCTGCTTACCGGCACGAATCGCAGTAGCTACTTTGGAGGGCTGGTCGGTCTGGATTACGACATCGGCCGTTTCAATGGCGGCATCGCTGCCCAATCCGCCCATTGCGATTCCCACATGGCTGAGGGCGAGGACGGGAGCGTCATTGATGCCGTCGCCTACAAAAGCTATCCGATTACCGGCATTCTGCCGAAGTTCCTCTATGTGCTCCACTTTGCCGTCGGGCAGTAAGTCGCCATAAGCCTGTGTTACTCCCAGCTTTTCTGCAAAGTTAGTGACAATCGCTTGTTTATCTCCCGATAATATCTGAATATTATTGATATTTAAAGTTTTCAAATCCTCTATGGCTTTGCGGGCGTCTTCTTTCAGCGTATCGGATAACAGCAGGTAACCCGCATAGGCAGAATCGACGGCGCAGACTACCACCGTATCGGCAATCTTGGATAATTCCTGCGGATATTCCACGTTATATTTGGATAATAGGCGGGCGTTACCTACCAGTATGCGCTGTCCGTCTATCTTTGTTTCAAGACCGTGACCTGCAATTTCCGTGACTTCCGCAGTGGGAACAAAGGATATCCGCCTTTGCTCCGCGTAGCCGGTAATAGCCTTGGCTATGGGGTGTGTGCTGTTGCGTTCCGCGGAAGCGATGATTTGTATCAGCTTTTCTTCGGATACGCCGTGTTGTGTACGGCAGGACTGTACTTCAAACGTTCCTTTGGTCAGCGTGCCCGTCTTGTCGAAGACTACCGTATTGACTTTGGTAATGGCATCCAGGTAATTACCGCCTTTGAACAATACACCCAAGCGGGATGCGGCGCCGATACCGCCGAAGTATCCCAAAGGAATGCTGACTACCAGAGCGCAAGGACATGAAATGACCAGAAATACAAGTGCCCGGTACAGCCAGTCGTCAAAGGTGAATATGAACTGCGTGTTTGCCAATGAATAGAGGAAAGGCAGCAGCACTATCAACACCGCCAGCCCGGTTACAATCGGCGTATAGATGCGGGCGAACCTGCGTATGAACAGCTCGGCGGGCGCTTTGCGTTCGGACGCGTTCTGCACCAGCTCCAGTATGCGCGACAAAGCGCTCTTCTCAAAGGGCTTCGTCACTTCCACCCTGATAACCTTATCTGTGGCAATCATTCCGGCAAGTACTTCTTCGCCTTTTCGTATCGTGCGGGGCACGCTTTCGCCCGTAAGGGCGGAGGTGTTGAATGCGGCCGATTCGCCCAGCATTGTTCCGTCCAGCGGAACACGTTCCCCGGGTTTCACTTCGATAATGTCACCCACCTGTACATTGCGGGGAGATTCGGTAACGGCCTCATTATCCCTGATAACCGTTGCCTTTTCCGGGCGTACATCAAGCAATGCGCTGATATTCCGCTTGGCTCTGCTTACCGCTTTGTCCTGAAATAATTCCCCCAATGAATAGAACAGCATTACTGCCACGCCTTCCGGGTATTCCTTAATATAGAAAGCCCCTAACGTAGCGATAGACATCAGTGTAAATTCACTGAAAACATCTTTCCGCAGAATACTTTCCCATGCCTCTTTCAGTACGGGTAACCCTACGGGCAGATATGCCAGCAGATACCAGACAAGTACGACGGTATCGTCCGAGAAGAAGCTTATATTCATCGCTTTCATGGCTATTCCGCCAAAGAGCAGAAGGGCTGAAAGCAGGATTCTCCGATACTCCTTTAAGAAACCGGTATTTCCCGGTGTATTCTTCGGCTGTGCATTGTCATGCGCACAGCAACATGTACAACTATGATGTCCCATATTATCTTTATTTTTGATGCAAAGATAGGCAATGGGAAATGCAACCAAGTTGCAAAGTTACGTTACTCTGGATAATATTCAGATTTCAAGCATTTTCTTTTCTCTTTCCAAATCCTTTTCATTGAGAAGGGGAGAGGGGACAGAGCAGGTTTTGATATAATCGCCCGGTTGGCAGGTATAATTATAATAAGGTATTTGCTCTTCCGTCAGTTCTTCTTTAGGGATGATAGCGCCCTTCAGCTCCAGAAAGTCATCCATGTTGGTGCTGTCCGAGTATTTGATGAAGATGATTCTTCGGGCTATCGGGTTGCGGTTATAATCCAGACAGAGGTAGAGGCCTTTGAGCATGTGCGGGAAATCGTACATGGGCAGTTGCAGATAGATTGTGAATAAGGCCATTTGCGGAGATTCCCGTTCGTTGAACATAATGTAGGAATTCTGATGATTGCTGAAGATACCTGTGCCGAAGTGGGTAGTGTTGTAGGCGCTCATGTGTATGACCTTGACATAATCGTTGTTTTCGGATGTCGTGATAAGGTAAGGCTCCACTTTCAGGGCGTTGGTTGAGGAAGAAAGGCTGTAACTGATGTATATGCCGCTATAATTGTACGCGTCTTGCACCGAGCGGAGCATTTCTTCCGATATCATGTCCAGAAAGGGATTCTCTTTCTGTCCGGTGGCAGCGGCGGGTTCCAGTTCGTACAGTCGCTCTTTTAATTCTTTCAGATTACCGAGAAGGCGTTTTTTCGATACATTGTTCACTTGCGACAGCGCGTAGTCCAGTGCTTCTTCTTCATTATTACCTTTTTTAATGCACCCGATATAGGTGGGCAATACGCTTGAGTAGAGCGAGGACAATACGCTTGCCGCCATATTGGTGTGGTCGGCTATCTCTTTCATCTTTACACCTTTGTTGCGCAGGTACTCAATGCGTTTGTATATTTCCGGCAGTTCGTTCATATCGTTGCGGGTTACTGGCTGTTTACTTAAAATGTCTGCAAAGAAAATCACGTGGTGTTATGCTTTCATTACATTAATATTGCATTAATGTTACATTATAAAATGCTGGTTTCATGAATATTATTAATAATGGAAATTCATTTTTGCTGTTGAAAAGCTGCCTTACATTTGCTGCCGGAATCAAAAACAAGATAGATATTATGAATACGATAACCGGTAAAAAAGAAGCCGTTGTTTCCAACAAGAAATTGTCTGATGCCCTGTTTATTCTTTGGGCGGGCGGGGCGGCACTGCTTTCTTATTCTTTGGTATATGCATTGCGCAAGCCGTTTACCGCCGCAACTTTCGACGGACTCGACTTTTTCGGAATGGACTATAAGACTGCGACCAGTATTATACAGATATCCGGTTATTTTATTTCCAAACTGATAGGCATCAAAGTGATTTCTGAGCTGAAGAAAGAAAATCGGCTGAAGTTTATTATCCTTTCGGTCGCGGTCGCCGAACTGTCCCTTGTTCTTTTCGGAGCGCTTCCGCAGCCTTTCAATGTATTCGCCCTGTTCTTCAACGGGCTTTCTTTGGGATGCATGTGGGGAGTGATTTTCAGTTTTCTGGAAGGGAGGCGGGTAACGGATTTGCTGGCCAGCCTTATGGGACTGAGCATCGCTATCAGCTCGGGCACCGCAAAGTCGACCGGACTTTTTGTGATGGATAACTTGCATATCAGTGAATTCTGGATGCCTGCTTTTATCGGAGCGTTCGCTTTTCCGCTTTTATCCTTTTTGGGGTGGCTGATGACGCGGATGCCCCAGCCTACGCAGGCTGACAAGGAACTGCGCACGGAAAGGGTTACGTTGGACAGCAAAGCCCGCCTGAATCTGTTCAAGAGCTTTATGCCTGTACTGATAATGCTGTTCTTCGCCAACCTGTTCATTACGGTATTGCAGGACATCAAAGAGGATTTTCTGGTGAAGATACTCGATATCAATGCTGCGGGACTTTCTTCGTGGGCGTTTGCCCGGGTAGACGCGACGGTTACATTAATCATTCTGTGCATGTTCGGGCTGATGTCAATGGTAAGGAGCAACATAAAGGTACTGTGCCTGCTGTTGGGACTGGTTACTTGCGGCACGGCCGCGTTAAGTTTCATGGCTTTCAATTATTCGGCTTTGCGGTTGCCGCCTATGATGTGGCTGTTTCTCCAAAGCTTGTCGCTCTACACAGTCTACCTTAGTTTCCAGACACTCTTTTTCGAGCGCTTCATCGCTTGCTTCAAGATAAAAGGGAATGTGGGCTTTTTCATTATTACACTGGATTTCATTGGTTATACGGGTACGGTGGTGGTACTGGTATTCAAGGAATTCTTTAATCCTGCCGTCAACTGGCTGGACTTTTACAATCTGATGTCCGGTTATGTAGGTATAGCGTGCAGCGTTGCGTTTGTCGGTTCGGCAATTTATCTGGTACAGCGTTATCGCCGTGAGAAATATGCGGAAACTTCCGGCGAGGAATTCGATACACCTCATCCGGCGGGTGGCTTATCCGGTAAGCGTGTTTCATTGGAACTTCTTCCGGATATGGCAAAATAAGCAGACAGGAAAAATAACAGTAAGATATAAATTATGAAGAAAATTGAATGTATTATCATGGATTGGGCAGGCACGGCAGTCGATTACGGCTGTTTCGCTCCGGTCGCCGCTTTCATTGAGAGTTTTAATGTGATAGGCACTCCGGTAACGGCTGCTGAGACACGTGCCCACATGGGGCTGACCAAAGTAGAGGAAATACGCGCTTTGTTCCATATCGACCGCGTAAGAAACGAGTTTGAAAAGAAATACGGCCGCCCGTATACCGAGGAAGATATATTGGCGCGCTATGCGGATTTTCAGCGTGTGTTGTTTGCATCCCTGGAAGACTATACGACACCCGTTCCCGGTGTGGTCGAAACAATATCGGGATTGCGTGCGCAAGGGATTAAGATAGGCTCTACTACCGGTTATAACCGTGCAATGATGGATGTCGTATTGCCTGCCGCCGCGGCCCGCGGATATGTGGTTGACAATTGTGTCACTCCCGACGGACTGCCTGCCGGCCGTCCCGCTCCTTATATGATTTATAAGAACATGACGGAGCTTGCCGTGCCTTCGGCAGACTGTGTAGTGAAAGTAGGCGATACGATTGCCGACATCAAAGAGGGAGTGAATGCCAAAGTCTGGACGGTAGGCGTCATACTTGGCAGCAACGAACTGGGGCTGACCCTGGAAGAAGTGAATGCTTTGCCCGCCGCCGAATTGACAATCCGCAAGCAGGATGTCCGCCGCCGTATGCTGGCTGCCGGAGCCCATTATGTAATAGACTCCGTTGAAGAACTTCCCGCCGTGATAGATGATATTAATAACTTTAAAATACCAAGAATATGAAACCTTACATTTTATTGACCCCCGGGCCTCTCACTACTTCCGAAACCGTAAAAGAAGCCATGCTCACCGATTGGTGTACATGGGATGCGGATTATAACGTGCATATCGTGGAAGAAATCCGCAAATCCCTCGTTGCGCTTGCCACAAAGCGGACTGATGAATATACTTCCATTCTTTTGCAAGGCAGCGGAACCTATTGTGTGGAAGCCGTTATCGGAAGTACTGTTAAGCCGGGTGACAAGCTTCTTATTTTAAGTAACGGAGCCTACGGTGACCGTATGGGAAATATAGCCGAATATCACGGCATCGACTACGATATGCTGGCCTTTGATGAGACGGAGCAGGTATCTGTCGACTATGTGGATGATTATTTGGCGCATAATGCGGAGATTACGCATGTGTCGGTAGTGCATTGTGAAACCACTACCGGGGTGCTGAATCCGTTGAAGGAGATTGCCCATATTGTAAAGATGCACGGCAAGAAACTGATTGTAGATGCCATGAGCAGCTTTGGCGGCGTACCTTTGGATGTGCAGGAGCTGGGTATCGATTTCCTTATCAGCAGCTCCAATAAGTGTATTCAGGGAGTACCGGGCTTCGGCTTTATTATTGCCCGCAAGTCGGAGTTGGCGCACTGTAAAGGCGTTTCCAAATCTCTGTCGCTCGATATTTACGATCAGTGGGAAACAATGGAAAAAGGGCATGGAAAGTGGCGCTTTACATCGCCTACCCATGTGGTGAGAGCTTTTAAACAGGCCATGGATGAATTGCTGGAAGAGGGCGGGGTAGAGGCACGCCACGAAAGATATTGTGCGAATCATGACGTACTGGTAAAAGGAATGCGCTCACTCGGCTTCAAGACTTTGCTTCCTGATGAAATACAGTCTCCGGTTATTACCTCTTTCCTCTATCCGAATGCGGACTTCGATTTCACATCGTTTTATGCGCAGCTCAAGGAAAGGGGCTTTGTGATTTATCCGGGCAAGATTTCCCAGGCGGACACGTTCCGTATCGGTAATATCGGCGATGTGTATCCGGAGGACTTCGGCAAGCTGATTGAGGTAATCAAAGAATGTAAGTATTAATGAGCGTTTCGGGCAAACTGCGGTTTCCCAGTCGCATACCGAGATACTCCGGGGCATATCCTCGGGGTATCTCGGTCGTATTCACAGGGTATCTCGGCTGTACCTTCAGGGTACCTCAGTCGTACCCTTAGGGGTATCTCAGCCGTACCTTCAGGGTACCTCGGTCATATACTTAGGTATCCCCCTGCCTGAAATGCGCTGCGGGGCACAACAATTATCGGGGGAAAATCGTTGTAGACGTAAGAAAAAATTATATCTTTGTTCGTAGAGTCAGGTATTCATGAAGATTCTGAACCCGATTACGAACTTAAATTCATCTTTATGAAACGATTCTTCCTCTTTGCCGCTGTGGCTGCATACATGGTGCTTGCAGGATGTAACGGGCGTCAAGACCACGCTTCATCTCCTGTCGCGCGGGTATCGGAACCTGCCGATACCGTTGTGCCTGTGGTGGAAACGCCTTTCAGGGAGAAGTTGCTGACGGCAGCCGATATCACGCTGACCAAAGACTTGCTTTACGATACGTATACGTTGGAAGATACCTATCCGTACAAGGATACCGTGCGTTCGTTCAAATGGGATGTAATCCGTAATTGTCTGGCTTATATAGAGAACATGCAACGGGACGGCGTGAAGTGGGCGGTATTGCAGAATTATAAGAATCTGAATCGGGAAGCCCCTTTAGTCCGCAAGTTTGTGCGTAATGCCTATCGCCGCGTGGCGGACACACTCGGAGTGGAGCGTTATCAGTCCGTTCCCTTGTATCTGCCGGGAGATACGTTGGTCCCCGAACGCTATGGCAGGGATGGGACATTGGCTTATCTGCTGGGTACGGAAGGTGGTTTCGACCGTATTCTTCCTATTACGCTGGAAGATGAATGGCTGGTACCTCATCGTTATCTGAGAGAGCTGGCGGACAGTACCGTCTTTCATCATGTCATTTTCGTAGACCGGCTTGACCAGAATATCGCCACGCTGGAGCGCATGGATAAAGGCGAATGGAAAATCCGCAGCATGAATCCTGCCACCACGGGACGGCATGTGCCGCCCTATGCGCAGGAAACGCCGCTGGGGATGTATTTGCTTCAGCAAAAAAAGTCGCGTATGGTTTTTCTGAAAGACGGCTCTACGGCAACGGGCGGGTATGCACCCTATGCCAGCCGCTTTACCAACGGTGCCTATATTCATGGAGTGCCGGTGAATGTGCCGCGTACGGCGATGATTGAGTATAGCTGGTCGTTGGGCACTACGTCGCGTTCGCATATGTGCGTGCGCAATGCTACTTCGCATGCAAAGTTTGTGTTCGACTGGGCGCCGGCGGAACGATCTTTAGTGGTTGTTATCGAATAATGCCTTTCTTTTTAACTATCTGTGTGATAGGTGTATGGACGGAAAGTGCTAACTTTGCCGCCGATATTTTCTCAGGTCGGATATTTATGTTGCGAGTTTGCTTGTCTTTTTTATTCCTGTTTTTTCCTTGTTTCCTGTTTTTGGGAAGCAAGCCTGCCACCGGTGTGCCGGATAAGCCTGATGTTGCGCCGGCGGTGGAATCGGCGGCATGCGCAGAGCTGTACCGTTCCATGCAACTGGAAGGAGTGGTGAGTTGGAACGCTTTCCGTCAGGCGGTAACGGGGTATCATAAAATAGCAGGCCGTAAACGGGATGTGCTCACTCTGATTGATTTCTCCCGTCCCTCTACCGAGCAACGTCTGTTTGTATTCGATATGGGGCGGCGGAAGCTGCTTTTTTCCTCGGTCGTTGCGCATGGCAAAAACAGCGGTGACAAGTATGCCACCTCATTTTCCAACGAATACGGTTCTTACAAAAGCTCCTTGGGCTTCTACCTGACGGAGACGACCTATCAGGGCAGGAACGGATATTCCCTTATCCTGAACGGGTTGGAAAAGGGTATCAACGACCGTGCCCGTGAGCGCGCCATTGTGATGCACGGGGCTGCCTATGCCGATCCTTCGGTGGCAATCAGAGGAGGACGTTTGGGACGGAGTTTCGGCTGTCCGGCTGTCCCGCAAAAACTCAGCCGTCCTATCATCGACGCCATTAAAGGAGGGAGCGTGATGTATATCTACGCCGGGACTCCCGACTATCTGGCTCATAGCTCCGTACTGAAGAAAACGACCGGCTTGTAAGTGGCTGTTTTCTGTCTGAATAAACATGTCGAATCACTCTCGGGATTTTCCGCATCTTTTGATATGCATCAATTTCCGCCAGCATTTCTTTTACTAATTTTGCACCGACTTTCGGGGGATTAGATTGTATGGCGACATCAAGAGAAATGACGGAAGGACGGGCTCTTCCGCTGATATTCAATTTCACTTTGCCTTTATTGCTGGGTAATTTGCTGCAACAGACCTATTCTTTGGTGGATGCTGCGATTGTCGGTAAGTTTTTGGGGATAAATGCGCTGGCTTCTGTCGGGGCGAGTACATCGGTCATATTCCTGATACTCGGTTTTTGCAACGGATGTTGCGGCGGATTCGGCATTCCGGTGGCGCAGAAGTTCGGGGCGAGGGATTATGTTACGATGCGCCGTTATGTGGCGGTCAGTCTGCAATTGGCCGTGGTAATGTCGGTGGTGCTTGCCGTGGTCACAAGCGTTTATTGCGCGGATATTCTGCGCATGATGCGTACACCGGAGAATATCTTTACCGGAGCTTATTATTATCTGCTTGTTACTTTTATAGGTGTTCCCTGTACTTTCTTCTATAATTTGTTGTCCAGCATTATACGTGCTTTGGGGGATAGCAAGACGCCGTTTTGGTTTCTGCTTTTTTCCACCGTCCTGAATATTCTGCTCGACTTGTTTTGTATCCTTGTTTTGGACTGGGGCGTGGCGGGAGCGGCGATCGCTACGGTCTTTTCCCAGGGAGTTTCGGCGGCGCTGTGTTATATCTATATGATGAAGCGTTTTGAAATTCTGAGAACTACTCCTGCCGAACGTAAATTCGACGGCGCGCTGGCGCGTACGCTGATGTATATCGGAGTGCCTATGGGGTTGCAGTTTTCCATCACCGCTATCGGCAGTATCATGCTGCAGAGCGCCAACAACGCGTTGGGTACGGCGTGTGTAGCGGCTTTTACGGCTGCCATGCGTATCAAGATGTTCTTTATGTGTCCCTTCGAGAGCCTGGGTATGGCGATGGCCACTTATAGCGGACAGAACTACGGTGCGGGCAAGCCCGAACGTATATGGCAGGGTGTCAAGGCAAGCGCTCTGATGATGATTGTCTACTGGGCGTTCACTTTCGTGGTGCTGATGCTCGGAGCCGGAACGTTCGCTCTGCTGTTTGTAGAGGCTTCGGAAGTGGAAATACTGAGAGATGCGGAACTTTTCCTGCATATATCTGTCTCTTTCTTCCCGATACTGGGGTTGCTTTGTATCCTGCGCTACACGATTCAAGGAGCGGGCTACACCAATCTGGCTATGCTTTCGGGCGTTTCCGAAATGATAGCCCGTATTCTGGTCAGCTTGCTGGCGGTTCCGGCATTCGGCTACATCGCCGTTTGCTTCGGTGACCCGACCGCTTGGATTTTCGCGGATTTGTTCCTCATTCCCGCTTTTATTTATGTCTACCGACGTATACTTCGGATGAACAAAAAATAGTGTATCTTTGTACCGGTAGTTGGTACGATGATGGCCGAACGGAAGATTATACATATCGATATGGACGCTTTTTACGCATCTGTGGAACAGCGCGATAATCCGGAACTGCGTGGCAAGCCTGTGGCAGTGGGGCATGCCGAGGAACGGGGCGTGGTGGCTGCCGCCAGCTATGAAGCCCGCCGGTTCGGGGTGCGTTCGGCCATGTCGTCACAGAAAGCGAAGCGGTTGTGTCCGCAGCTTATTTTCATTCCGGGGCGCATGGATATGTATAAATCGGTATCCCGCCGGATACATGAGATTTTCCATGAGTATACGGATATCATAGAGCCTATCTCTTTGGATGAGGCTTTTCTGGATGTGACGGAAAACAAGCCGGGTATGCCCCTGGCTGTGGATATAGCCAAAGAAATAAAACGGAAAGTACGTGAAAGGCTGAGCTTGGTGGCGTCTGCGGGAGTTTCCTATAATAAATTCCTTGCCAAAATAGCATCCGATTACCGTAAGCCGGATGGCTTGTGCACCATTCATCCCGACCAGGCTTTGGGGTTTATAGCACGTTTGCCGATAGAAAGTTTCTGGGGAGTAGGACCGGTGACGGCAAGGAAAATGCATGCTTTGGGGATACACAATGGAGAACAGCTGCGCGCCTGTTCGCAAGCAATGCTGCTGCGCGAGTTCGGGAAAGTAGGAAGTATCTATTATGATTTTGCCCGTGGGATAGACCTTCGTCCGGTAGAGGCGGTACGCGTTCGCAAGTCCATCGGGTGCGAACATACTTTGGAAAAAGATATCAACCGGCAGGCGTCGGTGATTATCGAATTGTATCATACCGCGGTGGAACTGGCAGGCCGTTTGGAACATAAGAACTTCCGGGGGAATACATTGACGCTGAAAATCAAGTTTCATGACTTCAGCCAAATCACCCGCAGCATCACGCAGTCCAAAGAGTTGACTGCCCTTGATGTGATTCTGCCATTGGCAAAGCAACTTTTGAAAGAAGTCGATTACGAACATCATCCCATCCGCCTGATAGGGCTTTCCGTTTCCAATCCTCGTGAAGAAAGTGATGAAAAAGGTGTCTGGGAGCAGCTGAGTTTTGAATTTAGTGACTGGGAATCCAATGAATAAGGAAGAAAGAATATTATCTTTGCAATGTCGAACATAAAAACGTAATACAATGGGATGTCTGATGAATATTTTGTGGCTGGTATTCGGCGGTATTTTTACCGCGGTGGAGTATATGATAGCCAGTCTGTTAATGATGATTACAATCGTCGGTATTCCTTTCGGCATGCAGACAATGAAAATGGCAGGCCTTGCTTTGTGGCCTTTCGGCAAGGACGTGCGTAGCGGAGTACGCTCCGGCGGGTGTCTGTATATACTGATGAATGTGCTGTGGATTTTTCTGGGTGGAATATGGATTTGCCTTTCACATTTGGGGTTTGGCATATTGCTGTGTATCACTGTCATAGGCATTCCTTTCGGTATGCAGCATTTCAAACTTGCCGCTTTGGCATTGGCTCCTTTTGGAAAAGATATTGTGGAGGCGTAAGCATGCTGTCTTGCATAGGCAGAAGACCGATAAAAGAAGAGGGCGGGAAACTGAAAAATTTCCCGCCCTCGTTCATTTTATTTAAAGGTGTGATTTACATGGTCATGGTGGCTTGCTTTGCCAGCAGTTTTTGTAGTTTGCCGTTTAAGGTTTGGCACATAGCTCCGTTACCCATTGCTTGATAGCGTTTGATACGGTACTGTAACATAAAAATTTCATTTGCATTCTTTTTCATAATCGTCTTCTTTTTTGCCTTCCGCGTTTCGGAAAGCGATTAAACATCTTTTATTGTTTTCTCTCTTATTAACGCTGCAAAGATACAAAATGTTCGTGAGAAGTATGTTTTATAACATAGAAATTTGCGTCTACCCTTTCATTTTCTTAAAAAAACACATCGTTTTGCTATCCAGGTATTACAAATATATGGCGGAACGTGCGGTTGCTACGTGATCGGAAAGAGGCGACAGGGATGAATCCCTCCCTTTACGGGAGCATATCTTCGGAGGATAAGGGGATTTCTTCGGAGGGAAACGATATCTCCCCGGAGCGTTCGGTTTCTCCGGCAATACGAAGGGTGGTTTAGAGAAGATGCCGCCTCGATAATATATTCGGGATAAATAAATTTTCTTTTGCACGTGATTTATGTTACTTTTGCAGCTCAACCTTAATGATATGTACCTTATGAAACGTACCACTTTTCTTTCCGGCATAATCGGCTTGCTGTGTTTGCTGGTTGCTTGCGGTGATTCTCATTTCATGACGGATGCCGCTTATCGCTCGCGTGTGGAGCAAGATTTTCAAAAGAAAAAGACTTTGATGCCGCAAGGAGACTTGTTTACCATATTCGATGCTTCTCTCACTGCTTACGAGCGTGAGGCTTTGGAGTTTCTTTATGCTTATATGCCCTTGGCGGATATTGCGGATTACCCCGGAGAGTTTCACTTGATGAATGTACGTGCTTCTCGGCGGGCTGCCGATGAAATGCCTTGGGGAAAGATTATCCCTGAAGATGTATTCAGGCATTTTGTTCTTCCGGTGAGGGTGAATAATGAGCATTTGGACAGCGCCCGCGTCGTATTCTATAAGGAGCTGAAAGACCGGGTGAAATCTCTTTCTTTGCGGGATGCCATTTTGGAAGTGAACCACTGGTGCCATGAGAAAGCCATTTATATGCCTTCCGATGCGCGTACGAGTTCGCCTCTGGCAACGGTACGTACGGCTTACGGCCGTTGCGGGGAGGAATCAACATTTTTGGTTGCCGCACTCCGTTCGGTAGGTATTCCGGCACGTCAGGTATATACGCCCCGTTGGGCTCATACCGATGATAATCATGCGTGGGTGGAGGCATGGGCAGACGGTAAATGGTATTTCTTGGGAGCTTGCGAGCCCGAACCGGTTCTTAATCTCGGGTGGTTCAATGCGCCTGCCAGTCGGGGGATGCTGATGCATACAAAAGTTTTTGGACGCTATGAGGGGGAGGAAGAGATAATGTCCGTTACTCCCACTTACACCGAAATCAATGTGATTGACAATTATGCACCTGCTGCAAAAGCTTCCGTAACCGTAGTGAATGCGGACGGTACGCCCGTGGATAGCGCCTGTGTGGAATTCAAACTTTACAATTATGCGGAATTCTATACGGTGGCTACCAAATATACCTCTGCCGGCGGCACTTGCGGATTGACCGCAGGAAAGGGAGATGTGTTGGTGTGGGCATCGAAGGACGGATGCTTCGGTTTTGCCAAACTCTCTTTCGGCAGGCAATCGGAATTGACGGTGAAACTTGATAAAAAGAAGGGCGATGCTTTTGCCGTGGATATAGATATCGTACCGCCACCGGAAACAGCCAATCTGCCCGAAGTGACACCGGAGCAACGCGCTGGGAATGATTGGCGGCTGGCGCAGGAAGATTCTATCCGTAATGCCTATACGGCGACATTTATGACCGAGGATTCGGCGTGCGCCTTTGCCCGTAAGTATAAACTGGATGAGGAAGCCGTCGCGAAGATATTGGTTGCTTCCCGCGGCAATCATAAGGTAATTTGTGACTTTATGACCCGTTTGCGCTCTGACAAGTCAAAGAAAGGCGGCATCGACCTCTTGCAACGGATTTCGGCTAAAGACCTTCGGGATGTCGGTCTGGAAGTACTGATAGACCATATGCTCTCCAGCGTGCGTACCGATGCGGAGACTTTCCGTAACTATGTACGTAACCCGCGTGTAAGTAACGAAATGCTGACTCCCTACAAAGGTTTCTTCAAGAAAGTCGTTTCAAAAGCAGATATGGAAGCCTATGCGGCACAGCCGATGAAATTGGTGGAGTGGGTGGCGGAAAACATTCGTGTGGATAAGAATTGTAATTTAGGCGGCGATCCTGTTTCTCCCGAAGGCGTGTGGAGAGCGCGGTTGGCGGATGCGCATAGCCGGGATATTTTCTTTGTATCCATGGCGCGTAGCATGGGTATACCTGCACGTATAGACGAGGTGACGGGCAAGGTACAGCTGATAAGGGCGGAAGGCGCAACAGATGTCGATTTGGACTGCAATCCGCAAGACCTTGTATCTATGGAGGAAACTATTCCTCTGAAGGGTAAGCTTGTCGCTGAATATCCGCCTATCAAGTCTTTGGACGATCCTAAATATTATTCTCATTTCACCCTTTCTAAAGTAACTCCGCAGGGGAAGTTGCGGTTGTTGGCTTACGATGAAGGTGACCTTGATATGGGCGGCGGCACTACTTGGAGCAGCCTGTTGAGGAAAGGGACATCGTTGGATAGCGGAGATTACCTCTTAGTGACCGGAACCCGTTTGGCAAAAGGCGGTGTGCTTTCCCGTATCACGGAATTCAGTATCAAACCCGGGCAGACGACTCATCTCGAGTTGGCGGTACGTGAAAGTAAGGATGAAGTGCAGGTGATAGGTAATTTCAATTCGGAGTCTCTCTTTACTCCGCTGCAAGCGGCCGGTTCCAAGCAAAGCCTGTTGGAAGCCTGCGGACGGGGGTACTTTGTTGTCGGAATCTTGGGAGTTAACCAGGAACCTACCAACCATGCGTTGCGTGATATAGCCGCTTGCAAAACAGATTTGGAAAAGTGGGGACGGAAGATGGTATTGCTTTTCCCGAATGAGGCGCAGTCCGGGAAATTCGTTCAAGAATCTTTTCCCGATTTACCTTCTACCGTTATCTATGGTATAGATACGGACGGTATTCAATCTCAGATTGCGGAGACGATGAAGTTAAGACATAAAGAAACCTTACCTGTATTTATCATTGCGGATACATTTAACAGGGTAGTCTTTATCTCGCAAGGTTATACAATAGGATTGGGCGAGCAGTTGACGAAAACGATTGGTAAGTTGTAAGTAGGTGAGGGATTTAACTCCCGGCTCTCAATTTTCCAATTGTTTTTTTCACCCGTTCTTTAGTTGTCACGTTGCGTTCAAATTCATTGATTTGTACGGTTGCGCCCATCGGCACCCGTTCTTTGCGGTATTGCATACGGCTTGCTACTGTTTCTCTGGCCGAGAAATGAAACTCATTGATACCTGTCTCTTGGGCTATACGTGCGATATTTGTTTCATTTACTCCACAACCGGCAAGCAAGGTGATACGTCCTGCCGCCTGCTGTTGCAGTTCTTTCAACAGGGGAATGCCCAGTTCGGCTGTGGCTTGCTGTCCCGAGGTCAGGATACGGTCGCATCCGAGACTGATAATGTCTTCCAGCGCTTTTTGCGGATTGCGGCAAACATCGAAAGCCCGGTGAAAAGTGACCGATATATCTTGAGCGGCTTCCATGAATTGCTTCATTAGCGGAATATCGATTTCTCCGTCATCCGTCAGACAGCCTAAAACAACACCGTCTGCTCCTAAGCGGCGGGCATTGTCTATGTCCTTTAGCATGATGCGTTGTTCGATAGGAGAGTATAGAAAATCACCGCCGCGCGGACGGATAATAACATGTAGTTTGGTTTTTTGCAGGACTTCTCTTGCAATGACAATATCACCGTACGAAGGGGTAGTTCCCCCTTCGGGTATTCCGGCGCACAGCTCTACCCGATCGGTTCCACCCGCTTGGGCGGCAATGCAGCTCTCTACCGAGTTTGCGCAAACCTCAAATAAATATTCCTTCATGGCTTTTATCTCTTTTTATAGTCACAAAAATAAGAAAACTCCGTGAACTCCGGAAGCGGATAAAATAAAAAAGGAGCGAATGGCCTGTTGCCAACGCTCCTCTCATGGTTTTAATTCTTTTGTTTACTTAGCGTAGCTTACCGCACGTGTCTCACGGATAACGGTAATTTTCACCTGTCCCGGATAAGTCATCTCATCCTGTATCTTCTTGGCTATTTCACCGGAAAGGTTTTCTGTCGCCTTATCGTCAATCTTGTCTGCACCGACGATGACGCGCAATTCACGGCCTGCTTGGATAGCGTAGGTCTTTGTTACGCCCGGATAAGACATCGCCAGTTGCTCAAGGTCGTTGAGACGCTTGATATAGGCCTCTACAATTTCGCGGCGGGCTCCCGGACGCGCTCCTGAGATGGCGTCGCATACCTGTACGATAGGAGCCAGCAGACTGGTCATTTCCACTTCATCGTGGTGAGCGCCGATAGCGTTGCAAATATCCGGCTTTTCCTTGAATTTCTCTGCCAGTTTCATACCGTAGAGTGCGTGCGGCAATTCCGGCTCTTCATCGGGCACTTTACCGATATCATGCAGCAATCCGGCACGTTTTGCCTTTTTGGGGTTCAAACCGAGCTCAGATGCCATTACAGCACATAAATTGGCTGTTTCACGGGCATGTTGCAACAGGTTCTGACCGTAAGACGAACGGTATTTCATCTTACCGATGATACGGATAAGCTCGGGATGCAGACCATGAATACCTAAGTCTATGGTAGTACGTTTACCGGTTTCTATAATTTCCTCTTCCACCTGCTTGCGTACTTTAGCTACTACTTCCTCGATACGTGCAGGATGGATACGTCCGTCTGTTACCAACTGGTGCAATGCCAGACGGGCAATTTCGCGGCGAACCGGGTCGAAGGCTGATAATACGATGGCTTCCGGAGTATCGTCCACAACGATTTCCACACCGGTGGCAGCTTCCAACGCACGGATGTTACGTCCTTCACGACCGATGATGCGTCCTTTGATTTCATCCGATTCGATGTGGAATACGGTAACGGAGTTTTCGATAGCGGTCTCTGTCGCTACACGTTGGATGGACTGTATAACGATACGTTTGGCTTCTTTGCTTGCTGTCAGTTTGGCATCGTCCATGATATCATTGATATAGGATTGCGCCTGCGTCTTGGCTTCTTCCTTCAAGGATTCTACCATACGCTCTTTGGCTTCTTCGGCGGAAAGGCCTGAAATTGCTTCCAGCTTTTCGATTTCCTGGCGTTGCATATGTTCCAGTTCCTCTTTCTTTTTGTCAACGATTACCAATTGGGCTTCCAGATTCTCTTTCACCGCCTCGGCTTCCATCTTCTTACGCTGAATTTCTTCCTGACGCTGGTTCAGTACCAGTTCGCGTTGTTTCAACTTATTCTCTGCCTGCTGTATCTTTTGGTTACGGAGTGATACTTCTTTCTCCAAATCCGCTTTCTTGTTCAGGAATTTTTCCTTTACTTCCAGCAACTTATTCTTTTTAATCACTTCCGCTTCAGTCTCGGCTTCTTTAAGGATGCTGTCGTATTTGGACTTCAATCCATGCTTGAAGAACATATACGAAGCAAATCCGCCGACGATGAAACAGGCAATGGATACTACTATTGTAACTACTGTCATTTTATTAATTTGTTTTTAAGTATATAAATAAAAAGCACTGCATAAAAGCCTGTCCGTTACCGGACGGGGCTTTTGTACAGTGCGCGATATTGTCTCTCTCGTAAAAACGGAACAGAAAATTGTTTCCTTATCTTTCCTTGAAATAGGATTCCAATACTTCTGTCAGTTCTTTTATCTTGGCTGTATAGGGCTCAGTATCATTACGGTCTTTCAACTGAAGGGTCTCCAAAGCAAATTGATAAGCCACCATAGCTATAATCCTCTCTGAAGAGATGTTCTGATAGTGTTCCCGATACGCATTGATCCGGATATTGACCTGTTTGGCAGCTTCCCTTACTATTTCCTCGTCCTCACGGTTGATCGTGAGAGGATAGGTGGCTCCTGCCATTTGCAGGTTTATCTTTATCTTATCGTTCATACATCCTCTTTTTTATTCATTCAATAAAGCGATGCATTTATCGACTTCACGCACTAATTTGGACAATCGCAGTTTCGTCTCTTTTACGTCACTGCCGTTAAGGCTGATTGTCGTAGCTGTTTTTAGGTTTGTGTAGTTCGTTTCCAGCTCTTTGTAATCGGCACGTACTTTCTCGCATTCTTCCTCTTTAGCTTCGAGAAGTTGCTTAAGTTCAGCATTTTCGCGTTTTAATTCATCATGCAGATAGATTAAATGCCGCAGTCTGGCTTCAAAAGTACTTAATAGCTTCTTTTCTTCGTCTGTCATTACTACACCAAAATTGTACACAAAAATACAATTAACTTGGAGATTACAAAAGCTTTTCAAAGAAAAATGTTCCGTATGTACTGAAATAAGGGGAAAAAGAGGTTATGTCATGTGGGATAAAGGGAACTTTGGACTATTTAAGTGATAGTATGGCCGATATTAATCCGTAGCAATATCGGAGATTACTGCCTTAATAACTTTAGATTGGTTTTCTGTGTGTGTATTGAAATCTTCATAAAATAATTTGTGGGATAATTTAATTTATATACTGAACTAATTGTATACCTTTGTGTACCATATCTGTGCAGTTGGATAAACCGGGTAAGAAGGAGTATGTGGAGGTGTTGAATTTGTATATTATAAAACAGGAATCAAAGAATATGAGAATTTTAGTTACTTACGCCGTTCAGGGTGAATTTACGGAATTGAAGTTTCCCGGTTTGACAGGGGAAGAAGAAGTGCAGGTGGGCTATCTTCGCACCGGAATAGGAAAGGTGAAATCGGCTTTTTATCTTACGGAAGCTATCAATCGCGCACAGCCCGATTTAGTTGTCAATATGGGTACGGCAGGTACTGTCCGTCATCAGGTGGGGGATATTTTCGTATGCCGTCATTTCGTAGACCGCGATATGCAGAAGTTGACTGATTTTGATATGGAATGTGAGATAAACTCGGCGGAACTGTTGGCTCGGAAAGGCTATTGCCTGCATTGGCAGGGCGAAGGAATATGTAATACGGGGGATACTTTTCTGACGGAACTGTCGGATGTAAAAGGAGATGTTGTGGATATGGAAGCTTATGCCCAGGCATGGGTGTGCCGTACCAAAAATACACCGTTCATCGCGGTGAAGTATGTAACCGATATCATCGGGCAGAATTCGGTGAAGCATTGGGAGGATAAACTTGCGGATGCCCGTAAGGGATTGGGAGAATTCTTTGAGGCGCTTGGAGGAGCAGGGTAATTCGTAATTGAGAAGCAAGGCTTTACTTTATTTCAGTGTTTTGAAAGAGAGGATATGGTAACTTGTTCCTATTGCAATCAGTAACAATAATATTTTCAGCCACCAATAGGGGGCTATGAAAAAGATGCAGTTGAGAATTGTTATCCATATAAGTGATATGGAAATGATTTTAGCTCTTAACGGAATAGCCTTATTCTCACGGAAATTACGGATATAGTTTCCCAAATATTTTTGGTGCAACAACCAATGGTAGAGGCGGGGAGAACTGCGGACGTAAAGAGCTGCTGTAAGTAACAGAAATGGAGTTGTAGGCAGCAATGGGAGAAAAACTCCGATGATGCCGAGTATTAAAGAAAGTGTACCGAATAGGATATAAAGGGCTTTCATGCCGCAAAAATAGAAAAAATATGAAGAATAAAGTCGTTTTGCTATTGTTTATTGTTTGTTGCGCATGGACCGCTACGGCCCAGACGGTTGCGGATTCTTTGGCTTTGGTTGCTGCGCATTGGCAGGTGACGTCTTTAAAGAAAGGCGTACTTTGCCGAAAGGCTTTTTTCAATTCTTTATATGGTGTTCCACAGGAAGTTTCCATACTCGAAATAACTCCGAAGTATTACAATCTGGATGTACTGATTCATCAGCCTAAAGAGGAAACCAGTGTGGCTGCACACCGTTCGGGAGCAATAGCTGCCGTTAATGGTTCTTATTTTAATATGAAAGCAGGTAATTCGGTTTGTTATCTGCGGAAAAACGGAGTGGTGGTGGATACAACTGCCAACGGCGCATTGGGTACGGTTTCCAATGGAGCTGTATTCATAAAGAAAGGACGGATGAAATTGTTGCCCTGGAGCAAACAAGAAGAAAAGGCTTGTCGCTTGAAGCATGGGACGGTGCTTGTTTCCGGTCCTTTGATGCTGATGAATGGAAAAGAGTGTGATATTTCCGCCTGTAACCAAAGTTTTGTGAATACCAAACATCCGCGTAGCGCCATAGTGCTTACGAAAGATAAAAAGATTTTGTTTGTTGTTGTGGACGGACGTATGAAAGGAAAGGCGGAGGGTGTCAATATACCCGAACTGACACACATGATCCGCGTATTGGGTGGAAAAGACGCGTTGAATCTTGACGGTGGCGGTTCTTCTACTTTATGGAGCGGGGAATATTCCAATACGGGTATCATTAATACGCCTTCGGGTGGAGTGGAACGCCGGGTTGCCAATTCTATCTGTGTGTATGAATAAGTGGTAATCTGATGTGTAAATTCCAAGTTTTTTGTACTTTTGCTGTCGCATTGAGGTGACATTAGATGCACAGTACTATAAATGATATTTTAATTAGCGTATTAACAGTATGTATACAGTCATTAAACGAATGGAAGTTTCGGCTGCCCACAGCCTGAAGCTTTCCTATCAGAGTAAATGTGAAAATCTGCATGGTCACAATTGGATAATCACAGTTTATTGCCGTTCCAAAGAGTTAAATGCCGATGGCATGGTAGTTGATTTCAGCCATATCAAACAGGTGGTGAAAGAGCAGTTGGACCACCGGAATATCAATGAAGTTCTTCCTTTTAATCCTACAGCCGAGAATATTGCGCGTTGGATATGTGACCAAATACCTACTTGTTTTAAAGTAGAGGTGCAGGAATCCGAGTCGAATATAGCCGTATATGAAGAAGATTGACACGACCGCTTATGAGAAAGATTAACGAAATATTTTACAGTCTGCAGGGAGAGGGATTTCATACGGGTACTCCTGCTGTTTTTATCCGTCTTTCCGGTTGTAACCTGAAGTGCCCGTTTTGTGATACGCAGCATGAAGAGGGTGTTTTGATGACAGATGAAGAAGTCATGGCGGAGGTGGGGAAATATCCTGCGATGATGGTGATACTGACGGGTGGAGAACCTTCGCTTTGGATTGATCGGGAATTTGTAGACCGTCTGCACCGGATGGGAAAGTATGTGTGTATCGAGACTAACGGGACACACGAGCTACCGGATAATATAGATTGGGTGACTTGCTCGCCCAAACGAGGGGCAAAACTGAGCATTTCCCGCATGGATGAGGTGAAAGTGGTGTATGAAAGTCAGGACATTACCGTGTATGAACAACTACCTGCCAAGCATTTTTTTCTGCAACCTTGTTCTTGTAGTAATACGGTAGAAACTGTGGCGTGCGTGATGCAGCATCCGAAATGGAGACTGAGTTTACAGACGCATAAGTTGATTAATATTTCTTGAGCGGTGGCTTTGCCTGATAAGGCGGTTGCACGGGAGGAGAGGCTCGAACTCCCGACACCCGGTTTTGGAGACCGGTGCTCTACCAACTGAGCTACTCCCGTGTTTGCGGCTGCAAAGGTAATGGAAACTTTCAAATCTGCAAACCCTTTGTCCCTTTATTTTAAAGGGAAAATCGCTTATAGCATTTGTAAGTCCTGATACATAACGCGATAGGCTGCCGCTTTTTTTTCTAAAGCCAGCGGATAAGCTCTTGATGAAGAAGGCATGCGATAGAGACGTATGGGGCGATCCTCGAAAATGAACTCTGTAAAATCCCCGACCTTGGGCTCTTTCAATGAAAACAGCGCGCAAAGTGTGTCCGTCGCCTTTTGCCCCGTGGTGACAATCGCTTCGCATTGCGGCAGTTGTTGCAGCAATGCGGCTATATCGGTAGGTTGGACTACCTCAAGGAACTTATCGGATGCATTATCCTGTAATCGCCGTACGGCGGTGGCCGTATCGAACAGGGCTATTCCCTTTTCGTTCAGGAAACTGATAATACACTCTTTACAGAAGGCCTTTCGGGATTTATCTACGAAATGATCTTTATCATTAAAGAATAAGAGACCTGCAATGCGCCACATGTCGTTATTCCAATTCGGATAATAAAACTCCATTGACCACCGCTTCTTTTGCGGCGGGAAACTCCCCAGCATCAGTAAACGTGCATTGCCGGGGAGAAAAGGTTCTAAGGGGTGCTGTTCTATTTCCATAGAAAAAAGCGTTTGCGCTTATTGGCCGAGACTTCGGCTTATGCTTTCTCTTGTTCGTCGGCTTTCTTTTTCGGCTCTTTCTTTGCCAGCATAACGATATTGTACACATACTCGGTCATCCATTGTTCCGAGTATCCCAAACGTTCTTTGTACTGACGGACTGTCATGGCTGTTTTGTGTACGTCATCCTTTTTCCAAACGGCCTTGGTACAAACCTCATGTACCGTTTTTTCGGTCATGTTGCGTAATGCGCCTTTAAAAATAGACGGCATACGGAATTTCCATTGCATCAGGTTACCCATCAACATCATCAGATCGTTAGAGAAGCCCTGATACATGAAAAGATAACCTTGTACGTCATTCTGCGTACGGCAGTGTTTTTTTACGGAAGCGTCGATCTCTTTAAAGAAGTTCTCGCTTATTCCGTAGTCCTGCATCAGCATCTTGCGGGAAGCCGCTTTTTCCGCTTGTCCCAGACGACCGCCCTGTGTAGGGATTCTGAATAAACGTTTGAAGTTGGCTACATCCGGTACAAAACGGATGTTGGTGATACCCAGGTTTGCGGCTATCACAGATTGGAAGTAGACACGTGTCAGTGAGACAAAGTCTTCCACATTTTTGGAAGAAACCTCTTCCGAATTCTTGTTGAATAGTTTGGCAAATATACCCATGATGATAGTTTTTCTAAATTTACGGGTGCAAAGGTAGTAAATAACTTGCTTTTTACCAGCACTCCAACTCTTTTTCTACTTCATTTCAGCTTGAAGTGAAACTTATGTCCTTCGAATATGGGTTCCACAATGTCATAGCGAATGAGTTTAGCCAGCAAATGTTCCGCGGAACGGCGTGACAGATGTGCCAGACGGCAATAACGGTTCAGTGACAATCGGTCGTTTTGTTCCAGCAAATCAAGAAGCAGTTGTTCCCGTTCGGTGTATTTCATCAGTTCTCCTTTGGGACTTTCGCTTTGTTGCCAGATACGCAGGTGTACCGGGGTGGCAAGAATGTTTTCGTCTTTAATGCGCAGGTAGGCGAGATACCTGCCGGTTTCGTCTTTGGCATATACCGGTTTCCGGTCGCTTTCATCAATTTGCACGAGTAGCACGCTGCGGCCTTCCACCTGATAAGTCTGCGTGCTGTAACTCACTTCCGGGCGACAGTATAATCGGGCTGCCGCTTCTATCATATATTGTTCCTCATCGGAGCGTACTCCGGCTATTTTTCCATTGTCTTTTACGCCGATGAGGAGACGTCCGCCGTCCGTATTTGAAAAGGCCGAAAGCGTCTTGGCAATTTTTCGCGCATCGGATATTTCGAACTTGAAATCTTGCTGCTGGTGCTCTCCTTCGGCTATGAGAGCATGTATATATTGGGCATCAGTAAGCGTTTTCATGCCTGCAAAAGTAGATAAAAAACACGTATGAGCCCTTTTTTATGCCGATTTTGCGTATTATTTCAAAAAAAATATCGTTTTTCTGCATTTATTTCAAGAAAGAATGTATTTTTGTCGGACATTATTAACGAAGTAATTAAAAAAGGATTATGAAAGAATTAGTTGAAAAAGTTGCAGAATTGTATGCAGCATTCGAAAAAGATGCAAAAGCTCAGTTGGAAAACGGTAACAAGGCAGCCGGTACTCGTGCACGTAAGGCTTCTTTGGAAATCGAAAAGACAATGAAAGAATTCCGCAAAGCATCTTTGGAAGCTTCTAAGAAGTAAGAAAAAAGCAGATTTAATGCTGTGAAAGACTGCCGTCCGGCGGTCTTTTTTATTTTATATATAGTAGTTCCTTTGTACGGATAAGTCGTTTCTCTATCCTATCCCTCAACGATTTTTAATATATTAATTGCTTGGCCTTCGTCCTTGAAATCGAAGTTTTATTGCTACTTTTGGCACGGGTTATGGACGAGAATGTATTAAATAAGTTGAAGATATTGGCGGAGTCGGCAAAGTACGATGTATCTTGCTCATCCAGCGGTACTGTGCGTTCCAATAAAGCGGGCATGGTGGGTAATACTGTGGGCGGGTGGGGTATCTGTCATAGCTTTGCAGAGGACGGACGCTGTATTTCGTTGTTGAAAGTGATGCTGACGAATTACTGCATATACGATTGCGCCTATTGTATCAACCGTCGTAGCAACGACTTGCCTCGTGCCACCCTTTCCGTCGGCGAACTGGTGGATTTGACAATGGAATTTTATCGCCGCAACTACATCGAAGGGCTTTTTCTGAGTAGCGGTGTGGTGCGCAACCCCGATTATACAATGGAACGGTTGGTGCGTGTGGCCAAAGACCTTCGTACCATCCATCGCTTCAACGGCTATATCCATTTGAAGAGTATTCCCGGAGCCAGTCGGGAGTTGGTGAATGAAGCCGGGTTATATGCCGACCGTCTCAGTGTAAATGTGGAAATCCCCAAAGAAGAAAACCTCAAGCTGCTTGCTCCGGAGAAAGACCATAAGAGTGTGTTTGCTCCGATGCGATATATCCAGCAAGGTGTTTTGGAGAGTGCGGAAGAACGTAAGAAGTATCGTTATGCGCCCCGTTTTGCTCCGGCGGGACAGAGTACACAGATGATTGTGGGGGCTACCGCTGAAACGGACAAGGATATTCTTTTCCTTTCATCGGCTCTTTATCAGCGTCCTACGATGCGGCGCGTCTATTATTCCGGATATGTCTCGGTGAATACGTACGACAAGCGCCTGCCTGCTTTGAAACAGCCGCCTTTGGTACGCGAGAACCGCCTCTATCAGGCTGACTGGCTGCTGCGTTTCTATCAGTTCAAGGTAGATGAAATCGTAGATGACGCCTATCCGGATTTGGATTTGGAGATAGATCCGAAACTGTCGTGGGCCTTGCGTCATCCCGAGCTGTTTCCCGTTGATATCAATAAAGCGGATTATGAGATGATACTCCGCATACCGGGTATCGGCGTGAAATCGGCGCGCCTGATAATCGCTTCCCGCCGTTTTTCCAAATTGGGATTTTATCAGCTGAAAAAAATCGGCGTGGTAATGAAGAAAGCGCAGTATTTTATTACGTGCAGTGAACTGCCTATGCGTACGGTCAATGAAATGACTCCGCAAGGGGTGCGCAATCTGTTGGTGCGAAAGCCTAAAAAGAAATACGATGACAGGCAGTTGACACTTGATTTTGGAGAAGAAAGAGAATGAACCTGTTTATATTCGATAATACTTTCGAGGGATTGCTGACTTCTGTTTTCGAGGCCTATTCCCGCCGTACTTTTCCGGATGCTTTGTTGGCAGAGGGAGAGCCGCTACCCTTATTCCATGATGAGGCTTTTACGGTGGTTTCCGATGAAGAGAAAGCGGGTAGGGTTTGGCGCGGTTTACAGAAAAAACTGTCTGCATCCGCCTTGTCCTGCCTTACCCAATGCTGGCTGGCGGAAGAGCCGGAAACGGCATCGCTCCTGTTTCGTTATATCCGTAAAGCAATAGATGCTCCCCGTTCCATTGAAACCAATTTTGCTGACCCTGATGTTTTGGAATTCTCACGTATGTGGAAACGGGTAGATTGGGAACGCATACGGATGTTGCAGTTCATCCGTTTTCAAAAGGCTGCGGACGGTACTTATTTTGCAGCGGTGGAGCCGGAGAAGAATGCACTTCCCCTGATAACCGGGCATTTTAAAGACCGCTTTGCCGACCAACGTTGGTTGATATATGACATTAAGCGCGCCTATGGATATTATTACGATTTAAAAGAAATACGGGAAGTTACTTTCGGCGAAGATAGTCGTGAAGGGCATCTTGTGACGGGTATGCTGGACGAAAGCCTTATGGATAAAGATGAAAAACTCTTTCAGCGACTTTGGAAAACCTATTTCAAGGCAATCTGCATCAGAGAGAGGCTGAATCCCCGCAAGCACAGACAAGATATGCCTGTGCGTTATTGGAAGTATTTGACGGAGAAACAGACTTGACTCTTAATTTATTACCCAGTGCTTGTTATAAGGAACGGTCTTATGCGGATCGTAGTGCATTCCGGCTTGCGTCGGTATCTTTAGGATGTATGTACGTCCGCTTTTGTTCATCAAAGAAATGTCACGCAGCCAGGGATTTGCATCTTTCAGCTGGGCATAGGTGATACCTTTGCTTTTGGCGAATTGCGCCAGATTGGTTATTCCCGTAGTGACTTTCACTTCAGTGTATGGGATGGACGGATAAAGATGTTCACGTTTCAGTAAGAAACCGTATTGTTGCGGATTGCTGATAACAGCCTTTGCCGCCAGCAAACGGAACATATAGCGTGAGGTTTCCTCTACCAGCCAAAGGTCTGCCGCCCGGCTCACCATTTGTTTCTGTAACTGTGCGGAGATGCGTCCTTGTCCGGCATTGTAGGCAGCGGCTACGCAGAGCCAGTTACCATATTTGGCATAGGCCTCTTTCAGATATTTGCAGGCGGCTTTCGTTTCTTTTTCCACGTGATAGCGTTCGTCGATGTTATTGTTTACTTCCAAACCGAACTCACGTCCTGTACCGGGCATGAACTGCCACATGCCGGCGGCACCGGCGGGTGATTTGGCAAGCGGGTTAAGCGCGCTTTCTATTACGGCCAGATATTTAAAATCATCCGGTATGCCGTTTGCTTTTAATATAGGTTCTATAATAGGAAAATAGCGGTTTGCACGCTTTACGGTGAGCATCGTGGTGGAATGCATATAGGTGAACGACATCAGTTCGCGGTCCATACGTTCCCGGTGATCGTAGCGCAGCAAGTCCACTTCCTGTCCGGCAAAGGTAATCTTGGCGGGTACGGTAGGAGAGGTGACGCAGTAGGGCACTTCCGATTTAACGGATTGTTGTTCAGGATTCAGCACACTGTTGCCGAAGAGAAAAGGCAACGAAGCGCCTGTACACAGGGCAACGGTGGCTGTAAGTATCATATATCCGGCTTTTCTTTTCATCTTGGTCGTTTTTGGTTTATTGGCGTGAAGATACGAAATCAATTCTTTATAGGCAACCGTTCCCACAGCCAACGTGGAATCATTCGCCAAAAGAATACCAATAGGCTGTAACGTCCGTCAATTACCGCCACCCGTTTTTTATGTTTTAATGCCCGGACGATGTGTCGGGCTACTTCGTCGGCATGCATCAGCATCGGGTACTTGCCATTCCGCAGCAAGTCCGTTGCTACGAAGCCCGGACGGATATCGGTGAAGCGGATGTTGAGGCGCTGCATCCGCGAAAGTTGCGCCAAAGCGTCGATGTACGTATTCTGAAACCGCTTGGTGGCAGAGTAGGCGGGTGCTACACCCAGCCCCTTGGTGCCTGCTATGGAACTGATTACAGCGATATGTCCGCCACCCGTTTTTTTGAAATAGTCGAAAGCGGCGGTTACCATTCGGGTAAATCCTTCGACATTGGTACGTGTGGTGTTCAATTCTATTTCCGGTTCCAAGTCTCTGTTCTGATAACCCACACCGGAACTTAGGAAAAACAAGTCCATACCGCCTAGGCGGTCTACCAATCGGTTGAGATGCAGGATGGCATTATCCTCTGTCACATCAAGACATTGCATCTCTATCTGTTCGGGGTTGGTTTGCTGCATGCTCCGCAGGGCTTCTTCGCGCCTGCCGGCAATACCTATGCGCCAACCTTGCCGCACGAGTAAACGGGCTACTTCCTGACCGATGCCTGAGGTGGCTCCTATGATAATGGCTTTTTTCATGGGCAGAGATTATCCAATAACGGTTGCGACGATTTTTCTTCCGCCGCCACGATTGCGAAATTCACACAGATAGATACCTTGCCAAATGCCCATGTTCATCCGTCCGTTGGTAATGGGGATGGTCAGTTCTGCTCCCACAATGGTGGACTTGGCATGCGCCGGCATATCGTCGTCTCCCTCGCAGGTATGTTCGTAATAAGGTTCACGTTCCCTGACAAGGCGGTTGAAGATGGCTTCCATATCTGTCTGTACATCCGGGTCGGCATTCTCGTTGATGGTGAGTGCGGCACTTGTGTGCTTGATGAACAAATGTAATAATCCGGTTGGCGGCAACGGCGGCAGGTTGCGGGATATTTCTTCCGTAACCAGATGAAAGCCACGCTTGTGAGGGGTGAGGGTAAACTCTTTTTGTATTATCATATTTCTTTCCTGTTCTTTATTTCTATTCCGTTATGTCGCCGGCTGTACTTGGCAGGGAAACGTTACGGTAAACGTACTGCCTTCGTCTACGGCGGATATCACCTCGATTCTCCCGTTCATGTGTTCCACGATGGACTTGCAGATGGATAAGCCCAGTCCGGCTCCTTGTACGAAAGAATCCGTTTTTTCGAACCGTTCGAATATCACGCCGAGCTTTTCTTGAGGTATGCCGCGCCCGGTATCGGAGACGCTTATCCTCGCTTCGGACTGTCCCGTTTCGTATGAAATCTCGACATATCCCTGCGTTGTATTCTTCAACGCGTTCGATACGAGGTTGCTTAATACCTGCTTGATGCGCATCGGGTCCTGCTCTATCAGGCGGGGAATTGCCGGATAGCGGGTTTTGAGCGTTACGCCTTCGGGAACATTACGTTGACATTCGGTGCAGCTCTCGTCTATCAGGTCCGAGAGATTGAGCCAGACGGGAGACAGCTCTATGTGCCCGGCTTCTATTTTCGACAAGTCCAATACATCATTGATGATATTCAGCAATAACTCATTGTTGTGGTTTATCAGGGCTATATAGCGGCTGCGCTCCTCGGCGTCCTCTATGTAGGGCAAAAGACCGGAGAAACCGATAATGGCATTCAGCGGCGTGCGTATTTCGTGACTCATGTTGGCGAGGAAAGCGGATTTCAGGCGGTCTGATTCTTCGGCTTTCTCTTTGGCCAATATCAGCATGGCTTCCGTATCTTTGAGCCGGGTGATATCGTAGTTGATACAGATGAGTTCGATACAGTTCCGTTCGGGAGCGTACACTTTCACTATCAGGTTGACGTGCGTCCAAGAACAGTTGCCGTCTTGTCTGAGAATGCGTATCTCCTTGTTGAACTTGTTCTCTGTACCTTTTAGGGCGTTATCCAGAAAGCGGAGCATATCGTGACGGTCGTCGGGATGGATGTGGTTGTACACTCCGATGATTTCGGACAACGGTGTGTCCTCCTGTTCACCGACATTGATATACCAGCTGTGTTGGGCATATCCCTGCCGGGTGAGCAGATTGTAATGGGCATACCCTACTTTGGCATAGTTACCTATCAGTTCGAAGAAACTCTCGAATTCCTGTATTTTGTTGTAGGCTACGGTAGTCTCGGTCTTATCGGCATTTATCAGCAGATAGTTGGTAGGGACGTGCTTTTCGTCGTACAGCGTGGTTACTTTGGTCACGAGGTCTATCGTACCCGTTTTGGTCTGCGGGTCGTAGTAAGAGCCTACTTGCGCGAAGTCGTAGCGGAACGTGAAATCGGCGTTTTCATATTTTCTCAGTTTCTCTTTCATCTCTTGCGGAAATACGGGATTGTCGAAGATATTGACACCCAGCAGGTCTTCTTTCCGTCGCAAGTGGAACATTTCCAGTTCCTTGTCGTTGAGGTCTATCAGAACTCCGTCTATGTTGTAGAGTTCGATGCCCACCGGAAGGTTCTTGTAGATGTTGTGCAAAAGCCGTTCGCGTTGTTGCAACACCTGCGAGGCGGATGACATATAAGGGCCGTCCTGTATTTCGGCTATGCCGTAAATCTTGGTATGTCCTTTTTCATCGGTTTTCTGCATGCAGGCTTTACTGCGCACCCATACGGGGCCCTTTACGCTATCGAGCAGATAGACGGCTTCATTCATCTGCTGCATATTGTAAAAGGAATGTGAGGTGGTATGCGGTTGCTCCTCTTTCAAGATGCGTTTGTTGAAGTCTTCAAAGCTGATGTAACCGTCTTCTTTCAAACCCAGCAGGTTGGCGATGTATTCGGAACAGATATAACTCGCATCCTGCACGTCGGCTTCCCACCAGCCCATGTTGGCATTGCGCATTATGTCTGATAACAGGTTATAATCCTTTTTAGCGTCCATACAGGAATATTTAGAGTGATTGATATTCTTATTATATACTTGTATATGCTTACAAAAATAGATATAATTCGCAGAAATGAAAAGAAATGGGGAAGAGATATAATAAAAATACAATACAATAACAGTTATTACCAACCGTATGTTTGTTTTGTTATGCGGAGCCATGACATTATCTGTTTGCAGACAAGTATAAACTTACGCGTTCTTTGTGGAATGTGCGGCTCATAATAAGGTAGACTATGGTAAAAACAGCCGGAATATATGGCTTTTTAGCAGTCTGTTTGTAATTTATTCGGAGATAAGCGGTATCTTTGTTACCGTTTACAACGCTATTTACCCAACAAAACAAAGAATATATGGAAAAAGTTATTATCAACTCGTATGAGGATTTTGAAAAGCTGATAGGTCAGCAAATCGGTGTTTCGGAATATGTGGAGCTTACGCAGGAACGTATCAACCTCTTTGCCGACGCAACGCTGGACCACCAGTGGATTCACGTTGATACCGAGCGTGCCAAGACCGAAAGTCCTTTTAAGAGTACTATTGCGCACGGTTATCTTACCCTCTCCATGCTGCCGCATCTGTGGAACCAGATTATTGAGGTGAACAACCTGAAGATGATGATTAACTATGGTATGGACAAGATGAAGTTCGGCCAGGCTGTACTGTCTGGGCAGAGTATCCGTTTGGTGGCTTCCCTGCACTCGCTGGCAAACCTGCGCGGTGTGGCAAAGGCGGAAATCAAGTTTGCTATCGAAATAGAGGGCGAAAAGAAGAAAGCGCTCGAAGGTATCGCCATCTTCTTATATTACTTCAACTGATGACGCGTAAAATGATATGCCCCCAATGTAAAGTGGGGGCTTTTTTTGTCCTGAACGGCAGCGGAGAGCGTCTGCCCGTATATGTTTCCCGTGAGGGAGAGATTGTGCCCAAAGATCCTGAAGCTTCTTTGGAAGGGTATGATTTGACGGAAGTCTACTGTTTGTGCTGTTCCTGGCATGGCAGTCCGAAGCGTTTGCTGAAATATTGATGTATATACTCCTTCCATAAATGCTGGAGTGCCGCCGCAGGGTGATAGAGCAGCATTCGCGGCCCGGCATACCGCATCACCTCACGCATCCGTTCTTTCATGGCAGGCTTGTAGCAATGAATGGGGCAGAGCCTGCAAGTGTTCTTCTTCTCGCCAAACGGACAGCGGGACAGGCGCATGCGGGCATACTCCAGTAACTCGAGGCATTGCGGGCAAAGTTCTTTGTTGCCCTCTTTCTTGCGGCAGTAGAGACGGATCATCTGCTCTACGGTGCGTTGCTCTTGGGCGATGCGTGATGGGCGGGCGTTATTTTTACTCATTCATGCTGCGTTTTAGGTAAATCATATCTTTCAGTTGCTTGCCCGCTTCGTATATGGGATGGTCGTAGTTGTCCGTAAAGAAGTCGGGGATGCGGTGCGAATATGTGAATCCGCAGCTTTCATAAAAGGGAACGGTCAGAGGACTGTCGCCCGTACCCACGAGCATGGTTCGGCATCTGCCTGCATACCGCTTGAAAAGATATTCTATCAGTATCCTGCCATATCCCTGCCGTTGGAATCGCGGGTAGGTGGCAATGTTCTTTATCTCGAAAACATCTTCCGCTTCACGGGTAACGACACAGGCGGCTTTTATGTTGCCTGCCTCCGTCAGGACGAACATTTCGCCACGTTCCAGATAACGGTCTATCATGGACTCTTGTTCGTCGGCCAGGAGTAGGAGGTCGAGGTATTGTTTCTTGTTATGAAGAACAGGATATATACTTATCATATCGCTTTCATGGATTTACGTTGCAAAATTAATCTTTGCAGGGATACTACCAAACAAAAAACGAAGTGATACTGTTGATTAATCAGTGATAATTCGTGTAATAAGTATAATCCGTGCTTGCCGCGCATCATTTGCGGTGAACCATTAATACCTGAACGATTATGAATAAATTGAAAACTTCTTTATTGATTCTGATGCTTCTGGCATCTATATCCGCCTCTGCCGGTTATGCTCCCGACAGCGTGCAAATAGCTCTTAAAAAGATGTATCCCACAGCCGTTGGCATAGCCTGGTCGCAGGACAAGGCGTATTATGTGGCGGATTTTATGATGAATGGCTTCGATACCAAAGTCTGGTTCAACTCGGATGCGGAGTGGGTAATGAAGCAAACGGACTGGGAAACGCTGGATGAAGTGCCCGCCGCCGTGTTCAATGCTTTTGCCGCCAGCCAGTTTTCGGACGGGGTGGTGCAGAACGTTGTTTGGGTGCAGTTTCCCAAATGGCAACCCATCGTGGCCATACAAGTGGGCAAACCGAATGTGCAGATAAAATATCAGATATTGTTTACTCCGAAAGGCGAGGTCCTTCGCCAGCAGAATATCACTTACGCCTATAACACGCTTGGAGCAAGTACTTTCCTATAAACGGAAAGGGGTGTCCCTGTCCCGACAGGCGGGCATCTCATCCCGTCATTCGGTGTAAAAAATGAGCGGACTTGTTTTGTATGCTCTCCGTTTGCCTTATCTTTGCCGGAAAGAAAGACTGTATCTTATGAATCACGATGCTTTTCTGCAAGATGTTTACAGCGTTGTTGCCGCTATTCCTGCGGGACGCGTGGTGACTTACGGACAGATTGCCTATCTGGTAGGCAGACCTCAGTGTTCGCGTATGGTAGGACAGGCGATGCACAACGTGCCGGAAGATTTGCACCTGCCTTGCCATAGGGTGGTGAACAGTCAAGGCAGACTGGTACCGGGCTGGACGGAGCAAAGAGCGTTGCTGGAAAGTGAAGGTGTCCGGTTCAGGGCAAACGGTTTTGTAGATATGAAAAAGTCTCAATGGGAATTTATGAAAGAACAATAAACAAATGAATAACAATCGGAATATGAAATTTATAGGCGCGCATGTATCTGCCGGCGGCGGTGTGGAATTCGCTCCCGTCAATGCCCATGAAATAGGGGCGAACGCTTTTGCCCTGTTTACCAAGAACCAGCGCCAGTGGGTGGCGAAACCTCTGACGCGGGAAAGTATTGCTTTATTTAAGGAGAATTGCGGAAAGTATGCTTTGGATGCACGCTATATTCTTCCGCACGACAGTTATCTGATAAATCTGGGACATCCCGAAGAGGAAGGACTGGCGAAAAGCCGTGCGGCTTTTCTGGATGAGATGCAACGTTGTGAAGAGTTAGGATTGAAGTTACTGAATTTTCATCCTGGCAGTCACTTGAACAAGATTTCCGTTGAGGCTTGTTTGGATAGGGTGGCCGAATCCATCAATATGACATTGGGCAAGACGCAGGGCGTTACGGCGGTTATTGAGAACACCGCCGGGCAAGGCAGTAATGTCGGCAATGAATTCTGGCACTTGAAGCATATCATCGACCGGGTGGAAGATAAGTCCCGCGTAGGCGTTTGCCTTGATACCTGTCATACCTATACGGCGGGATATGATATTGTAAACGAGTACGATAAGGTGTTTGAGGATTTCGATAAGACCGTCGGTTTCGGCTTTCTTCGCGCTATCCACCTGAATGATTCCAAAAAGGCGTTGGGTACTCGCGTAGACCGCCATGATAGCATCGGGAAAGGACTTATCGGCATAGATTTCTTTGAACGTTTCATGAAAGATGAACGGTTCAACGACATGCCGATTGTGCTTGAAACTCCCGATGAATCACTTTGGGCGGAAGAAATCAATATGTTGCGTGGTTTTGAGGCGAACGTTATTGATTGACCTTAACGTTCTTCCATTCAAAATTAGAGATAATCTCTTTATCGCATTTGGCGTCCTTTGCCTTGATATTCAGATTCTCGAAAGTGAAATCCTTCAATTCGTACTGGTCGGACTTGCTGACGTTGAAGAATATGTCGCAACTCAGGTTGATATTGCGCAAAGTTACGTTGTTGGCACGTGAGAGGGGAATATCCTTACGGCCTTTGAGGTCGAAGAACTGTGTCCACGGTTTGATGAGCAGCATGCTCTTGGCATCGCCTGTGATGTCTTCCACCAGGATGTATTCGTAGTGTTGCGGCGTGTCGGGACGCATCTTCAGCCACAGCAGACGAGTAGCGTTGCTGATTTTGCAACGGCGGAGTATGATGTTGCGGTTGTGTATCGATTCACTGCCGCACGTCAGGCCGCTGTGGCAAAAACCATATGTACAGTCTTCTATGATGATATTGGTATTGCTGCCGTTATTGGCGTCTTTATCCGCCCACGGGCCTTTACCGCCTTTCAGGGCTACGGCATCGTCGTTAACGGACATATAGCAGTTCTTAACCAGTACGTTGCTGCATACATCGATGTCGATGGCGTCACTGCTCGGCGCTTTTACCGGAGCGGCGGGAGCGAAAATATGGAGATTCAGCAACTTGATGTTATTGCAGCGGTAGATATGCGTAGTCCAGAACGGAGAGTTCATGAGACGTACTCCGGAGATTTGCACATCGTTGCTGTTGGAGATGTAGAGCAGACGGGGACGCAACTCGTCCATGTTGGTGCATTTCGGGATGACCTGCCGGCGCAGCCAGAATGATTTCCAGTATCTATGTCCGTTACCGTTGATTGTGCCTTTGCCGGAGATTGTAAATCCGTTTACTTTGTCGGCATTGACCAGAGCGGCGAAATACTTCAGGCTTTGTCCTTCTATGCGGGTGTTGACAATGGCGAAATTGCTGATGTCGTCACTTCCTTTCAATACGGAACCTTCTTCCATATATAGATGTGTCCGGGGTTTGAAGAAGATTGAACCGCTGAGGAAAGTTCCTTTGGGGACAACAATGACACCGCCGCCGTTTCGGGCTGCCCGGTCTATTACCGCCTGTATCTTTTCTGTTTGGAGGATTGTACTGTCGTTTACTACACCATAATCGGTTATGGTATATTTCTGTCCCAGCGTTTCGATGTTTACGATTTCGTTTTGTCTGAACCAGTCGGGGATAGGCGTACCGTCGGGGAATTTCTCTTGTCCGAACGCTTGCAGACTGATAAATGCTGTAAATAGGAATGCAATGATTTTCATGGTTTCCGATAAATTTAAAATCAACTTATGAATTACGCTGCAAACATAAGAAACTTAGTGCAATGCCGGGCGAAAGGCGTTGATTTAAATTCTGTGTAAAATGACTTTTTAGACTGCCTTGAACACGCATTCCACCCGGTTGCCGTCGGGGTCGAGTACTACACTTTCAAAATATCCGTCTCCCGAGGTACGGGGCTCCCCGGCGATGGTATATCCGGCGCTGCGCAGTTGTTCCGTCAGGCCGAGAACTTCCTCTTTGCTGTTGAGTGCAAAGGCGAAGTGGGTCAGGCCGAGTCTGTTTTCTTCAATGGGAGTATCCCGTACATCGGTACGGCTCATCAGCTCCAGGTCGGCTCCGCTGTCGAAACGGATAAAGTAGGATTCAAATCCTTTTTGGGGATTGACGTACTTTTCATTGCCTGTACCTTTGAAGTAACGGATATAAAACTCTTTCATTTCTTCCAGACGAAAAGTCCAGATGGCGATGTGGTGTATTCTCATGAGTCAATCTGTTTTTGTGTTATGCGATATGGGTTTGTTTACGGCTTCCATTGCAGGTGCAATATGGGAAAAGGATTTCCCGCAGGGTCGGTTTCATCTCTTCCGATAAACCGGAAGCCCGTGTGCAGGTAGAATCGGTGAGCTGATTCGTTTTGCTCGTTGACGTCTACCTTATATATATGCTTTTCGTGGAGCGCGTATTGTATCAACTGCTTGCCGCAGCCTTTTCCTTGCTCCGCGGGATGTACAAAAAGCATTTCGATGAACTCATCGCTCAGTCCCATGAAGGCGGCGATTTTTCCTTCCCGGTTCCGGATGATGTAAAGCTCTACGGCTTGGAAGTATCGGTTTCGTACCAATGGTTTATAGAACTGTATGTTCTCTTCCGTCAGGAAATGGTGGGTGCTTCGTACGGAGGCTTCCCATACGGTGAGCAGCTCGTCATAGTCTTGCGGGGTGGGGCGGAGAATAGTCATTCTGATATGTATTGTTGTTTATTCCTGAACATTTGATTAAAAGTCTGCTTTTCGGCTGATTCTCACTTGCTTCCCGGTTATGGGATGGGTGAATTCCAGCGTCTCGGCATGCAGATACAGCCGTTCGGCTTTCTTTCCGTAGAGCTCGTCGCCGATAATGGGGCAGTGCAGTCCGAGCGGGTGGGCGGCGTGTACCCGAAGCTGATGTGTGCGTCCGGTACGTGGATAAAAAGCGATGCGGGTGCGGTTATCCCCGCGTTTCAATACCTCAAAGTCTGTTACGGCGGGTTTGCCATATTCGGCATGTACCATTTGCCGGGGGCGGTCAAGCGGATTCGGGCATAGCGGCAGCTCAACCGTTCCCGTATCTTGCGAAACCATTCCTTGAAGCAATGCTATGTAGCGCTTTTGGATACTGCGGTTTTTAAATTGCGCCTGCAGGTTTTGGTGAACCTGCTTGGTCTTTGCCACCACCAACAGACCCGATGTCGCCATGTCCAGGCGATGCACAATCAACGGACCGTCCGCGTCAGGATACCGTTCACGTACCACGCTGTAAACGGAAGCCGCATCTTCTTTGCCGGGAACGGACAACATGCCTGCCGGTTTATTAACCACCGCCAACCATTCATCTTCATAGATGATTTCCAATTCTTTCTTGTTGGACTGCAATTCTTTCAGCATCGGATTCTCGTCCACTTCAAGACCTTGCAGCATATGTCTCAAAATCGGTTCGCACTTGCCTTTGCAAGCCGGATAGTAATGTCCGTGATGCCGTATCTCTGTTTTGGGAGACTCTCCCCACCAGAACTCTGCCATTGCAATAGGCTTCCAACCATGCAGATAGGCTTGTTGCAACAGTTTGGGGGCGGCGCATTCACCGGCTCCTGCGGGTGGGGTTTTGTGTACGGTCTGCTCAAAGATGTCGCAAAGCGTCTTGACTTCTCCCCGGTGATTCAGCATTTTGAATTGTCCGAACAGTTTTTGTTGCAGAGCGGCGGAGCGCACCTTCCGTTCGGCTTTCAATGCCTGTATGCCGGCCTCGTGGGTGGAAACGGTTTGTTGTAAAGGGGCGATACGCTCTTTCCAGGCACGTTCCATACGTTTGTATTCCGCTTTCTGAAACTGGCTTTCACGTATCAGAGTGCTTTCTTCTTCGGGAGTGATTCGGCAATCGGGAGATAAGGCGGCCTGCCGTCTCCGTTCTTCCCGCCTCTCTTTGGCGGCTTTCATTTGCAGCCTGGCTTCTTCCAAAGACGCTCGGGCGGTTTGTTGCAAGGCGGTCAGTTGCTCAATCCGCCGTCTGTATGCTTCATCCTCTTCCAACTGTCTGATACGTACGTTGATTTGCGAGATTTGCTCTTCTTCTGTTTTGAAGAATCCTTGCGGTTGCAACAGGTCGTACACGGGCGGTACAAAGAAAGGATGCACGTTTTTGCCTGCCAGGATGCCCGAGAAAGCCGCGAGATATCCTATTTCGCCTTTGTCCGTCTCCACCACCAATACGCCGAACATTTTGCCTTGCGCCAACTCTTCTTTCCATCGGTCTTGTCGGCCAAGATAGTCCTGCACCTCTTTCACCGCCGCGATGCAGAGCGGATGCGGAGTGTAGCAAAAGGGGTAAGTAAACTTTTCCGGCAGCGGAATGTCTGTTACGGACGTATGGAAGGGATGCAGCATAACTTCTTCCGAATCGGTCACAACATCATCTTCGGCTTGTTGCGGCAGATGGCGCAGGTGTACAGATTTCTTTTTCTTTCCGTATTTACGTTCTCTTTCCCAGGCGGCCTTGCGTGCCAGGTATCGTTCGTATTGATTTTCCAGATAGTTGTCGGCCATAATCTGTTGTTTATAGGTTGTTCGGTTCGTATGGAAACTCCGGTAACTCTTTTACCGCCTGGTGGACAGTGAGAATTCCTGCCAGTCGTATTGTTGCCCGTTTCCGTCGGCTACGGCCACGCGTATGGTGATATCGCCCGTCTTTATCCGGTCTCCTGCGCTGATGTTGGCGGTATACTTCACGCCGTTGCGCGGAGCTATCTGTTCCACCATGACGGGCGGAGAAATATAGATGCGCTTCATGCCTGTAATTTCCGTCACCATAGGGACTACATTATATATTGTCTGATTCCCCTCGTTCATGATTTCAAAAATCACTTTGCTGCTTTCGCCGGAAGTGATTATATGGTCGCGGTCATCGTCGATGAAACGTATGTTTCGTATTCTCAGATTGTCGAAAACGGAGGGAGCGGGATAGGCTTCGGGCTTCGGCTTGCAGGTTTCCGTTCTTTCTATCCGATAGCTGTATTCTTCCTGTTTCGGGGCGGAGACGGCATTCCCAATGGCCGCTCCGGCAATGGTTCCGATAATTGTGCCGATGGCCGAGCCCCGATAACCGCCTCGCCAGCCGCCGTTATTGTCACCTATCAGACCGCCGATGGCACCACCGACATTTCCGCCGATGGCTGCACCCGCAAATATTGCGCCGGGGTCGCCCGACGCCATTTGGCTTGTGCCGCAACCGCTGCACACAGCGACTAACGCCAGAAATCCAACGAAACACTTCTTCATATCATTCAATTTTGTTTTATGATATACAAAGGTAGGGAAAGTATTGGAAGGTTATTCTGTTTTCTTACTTTTTACTTTTTTATTCAGTATCTTTATAATATCTACTCTAATTGCTTTCTGTAAACAGCGTCCAATGTGTTTCCGTCTTTGTCTTTCCAAACGCGCCACCCGTTATTGCAGCTGCCGGTGCAGAAGTCGGCAGCAGTACTCGGACTTGAAAAGGTGATGTCATGCTCGCTGTTATCGCGTATTCGTATCGCAAAGATAGAAAAAGAATTTTTATCCTTGTCATTTCAGCTCCTTATATGCTTCTTTTTTGTCCTGTTTCGTGTGTTGTTTCCCGTTTGCGTAGGGTGAACGGACGGCGTTGATATGGCCGACTGTTTGTTTGGATGCGCGAAACAAACTGTTTCCCTATGGAGAACACTTTGTTCGGTATGTTGGAACACTTTGTTTCAACGCACGGAACATTTCGTTTTATCGTATGGAAACAAAATGTTTTTATACGATAGAACAAAGTGTTCACCGCTGTGAACTAATCTGTTAGCTTACTTGTCGGATAAAATAGGCCCGCGTATTCCCCGGCATCCCTGCGGTACTCTACCAGCTATATTCCTCGCTGTAAGAATCGAAGGCCGGTTCTCCCTGGATGTTATACTGACGGAATATGCTGCGAATATATGCTTGGTCGTCGGGAGAGAGGTAAGACTCTTCCCGGTAGAAGCGGTAGTATTTTCCGCGACCGAAGTGGGCGATGAGCCGGTTTTTCAGCGTATGCAGATATTTGTACGGAACATCATCGAGCAAATGGCTGATGCCCCACGCCACATGTGCCTTTTGTGCCGACTGGAAGTAAGGACATTTGCTGCTGTCTGCCGGTATGCACAGTGGGTTGATGACGCGGATGGACGGATATTCGGGCGTGTCGCGGACAGCGGCAAGGCGGTGCAGGCAGGTTTCGGCTTTTGCGCATTGGGCGTTGAAGCAACGTGAGAAACTATAAGGTGCCAATGGCTTTTCTGATTGATGTTTCATATTTACAGGTATAATGATATAGCAGACAAAGGTAAGGCCTTTTTTCCCGGGAAGGAAAGGAAACAAATGAAAAGTTTTCTGCTATTTTTTATCCTTTTCTATTCTACTCAATCTATAAATACCTATATTTGGCCTGTTTTTGTAACCTTAGAGCAACTGTAGGATGTCTTTGTTTATACCACTAACACCGGATATGGATGATGAAACACTTTTCGCGCGGGTAGAGCGGGGAGACGTGGAGGCGTTTACCGTGGTCTATAAAAAGTACCATAAGCTGCTTTATGTACTGGCTTATCGCTACCTGATGAACAAGACCATGGCAGAGGATGCGGTGCAGCATGTCTTTACCCGTTTCTGGGAGTTCCGTTCGGAACTTCGCGTAGGTGTCAGTCTAAAGAACTATCTGGTGACGATGACGAAGAACCATATTCTTAATGTAATCCGCAATGAGAATACTGCCGTCGCAAAGAATTATGAGATAGCGCAAAGCACGCCCGAATATGAAGATACGCTGGTAGAGAATCTGGAGAAGAAGGAACTGATGTCATTGTTTTATCAAGCGCTGGACAAACTGCCGTCTCAGAAACGTGAAATCTGTATGATGAAAGTGCGTGATGAACTTACCAATCAGGAAATAGCGGAGCGCATGCATTTGTCGGTCAATACCATCAAGACCCATTATTCGGAAGCGTTGAAGTTGTTGCGCGCGCATCTGCATAAATTGCTAATATTTGTTACATACCTCACCCTGCTGAAGCATTTAAGTGTCTTTTTTATACTATGGATAATAAGATGATGAATAAACCCACCGAAGAACAGATACAGGAAGTACTTGCCGGAACATCTACTCCTGAAACAGCCCGTCTTGTCGCGCAATGGTTCGCTACGGATGAAGGAACGGCCTATTTGTCCCGAAGCATGGATTGTGAGGTGGAACAGGTGAAGCTTGGTTATGAAGAACTTTATGTGAACCATGAAATAGCGTCTGATGAATTGTTTGCCCGTATTCGCAGGAATATCCGCCGGAAGCGTATCCGCAGGATAGCTTTCCGTGCGGCTGCGGTATTGATTCCGTTTATTGTGCTGGCAGGCCTGTTTGTACAGTTGGACAAGCGGGTGGATTTGTTTGGCGGTTCCGGTTACGAAGAAATCTATGTGGCAAAGGGTGAGCGCCTGCAAATGATGTTTCAGGATGGCACACGCGTATATATCAATTCCGATTCCCGCTTGAAGTACCCCAGGAAGTTCGCGCTTTCCAGCCGCGAAGTCTATCTGGAAGGTGAAGCTTATTTTGTGGTATCTAAAAATCCGGACCGCCCTTTCATCGTTAATCTGAACGGGCCTGCCATTCATGTACTGGGAACTTCGTTCGATGTCAATGCCTATCCGGATAATAAAGATATTACCGTATGTCTGGATGAAGGGCGTATCGACCTTACGCTCCCCTCGGACAAGAAATATCCGGTGCAGCCCGGTGAACGGCTGGTGTACAACCGGGAGGACGACCGCTGTACCATTTCACGAAACAGTGACACCCGCTTTTCTTCTTTGTGGAAAACAAATGTAATCGCTTTCAGGGATGCTCCTCTGGCGGAAGTTATCAAGGTGCTGCATCGCTGGTATAATGTTGATTTTAAAGTGGAGAACCAGGACGCTTGGAATGTTTATTTCACGCTGACTTCCGAAAATACACTTCTTGAAAAAGTATTGCGTGATTTGGAGAAGATCGCCCCCTTATACTTTCGGTATGATGAGGCTGAAAAAGAGGTAATTGTCACTACAAAATAAAATTCAGCAAAAAAAAGAGATTTTCTCTCACCCGTTCCGGACTCTTGTGTGTCTACTTAGTATAAAGAGAATTTTATACTATTGCTAATCTAAAATTAAAGTTATGAAACACAAGATTCTGCTTGTACTGCTTTTTAGCTCTATGGCTTGTATTACGGCCACTGCTCAAAAGGTTTCAATGGATTTCCGGCAGGTGAAACTGGCGAAAGTCTTTGATGCCATTACTCAACAGACCGGACTGACGGTTGCATACAGCCGTCCTACGGTCAATCCCGATAAACTCGTTACTGTCCGGGCGGATAAAGAAGAACTGTCTGATGTACTGAACAGATTGCTGTCCGGCATGAACGTTGCTTATGAGATAAGCGGAAAGAAAGTCTATCTGAAAGCGAAAAACAGTTCGGAAGCTGCAGGGCAGGGTGGAAAGATGAAAAGGATTTCCGGTATCATCGTTGACGAAAAAGGCGAACCGGTAATTGGTGCGAGCATTGCCGTGAAAGGCACTTCTTTGGGAACGATTACGAATGTTGACGGAGAATATACATTGGCTGGCGTTCCCGAGAAAGCGGAAGTTGTCATCTCGTTTATAGGCTACAAGACACGGACTTTTTCGGCAGGGGACAAAGCGCTTGCCAATATAATTCTGAAAGAGGACAGTGAATTGTTGGAGGAAGTAGTGGTTGTGGGATATGGCGTGCAGAAGAAGAGCGACGTATCTACTTCCATATCTTCTGTGAAGGCGGAAGATATTGCCAAAACATCCGCTTCAGATTTTCGTCAGGCATTGGCGGGAAAAATGCCGGGAGTGCAGGTGACTACTCCAAGCGGTGATCCGGAAGGCAATGTCAGTATCCGCGTGCGTGGTATCAGCACTGTCAATGCCGGTAGCGATCCGCTTTATATCATTGACGGTGTACCGGTAGAACGTGGCTTCGCCAATCTTAATAATAATGATATAGAATCGGTGGAAGTGTTGAAGGATGCTTCGTCGGCAGCTATTTATGGCAGCCGCGGTTCCAATGGTGTTATTATTATTACTACCAAACAGGGGCAGACGGAAAAAGTGAAGATACAGTATGACGGTTATTATGGCATACAGAATGTATCGAAGAAACTGGATATGATGAATGCCTACCAGTTTGCGGAGTTTGCCAAGGACGGTCATGACAACGCCTATCTGGATGCCAATCCGGGAGTTTCGCCCGACGACCCGAACGGCATGCGTCCCAACTCGTGGGAACGTATTCCCACCGAACTGTTCCCTTACCTGAATGGCGACCGCGGATTGACGGACACCGATTGGCAGGATGCCATTTTTCGGACTGCCGGTACACAGAGCCATAATATCTCTGTTTCGGGGCGTGGGAAAACGGTCGGCTATTTTGTTTCGGCCAATTATTACGATAAAGAAGGTGTCGTTATCAATTCCGATTTTAAGAAATACAGTATGCGTATGAATCTTGACGGCCAGTACAAAAGATTCAAGTTCGGGGTTAATTTCTCTCCGTCCTACTCGACTTCCAACCGTGTGGACGCATCAGGTTCAGGCGGTGTTGTACAGTCTGCGTTGATGATGCCGCCTGTATGGCCTGTATATAATGCGGACGGAAGTTATAATTATCAGGGAAACGGTTATTGGAGAATCGGGAACGACTATCAACACAATGCCATATTGAACCCCGTCGCGATGGCCAATTTGCAATCCGACGTTGTAGACCGTATGGCCATTGTAGGAAAAGTGTTTGCTGAAATAGAGTTTTTTAAAGGGCTGACTTACAATATTTCTTTCGGTGGCGATTATTACGGCTCGCATAATGATACGTACCGTTCCTCGGAATTACCGTTGCTGGGACAGAAGTATTATGATACCAAATCCAATCCTGTTGCTTACAGCTCTTCCGGCTTTTATTTTAATTGGTTGATAGAGAATAAGATAAATTATAATACTACTATCAATGAAGACCATTCTTTAAATGTAGTGTTGGTTCAGTCTGCGCAGAAAGAAACCTATAAAGGAGATAATGTAACGGCCACAGACTTTCCGAATGATTATATCCAGACCATCTCGGGCGGTACGGTGACGAAAGGTAACTCCGATAAGACGCAATGGACCATAGCCTCTTATCTGGCACGCGCCCAGTATAGCTATAAAGGTAAATATATGGCTTCTGCCGCCATACGTGCCGATGGTTCTTCACGTTTCGGAAAGAATAACCGTTGGGGGTACTTCCCGTCAGCTTCGGCAGCATGGAGAGTCAGCGGTGAGGATTTCTTCCAAAACACTCAGGCGCTTTCTTTTATAGATGATTTAAAGATAAGGGCAAGTTACGGTGTTACCGGTAATTTTCAAATAGGCAACTATGACCATCTGTCGCTTATGGCAATCGATAATTATATACTTGGAACAAACAGCGGCCAACTCATTTATGGCTATAAGCCCAACACGATTAAAAATGAGGATTTGAGCTGGGAAAAGAATGCGATGATTAATGCCGGTATTGATATACAGATGTTTAAGGGGCTGCTGGGAGTTACGGTAGATTATTACAATACGAACACTTCCAATATGCTTCTGAATGTTCCTGTTCCTCATCTGACAGGTTATAGTACTGCGTTGATGAATATCGGTAAAGTGAATAACAGAGGATGGGAGATAGCTTTGACTTCTCAGAAGAATTTTACGAAAGATTTCGGATATTCGTTCAATGCCAATTATGCGACCAATACGAATGAGGTGAAGGCTCTTGGTCCCGGCAACGCTCCTATTATCTCTACCGGCAGCGTAGACCATGCTTATTATATCACTAAAGTGGGTGAGCCTATCGGCAGTTACTATCTGCTGGTGCAAGATGGTATCTTTTCCAATGAAGAAGAGCTGAAGAAGTATCCTCATTTCAGCAATACTCAGCCGGGTGATTTCCGTTTTGTAGATGTAGACGGTGACGGCGTGATGGATTTGGATAAAGACCGTACGATTGTAGGTAATTATATGCCTGACTTTACTTATGGTTTCGGTGGTAAAGTATGGTATAAAGGGATAGACTTGGATTTTAACTTCCAGGGTGTTTATGGAAATGAGATATTGAACCTGAACAGAAGATATATTGACAACATGGAAGGTAATGTCAATGGAACGACGATTGCTTTGGGGCGTTGGAAGAATGCTGATAATCCGGGTAACGGTCAGGTGAATCGTGCCAATCGTAAGTCAAAAGGCTACAACGGCAGAACTTCAACCTGGCATTTGGAGGACGGTTCTTACCTGAGATTGCAAAATGTGACTTTAGGATATACTTTGCCTCAAAGCTTGACTCGCCACTTCTTTGTCGAGAAGCTGAGAGTGTATGTGTCGGGACAAAATCTTTGGACATCTACCGATTACAGCGGATATAATCCGGAAGTTAATGCACGTCCCGGAAACTCACTCTCTCCGGGTGAGGATTATGGAACGTATCCACTGGCCAGAACGTTTTTATTCGGCCTGAATATAACTCTTTAATTATCCCTTTAATAGATATGAAATATGAAAAAATATAAACTTCTTCTAATAGCATCAGCCGCTTTTCTGTCGGTGTCCTGTACTGATAATTTTTTCGATTTGGAACCGAGCAGTAGTGTGCCTACGGATAAGATATATAAGACGGCCGAGGATTTTAATGTAGCGGTTATAGGTTGTTATTCAAAGTTGCAGACGCAGGTAAGCTATTTTAGCGAGTGCTGTGAATATCGGAGTGATAATCTGTATTTGAGCGCTCCCACTACCGGAACGCAAGATCGGTATGATATAGACCAGTTTTCCGATAAACCGTCGAATGGTATCTTGCAGGATGCATGGGCTAATTTTAATAATGGTGTGTACCGTTGTAATCTGGTGCTGGATAAAATAGATGGAGCGGATTTCGATGAAACGTTGAAAAAGCAGTATAAAGCTGAAGCCTTGTTTATCCGTGCCTTGACGTATTTTAATATGTACCGTTTATGGGGAGGAGTACCTATGACTGATAAAGTCGTAACCGTTTCTGAAGCGCTGGCGATCGGACGCAGTTCGGAACAACAGGTTTATGATTTTCTGACAGGTGATTTGAAGCAGATAATAGAAAATAATATGTTGCCTCAGTCGTACACAGGTACCGAAGTAGGGCGTATAACTTCGGGAGCTGCCAAAGCGCTGTTGGGTAAGGTGTATCTAACTTTCCATAAGTGGGAGGAAGCGAGGGATGTTCTGTCTCAGATTATAGGTAAATATAGTTTGATGTCTTCTCCGGACAAAGTATTCGATGTGGATAATGAAATGAATAATGAGGTCATTTTTGCAGTTCGTTTCAATAAGGATATAGAGGGTGAGGGGCATGGCTATTGGTTCTCCATAACCAATTTGAGCGATGATACCAACCAGACGGAAGCATTGAAAAAGTGTTATTCGGACGCTGATGATAAACGCAAGGAACTGATAGAATATACACAAGTGGAAAGCAAGGTCTTTGTGTTGAAAAAATTCAAGGATGTCAAGAGCGCCACTTATAATACGGTGGGTAATGACCAGATTGTTTTGCGCTATGCCGATGTACTGCTTATGTATGCCGAGGCTCTAAACGAAATAGAGTATAGCAACTCGCAGACCTCTGTTGCCATGAATGCTTTGAATGCGGTTCATACACGTTCATGCAGCTCTGCCATACAGATTGCAGAGCTTCCTGATAAGGATAGTTTTCGCAAGGCGATTATGTTGGAGCGTCAGCGCGAGTTCCCCTACGAAGGACATCGATGGTTTGACCTTGTACGAATGGGGGGCGCTAAAGAGGCCATGAAAGCGGAAGGACATGAAATTCAAGATTACCAATTCCTGTATCCTATTCCCAAAACGGAACTGGAACGTATCAATAATGAGAAACTTCTATGGCAAAATCCCGGATATTGATTCCTTGTTAAACTTAAAGAAACAGACAATGAAAAAAGTAATATATAGTTTATTTTTTGTCTTTGCGGCAGTTTTTACTGCATGTGAAGAAGAGCTGCCGAAGGCTAATTTTGATTTGTATGAATTGAAATCTTTAGAGGCAAGCGCCGGAGATATGAATGTAACTCTGACTTGGGAAGACTATGAAAACGCTCACCTATCCGAGTATCTGGTTATCTGGACTACCGGAGCCGCTGAGGATGATGGCGGACAGATGACAGTAGAAGCTGACAAGAAAAGTGTAGTTGTAGAGAATTTGGTGAATGACATGACTTATGGTTTTTCCGTACAACCTCGTTACGCAGGTGGGCTGGCCGGTAAAACGTCTGTAAATTGTACTCCCAAGAATGCACGTTATCCTGTTACGGACTTAACGGCTACTGCTGGTAATGAGCGGGTGCGGTTGAGTTGGACAAAACCTAATAGTGAACGTTTTACGAACTATCAGATAACTGTGAGCCCGAGTGGTAAGGTAATAACATTGGATGATACTTCATTGGAGTCTTATATCATTGAAGGATTGACTAATGATATGGAATATACTTTTAGTATGGTAGCTTCTTATCCTACGGGAAACTCTGAACCTGTTGAGGTTTCGGCTACTCCGGGAAAGGTTTCTCCTATTTTGGTTGATCAGTCTGAAAAGACGGAACTGACACTTTGGGAGCCTGTGACATTTACATTGAATGACATGTTTTTTATGGGAGGTGATGTACAGTCTGTAAATTGGGATTTTGGTGATGGAATGACATCTGTGGAACTAAGTCCAAAGCATGCGTATGGAGCTGTCGGTGATAAATATACTGTATCCGTAACCGTGACCTACACGGATGGCACTACTGACACGGGAAGCATGGATATTACAGTGGTGAATTATAAGTGGGATTCTATTAATTTGGAGTCTGGCAACTATAAAGGATATGTAAAAGTCTCTAATCCGGTATTTTCTTTAGATGGAAAAACAATGTATATTCCTACTTCAACTCCAGCAGGACATTTGTTTGCTATTGATGTAACTACTGGAAATATAAAATGGGTGTATGGTATTGACGCTATAACTTATGGTGGTGGTGCTTTGATAGGTGATGATGGAACCATCTATCAATGTGTGGAAAGTAAAGATATAGATAATGTTCATGCGATTAATTCTGATGGAACAAAGAAGTGGTCAATAAAATTGGATGATAAAATAGGTGCATTTCCTGCATTATCAGCTGATGGAACCGTGCTTTATTGCCTTACTAATGCTCCTACCTTATATGCGTTGAATATCGTTGATGGCTCTATTAAATGGAGAGTAGAAAAGTTAGATGATAGCAATAAAGGATGTGCCGTAGCTGTTGATAAAATGGGAAATATTTATGCGGGAACTAATGCCGCCATTTATTCCTTTACTTCGTCTGGAAATGAACGTTGGAATGGAAAAAATATAGCGTTTAAAATTACAGAGCGTGGTGCATTTGCTCTACATGGCGACTGTTTATATGCTACTACATTGGATAAAGGTCTAATTTCGGTGAATATGACGACTGGAGAAAAAAACTGGGATTATAAGAACACCGGTGGTAATGCTTATTTTCCGATAGTAGATAAAAATGGGGTTATTTACTTTACAGAAAAAGGAGTATCTGGTAAAGCATTGGTATATGCAGTGGAGCCTACTGGTTCTTTAAAGTGGTCAAAAGACATAGCTTCTGTATTAACTTACAATGGAGCGGCATTAAGTGCTGAGGGACTTTTGTTTTTAGGGAATAGTGGTGGTAAAAAAGTATGGAAGTTAGATACAAATGATAATGGAGAATTAACAGAAGTGAGAAATATAGGGCAGAATATTATGGCAGGAGTAACGATTGGAACAGATAAACGTCTGTACTTTGGAACCATTGGAAGCAATAATATAGGCTCCATAAAAGCTGTTGCAATAAATGCGTCTCCAGAACTATCCTCCTGGAGTATGCGTGGCGGTAACCTGCAAGGTACCAACCGTCAGAAGTAAATATGAATTTTAAAGATATAGAAAGTTTATGGACAATATAAGAAAAATAAAATATTTCCTTACCTGCTTATTAGCGGTAGGGCTCATGAGTTGCAGTAATGATAATGATGACATAACGACAGGATATGAAGGAATTCTTGATGACCTCTCGGAAGAAGTCAATGTTACAGTACAAGAATTGTGGAGTACGTCTCCACTTACTCTTGACGCAAAACGCACCGGAGCTTTAGCTAAAATACAAGGATATGCAGATAATTGTTTAAGTGATTACTTTTCAACTTTTCTGAGCGGATATGATCAGACTAGTGAAAATATGGAGAAAGCAGACCCTATATTAATATATTATCGTAGTGCATTTGATCGTGTTTTGGAGGATATTAAAAATTCTTCAGTAGAAGAAGGAACCGTTGAATTGTGGCAACTGTACAATATGGGATATGTGATAAAAACGTCATCGGGTTGTTTCGCCATAGATATTTCTCATCGTTGGGCAAAAGAGTTGGCTCCTTATATTGATTTTTTATGTGTGACTCATAATCATGCCGATCATTATAATAAGGAACTGATTCAAGCGATGTTTGACCTTGGCAAACCGGTTCTTTCGAACTATCTGCAAGATGAGTCGTATGAATATACCTCTAAAACTCCGACGGATTATACAATCGGTAACTTTGCTATTCACACCAGCATAACCGATCATAATAATTCCGGTTTATCCAATTTCGTAACAGTCTTTTATATAGATTGTGGTGAAGACACCGGTAACTTTACTTTGATACATACGGGGGATTCAAATTTTAAACCGGAACAATTTACTAATATTGCATCTCATGTGAATGTCCTGATTCCACGTTATGCACCGAATGCCTTGACCGAAAATAATATTATTGGTACAGGTTTGGGACAGACGCTTCCTGATTATGTATTATTGTCTCATATACTGGAACTTGCCCATGCAGATACCGATTCGTCCAGATGGTCTGTTGAAATGGCTTTGGAACGTGCCTCAAAGATAAACTGTGAACAGACGTATGTGCCTATGTGGGGCGAAAAACTGGTTTGGAAGAACGGAAAATTGAACTAATGAGAAAGTATATACTTATGACAGTGTTGTCTACATTCTCATTCATTTGCCATGCGCAACAGTATGAGGTGGGGACAACCACTGCCATTTGGAAAAATCCGGTGGCAGCAGACTTCAAGAAAGCAAAAGAACAGGGTGTTCATTATGTAGAAGTAGCTTTTAATCAGTGTTATCGGGGTGTTCCGGCGGAAGAAGTAATACCTCGTATTAAAATGATGAAGAGTAAAATTGATAGCGCAGGTATGCAGGTGTGGTCCGTTCACTTACCTTTTTCACGGGTATTGGATATTTCGGTTTTGGATGATTCGCTCCGTGAAGAGAATGTTCGTTTTATGGCACGGATGATAGAACAATGCAGGCATTTTAAACCTGCACGATTAGTTTTACATCCCAGTTCAGAACCGATAGCGGATAGTATTCGTGCACAACGTATAAAAAATGCACGGCATTCTATTATTTATCTTAAACCATATGCCGACCGTATAGGAGCACAGTTGTGTATTGAAAACTTGCCACGTACTTGTTTAGGAAATACGCCTGAAGAATTGTTAAAACTCATTCATGATATTCCCGGTGTAAAAGTATGTTTTGATACAAATCATTATACGAAGGGTTCCACAAGGCATTTTATGGAGGTATTAGGTCAATATGTAGGAACAATTCATGCTTCGGATTTTGATTTGGTGAATGAGTGTCATTGGCTTCCTACTCAAGGGAAAATAGATTGGCAAAACTTTATGAGAGATTTGCGGAGTAACGGATATCAAGGAGTGTTTATGTATGAGGCAATGAAAGATTGCGATTATAACAAAATACGCCCTGTTCCATCCCGTATTCGTGAAACTTTTGAAAAGATAATAAGCGGTGTACAGTAAACTTATTAAAAAGAAACATATTATGAAAAGATTATATTGGTTTTTCTTATTGTTTGTTTTCACCCAGTTATGTTGGGGACAGAACAAAGCTGATGAAATTAGAAATACTTTTTTGAATGACAATCTATCTCAACTTTTAGTTGTTGCTCATCGTGGGGATTGGCGTAATGCTCCTGAAAACTCTTTGCAAGGAATTCAGAACTGCATTGATATGGGAGTGGATATGGTAGAAATTGATTTGAAAAAAACAAAGGACGGGCATCTTGTCTTGATGCATGATAAGCTGATTAATCGTACCATGAACGGGAAAGGGCGTCCTGAGGATTATACATTGGCAGAATTACAAATGTTGAGACTGAAGAACGGTGCCGGTTGTAAAACTCGTCATCGGATTCCTACCTTTGAAGAGGTAATGAGATTGTGCAAAGGTAAGATAATGGTGAACGTGGACAAGGGTTATGATTATTTTAAAGATGCTTACGCCATCCTTGAAAAAACAGGTACGGTGGACCAGTGCGTCGTGAAAACCGGTTTGCCTTACGAACAGGTCAAGGCGGAGAATGGCGATGTACTGAATAAAATGATTTTCATGCCTGTGGTGAATTTACATAAGGCGGATGCGGAAGCCGTTATTGACAGCTATCTTACTCACATGAACCCTAAAGCCTTTGAGCTGGTGTTTAATAATGATGGTCCCGAAGTACAGCGGTTGATAAAGAAAGTGCGTGATAGTGGTGCAAAAATCTTTATCAACAGCCTCTGGCCCGAACTCTGTGGCGGACATGATGATGACCGCGCCGTGGAACTGTGTCAACCGGATGAGAGCTGGGGATGGATAATCGGTCAGGGAGCCCGCCTGATTCAGACTGACCGTCCCACCCTGTTACTGGAATATCTAAGAGGCAGGAATTTGCATGAATAAAGATTGAGTGTTATGTTTAAGTCTATTATTGATTTTTACAGGGTATCGCAAGCGAAACCCTGTAACGGCGGAGCTTTGTCCTCCAACTCGCTTTCCGGTAATTTCCGGCCTGAGGATAGACGGCGTTTGAAACGTTTGCAATGGTCTACTTTTCTTGCCGCCACATTGGGTTATGGGATGTATTACGTTTGCCGTCTGAGCCTTAACGTCGTGAAGAAACCGATAGTGGAT
>NZ_MNQO01000019.1:0-327866 GCF_001915465.1 Bacteroides sp. 44_46 | reverse complement strand
GAACAGAGAAGTTAAGCTCAGTCACGCCGATGGTACTGCGTAACAGTGGGAGAGTAGGTAGTCGCCGTTTTTTTTAGAGAAGCCCCCGTATCGATAGAAGGATACGGGGGCTTTATTGTTTTTGTCCCTTTGGGAACTTTCCTTTACCTCATTCTATTCCTTTGATGAAGGGAATATTACAATGATTAAAAGTCTTTAAAACCAGGTAATTATCCCATTATTTTATATCTCTGTTTCATTCTTTTTTTGTACCTTTACTTCATATTAAAAGGTATGATAAAACCTTTAATCAATGAACATTTTTATTGGTTGACAAAAGAAAACAGCTATTTGGTGAAACTAAATGCAATCAGTTTATGTTTATTATGTAGATTTATTGAACGACATGAAAACAACTGTAAAGACATTTTGGATTAGCATGCTACTGATACTCACTTGCAGTATTAGTGGAAAAGCTGTTGACTTTGCCCAAATCGGTGTAAAGTCTGCTGAAGCATGTAAAACTTCTGCTACGTTGTCTTCATGTTCATCGACCTCATCTAAAAAAATTAAACAGGAAAACTCAAGATTTGCGGATATCAGCTATTCATGGACAACAGATGTTGAGTTGGGTACCAAGCCTATTTCTGAAATTTACTCTTCTCACCAGCAGCGTATACGCAGAGTGATAGAAGATAATATATTCCTTAGAAACATATTCCTGATATTGTCCAATCATGAGAACTTGCTTGTACATGGTCGGAGCAAACAATACTTTTCGGACAAAGACCCGTACTATGCTGTGACGGGTAGTGATTACTACATCTACACGCTTCGGCGGATTTTGATTTAGCCACTGACTTCCCTTTCTAATTTCCCCCTTTTTCTTCCTTTTTCACTTGTGAAGGGAAGTAAGAGTAGGTGACCTGTGTGCGCATATGTGCTGACTGAGGTTGCAAGGATGAATTACGCCCTATTGGTCCGTAAGAGGGAAGTTATACCCCTACGCTTTATTCTCAAAATCAATTTTAATACCAACAATTAAACATTTAATCATGGAAACAACTCAAAAAAAAGCAGCCTCTTTTAAAGGCATCAAGTCCGCCGGTTGGGTAATCGTAATTTGCTTTATCATCGCCGTGCTTATTTTTAATTTTGTTCTTGGAAATCCTTCCAACTTCATGAACAATGACCCGAACAACCACCCGTTACCCGGAAACTTCCTGGGTACTATATATAAAGGTGGCTTTATTGTTCCGGTGATTCAAACTCTCTTGCTTACCGTTATTGCTTTGAGCATCGAACGCTACATTGCTATTCGCGCCGCCTTCGGTAAAGGCTCTCTGGTGAAGTTTGTTGCTAATATTAAAGCTGCTTTGGCGGCTGGTGATATGAAAAAGGCTCAGGAAATCTGCGATACGCAACGTGGTTCCGTAGCCAATGTAGTAAACGCTACTTTAAAGAAGTATGCCGAAATGGAGAATGACACGGAGATGGCTAAAGACCAAAAATTGCTTGCCATCCAGAAAGAGCTGGAAGAAGCTACCGCATTGGAGTTGCCGATGATGGAACAAAACTTGCCGATTATCGGTACTATCACCACTTTGGGTACATTGATGGGATTGCTGGGTACGGTTATCGGTATGATCCGTTCGTTTGCCGCTTTGGCTGCCGGAGGCAGTGCAGACTCTATGGCATTGTCACAAGGTATTTCCGAGGCATTGATTAATACAGCTTTCGGTATCTTGACCGGTGCTTTGGCGGTTATCTCTTATAACTATTATACCAATAAGATTGATAAGTTGACTTACAGCCTTGATGAGGTTGGCTTCTCTATTGTGCAGACTTTTGCCGCTACGCATAAATAAATTGGGATGTGAGATTTCTCAATTATTAATTCTCAATTTCTAATTTGAAAATTATGGGTAGAGCAAAAATAAAAAAGAAAAGTACGTTCATCGACATGACGGCCATGAGTGACGTAACCGTATTGTTGCTTACTTTCTTCATGCTGACTTCTACGTTTGTGAAGAAAGAGCCGGTACAGGTAACCACTCCGGCATCCGTTTCCGAGATTAAGATACCGGAAACGAATGTTCTCCAAATATTGGTCGATCCGAACGGAAAAGTATTTATGAGCCTGGACAAGCAGTCCGACTTGCGCAATGTGCTGGAAGCTATGGGGCAAGAATACGGGGTGACTTTTACTCCCGAGGAAACGAAAAAGTTTATGCTGGCATCCACTTTCGGCGTGCCGATGAAGAGCATGAAGCAATTCCTCAATTTGCCGCAAGACCGGCAGGACGCTGTGTTAAAGAATGAGGGAATACCTACCGACAGTATCGACAATCAGTTCAAAGCCTGGGTGCGTAATGCCCGTGCCACGAATTCCGATTTGCGTATTGCCATCAAGGCGGATGCCAACACTCCTTATTCCGTAATCAAGAATGTTATGAACTCACTTCAGGATCTTAGAGAGAACCGGTATAACCTGATTACTTCCCTAAAGACCACATCTGAAGACTAACGAAAGGAAATATTATGGCCGAAATACAAGAAAACGGTAATAAGAAAGGTGGAAAAAGCAAGCAAAAGAAAATGACCGTACGGGTGGATTTCACGCCGATGGTGGATATGAATATGTTGCTGATTACTTTCTTCATGCTGTGTACTTCACTGAGCAAACCTCAGACAATGGAGATAAGCATGCCGAGCAATGACAAGAGCATCACCGAAGAACAGCAAAGTAAAGTGAAAGCGTCGCAGGCAATCACACTGTTACTGGGAGATGCCGATAAATTGTATTACTACGAAGGAGAGCCCGACTATAAAGACTATACTTCACTGAAGGAGACTTCCTATCAGGCTGACGGTCTGCGGGCTATGCTCTTGAAACGTAATAGGACTGCTGTAAATGAGGTGAACAAGCTGAAACAGCAGAAACTGGAACTTAAAATATCAGAGGATGATTTCCGTAAACAGCTTTCCGAGATAAAGAGCGGAAAAGACACGCCTACGGTTATCATCAAGGCTACCGATGCGGCCTCGTACAAGAATCTGATTGATGCCCTCGATGAAATGCAGATATGTAATATAGGCAAGTATGTGATAACGGACATTGCCGATGCCGACCGGTTCCTGATGAAGAACTACGAAAGCAAAGGCGAGCTGTCGCAGAATATCGCCGAATAGTAACACCTAAAAACAGAAGAATATGGCTAAAGTAGATTTAAGTTCTTTGGAATGGTGTGACCTTATATTCAACGGTAAGAATAAAGCGTACGGCGCCTATAAGATGCGTGAGAATTCTCCACGCCGTCACAACATAGCCGTGATACTGGTGATAGTGATAGCCTTGATAGGTTTCAGTATTCCCACCCTGATAAAGATGGCGACTCCGAAGCAAAAGGAAGTGATGACCGAGGTAACCACTCTGTCGCAGTTGGAAGAACCCGAAGTGAAACAGGAAGAGATGAAACGTGTAGAGCCTGTTGCTCCGCCACCGCCGGCTTTGAAGAGTTCCATCAAGTTCACGGCTCCTGTCATCAAGAAAGATGAAGAAGTGAGAGATGAAGATGAAATCAAGAGTCAGACCGAATTGACGGAGACGAAAGTCGCTATCTCCATTGCCGATGTGAAAGGCAATGACGAAGCCAACGGCAAGGATATCGCCGACTTGAAGCAGGTAGTGACACAAGCACCCGTGGAAGAGGAGAAGGTTTTTGATATGGTAGAGCAGATGCCGACGTTCCCCGGTGGTGCCGGTGAGCTGATGAAATACATTGCCGATCATTTGAAGTATCCGACGATTGCGCAGGAAAACGGTGTGCAGGGACGGGTAATCTGCCAGTTTGTGGTAGGCAGTGACGGTAGCGTACGAGATGCCAAAGTTGTAAAGACCCTGGATCCCTACTGTGACAAAGAGGCTCTTCGCGTAATTATGTCGATGCCCAAATGGATACCCGGCAAGCAGAACGGTAAGGCGGTGTCTGTGAAATATACGGTTCCTATTGTCTTTAGGTTACAATAAATTGTGTGTTATGAAAACGGTGAAGCGACTTCAGCTTTCGGGCTTGATAGTAATGCTGGTTCTGGCCTCTGCCTGCCGGCAAAAGCCCAAGGACGGATTGACGGATACCTATACTTCCGGCGTCATAGCAATTGCCGCCGACGAGAGTTTCCGGCCGATTGTGCAGGAAGAGATAGACGTGTTCGAAGGTTTGTTCCCTCTGGCGGGAATTGTGCCCCGTTACGTGACGGAAGTGGAAGCCGTCAATCTTTTGCTTAAGGACAGTTTGCGGTTGGCAATAACCAGCCGCAGGCTGACTCCGGAGGAGATGAACTCCTTCAACAGCCGCAAGTTTTTCCCGCAAGAGATAAAGATTGCGACGGACGGACTGGCATTAATCACCAATCGGAGCAATCCGGATACCTTGATTAGCGTGAAGGATTTTCGCCGTATTCTTACCGGGGATGCCGGGCGGTGGAAGGATATTTATCCGTTGTCCCGCCTGGGAGATATTCGTCTGGTATTCGATAACAAGAATTCCAGTACCGTACGTTTTGCTGTGGACTCCATAGCCGGAGGAGCACCGCTTTCGAACCAAGTGAAGGCGCTGAAAACAAATAGGGAAGTCATTGACTACGTGGCGCGCACGCCGGAGGCCATGGGTGTAATCGGAGTGAACTGGCTGAGCGACCGCAACGACAGTACGGGGCTTTCTTTCAGCAAGGAAGTGCGGGTGATGTCTGTCAGCGCTGCCGACAAGGCTACGCCGGCCGACAGTTACAAGCCTTACCAGGCATATCTGTTTTACGGCGATTATCCGCTGGCGCGCAGCATCTATGTTCTATTGAATGATCCGCGAAGCGCACTCCCGTGGGGTTTTGCTTCTTTCCTCGCTTCCGACCGGGGACAGCGGATTATATTGAAGTCGGGATTGGTACCCGCCACCCAACCGGTGCGTGTGGTAAACGTCAAAGATGAATAACTAAAATGAATGCTAACATGAAACGTAAATTATTATTTTGTATGGGAGCGCTGCTGTTATCCGGTACGCTTGCCGCACAAACGCCTGTACCCGAATGGCAGGCCGGGGTAGATAAAGTAAAAAGTCTGATAAAGACGAATCCCGAACAAGCGTCCGAAACGGCCGGAGATTTGTTGAAAGGGAAAAACAAGAAAAATGTGTCGCTGATTGTCTCTGTAGCCCGCGCCTATCTGGATGCCGGTAAGCCGGCAGAGGCGGAAAACTATCTGAAAGCAGCCAAAAAGGCGGATAGCAAGGATGCAAGCGTGTCCGTACTGGAAGGAGACATTGCGCTTGCCGGAAAGGATGTGGGACGTGCCTGCCAGCTTTACGAACAGGCCATCTACTTTAATCCCGATTGCAAGGAAGCTTATCTGAAATATGCCCGTGCCTATAAGTCGGCCAGTCCCTCGCAGGCTATCGACAAACTGCAACAGTTGAAATCACTGGCTCCGGACTATTTGGAAGCGGATAAAGAACTTGCCGGGGTGTATTATGCCACCAACCGTTTCGGCAAGGCGGCAGAAACCTATGCCAAGTTCATAGACACTCCCGTTGCTACGGAAGACGATATCTTGAAATATGCTTTTGCCCTGTTCCTGAACCATGATTTTGAGAAATCACTGGAAGTGGTTCGGAAAGGTTTGCAAAAGAACGGACGTCATGCGGCATTCAACCGTCTGGCCATGTACAACTATACCGACTTGAAACGTTATGATGAAGCGGAGCAAGCTGCCAATGCTTTTTTTAACGCTTCGGACAATGCCGACTATTCGTACTTGGACTATCGCTACTACGGAGCTTTGCTGAGCGCTCTAAAGAAGTACGACCAAGCCGTTGCGGAATATGGCAAGGCGCTTGAGAAGGATAGCGACCAGGTCGATATCTGGCGCGAAATAGCCGATGCGTACGAATTGAAGAATGACTATGCTCAGGCCATTACCGCCTATCAAAAGTATTATGACGCTTTAAGTCAAGATAAAAAGACGGCTGAGTCCCTGTTCCAGCTCGGACGTCTCTATTACGGCCAGGGCACATCTTCGGATACGCTCTCCGTTCGGCCTGCCGACCGTGCAACGGCATTGCAGGCTGCAGACTCTGTGTTTGCGCTGGTTGCCCGACAAGCTCCCGACAGCTATCTGGGTGATATGTGGCGCGCCCGTACCAATTCCGCCATGGACCCGGAGACTACCGAGGGGCTGGCAAAACCTTATTATGAAAAGGTGGCGGAAATGTTGCTGGCTAAGAATGAGCCGAGGTATAACTCTGCACTGATTGAGTGTTACAGCTATCTGGGATACTATTATTTGCTGAAGAGCGATTATCCGGTTTCAAAAGAGTATTGGAATAAAATTCTGGCTATCGACCCCACCAATGCCACAGCTAAAAAGGCGTTGGACGGCATCAAATAGCAATAATTTTAGTTGTTTGTCGTGTCGGGAGGAGTGGAGAGTGATTCTTAGCTCCTCTCATTTTTTATAGGTATCCCCGTTCCTTGGGGTGATTTTGTGTTTGAGAAGAGGATAAAATGAAAAAAGACCGCCGGATTGACGATCTTCTTTAGTTGCGGAGGCCTGACTCGAACAGACGACCTTTGGGTTATGAGCCCAACGAGCTACCAACTGCTCCACTCCGCGATGTTTTGTGGGTGCAAAGGTACGGCTTTTATTTAAAAGTGCAAATAAAAGCCGGATTATTTTTCATAAAAAATGCACTAATATACATAATAGGCTGATAAATAGTCCGATAAAATATAAAACATTTCTATTCGCCAATCGGCTTGACTGTTAATAAAATGTGCTTTTGTTTGTGATATATGCGGAAATATCTTACTTTTGCACAAATTATTAAGCAATGTGCAATTAGTCTATGGCCGTATCGAAGACAAAAGCTAAATTAGTGGATGTAGCCCGTCAGTTGTTTGCTAAAATGGGTGTTGAGAATACCACGATGAATGATATTGCCCTCGCTTCTAAAAAAGGTAGGAGAACGCTTTATACCTATTTTAAGAGCAAGGAAGATATCTATATGGCTGTTGTCGAATCGGAACTGGATATGCTTTCGGATATGATGAAGCGTGTGGCGGAGAAGAACATATCGCCGGACGAGAAGATGATTGAGATGATATACACACGTCTGGACGCAGTGAAAGAGGTGGTATTCCGCAACGGCACGCTTCGGGCCAATTTCTTTCGCGACATTTGGCGGGTAGAGAAAGTGCGCAAGCGGTTTGATGCCAAGGAGATACTGCTGTTTAAGGATGTATTGCGCGAAGGAGTGGAGAAAGGCGTGTTCAGAATAGACGATATCGACATGACCGCCGAGCTGGTGCATTATTGTGTAAAAGGGATTGAAGTGCCCTATATCCGCGGCCATATCGGCGCAAAGCTGGATGATGAAACCCGCGACAAATACGTTGTGAACCTTGTGTTTGGCGCACTGCATAGAACATAAAAACATTTAATCAATAATTTAAAAACAGTATGGGATTATTAGACGGAAAAACAGCCATTGTAACCGGAGCCGCTCGCGGCATTGGTAAGGCCATCGCTTTAAAGTTCGCTCAAGAAGGAGCTAATATAGCATTCACCGATTTGGTGATTGACGAAAATGCTGAAGCTACGGCAAAAGAAATCGAAACGTTGGGCGTAAAAGCCAAAGCGTATGCTTCCAATGCGGCAAGCTTTGAAGATACCGCTAAAGTGGTAGAGGCTATCCATGCAGACTTCGGTCGCATCGATATTCTGGTAAACAACGCAGGTATCACCCGTGACGGTTTGATGATGCGCATGACCGAACAGCAATGGGATATGGTTATCAACGTGAACCTGAAATCGGCTTTCAACTTCATTCACGCTTGTACTCCGATTATGATGCGCCAGAAAGCCGGCAGCATTATCAATATGGCTTCTGTTGTAGGTGTTCACGGCAATGCAGGCCAGGCCAACTACTCTGCTTCCAAGGCCGGTATGATTGCATTGGCGAAATCCATCGCACAAGAACTGGGTTCTCGCGGCATCCGTGCCAACGCCATCGCTCCGGGCTTCATTATGACGGCCATGACAGATGCCCTGTCCGAAGAAGTAAAGGCCGAATGGTGCAAGAAGATACCTTTGCGTCGCGGCGGTACACCCGAAGACGTTGCCAACATTGCTACCTTCCTGGCTTCTGATATGTCTTCTTATGTATCAGGACAGGTAATTCAGGTAGACGGTGGTATGAATATGTAACATCCAAATCACTGAATAAATGACTGTCGTATACGAGGACAATCATATCATTATAGTAAACAAGACCGCTTCCGAGATAGTTCAGGGAGACAAAACGGGCGATACGCCGCTTTCGGAGACCGTAAAGCTGTATCTCAAGGAGAAATACCAAAAGCCCGGCAATGTCTTTATCGGTGTCACGCACCGTCTGGACCGCCCCGTAAGCGGTCTTGTTATTTTTGCCAAAACCAGTAAGGCGCTTACCCGTCTGAACGAGATGTTCAAGAACAGCGAGGTGAAGAAAACCTATTGGGCAGTGGTGAAGAACCAGCCTCGGGAGCAGGAAGGCGAGCTGGTGAACTATTTGGTACGTAATGAGAAGCAAAACAAGAGTTATGCCTACGATAAGGAAGTGCCGAACAGCAAGAAAGCGATTTTGCATTATCGGCTCATAGCCAAGTCACAAAACTACTGTTTATTGGAGATAGACCTGAAAACGGGGCGGCATCACCAGATACGCTGCCAGTTGGCAAAGATGGGGTGTCCCATTAAAGGGGATTTGAAATACGGCTCTCCCCGTTCCAACCCTGACGGAAGCATCTGTCTGCATGCGCGCTTTGTGCGCTTTGTACATCCGGTGTCCAAGGAACTGATAGAGGTGGAAGCCCCTGTTCCTGCCGGTAATCTGTGGAATGGCTTTGAAATGATTTGATAATCTGTTAATAACAAATTCAATGAAAAAGATTCTGATTCTTTCGGGACTGTCCCTGTTTGCGGCGCTCGCAGTCCGGGCGCAGGATAAAGTGACCGAATACAATGTACGTCCTGCCGTTGCGGTGCGTACTCCCATTCAAGGTGACAGCATCAACTTTACAGGAGAGAAATTCACGGTCGATGACCTGCTGAAGACCGACATCAGCCTTGACTTCGACGGGCGTCCTTACGAACGCATGGCGGCGGATACCGCAGGGTATGTACGTGTGGAGAAAGCGGATAAAGATAATCTGTTTTATCTGTTTGCCACCAACCTGCGTGCGGAACGCTTTATGAAAGGAAAGCTGAATATTTATTCTCCCGCACGTTTCGAGGTGTTTGTGAATGGCGTTTCCAAACAATCCAAGACGACTGCGGAAGATAGCTTGTCGCAGGTTTCCCCTTCGGTACTTGGCTTACGTCTGGAGCCGGAAGCGGATTATGAGATAGTCGTTAAATTGTTGTCGACGGCTGCCGATAAGGCCGTTCCCGCATTGAAGTGCGAGTTTGAGAAGGATAAGGAGTTTACCGATGTCGGCTATCGGATTGCACCCGATTTGAAAAGGCGTTTCGCGTTGCACAATACGGCTTTCGGAAGCCGCGTGCGTTCGGTCAGTCTTTCTCCGAACGGCAAGTATCTGCTTACCTGCTATGCAGATAACTATTCGTTGAAGCGTTCAAGGACACGTTGTGAGTTGACCGAACTGAAGACGGGCAGGGTGATACTCCCCGCTGCCGATGAGAAAATGCGTTGGATGCCCCGCAGCAATAAGCTTTATTATACCGTAACCGGCAGGCAACGGAATGATTTAGTTGTGTTCGACCCGGTTACCATGTGCGAGGAAGTGTTGCTGAAAGATGTTCCCGAAGGGTATTTTGCATGGTCGCCCGCGGAAGATTATCTTATCTACTCTCCCGATGATAAGGGGGAAACGGTCAGCGGTCCTTTGAAACGGCTGCTGCATCCCGACGACCGTATTCCCGATGCGCGTTCCCGCAACTATCTCGTTAAGTACGACCCTGCCACCGGTCTTTCCGAACGACTCACTTATGGCAGCCATGCCGCCTATCTGAATGATATATCTTCTGACGGCAGGAAGCTCTTATGCTCCACTTCTAAATCGAATATCACTCAATGTCCTTTCTCTCTCACTTCCATCTTCGAGGTGGATTTGGCTACGTTGCGGGCGGATACGCTGGTGACATGGAACTCTTATGTCAACAGGGCGGCTTACTCTCCCGACGGCGGACAGCTTCTGGTAATAGGCAGTCCGATGGCTTTTGACGGAATAGGGAAGAATTGCGGCGGGCATCCTGTCGCCAATGATTTCGATACCCAGGCGTTCATTATGGACAAAGCCACGAAAAAGGTCAGTCCTATCACACGTGATTTTAATCCCACCGTCGACTTCTTGCAGTGGAACCGTGTAGACGGCTGTATTTACTTCAATACAACGGACGAAGATTGCAGACATATCTACCGCTATATTCCGAAGACGGACAGTTTTGAAATGCTACCGCTGCAGGAAGATGTGATTTCTTCCTTCGACCTGGCGGAATACAATCCTGCGGTTGCCGCCTATGTCGGCGGTGGAAATACCAGTGTGGGAGTTGCCTATACGTACGATGTGAAGAAGAAAACGTCTGTCTTGCTTGCCAACCCGATGAAACCCGTTTTGGATAAGATAGATATGGGTGCCATGAAGGAATGGAACTTCACGGCGGAAGACGGTACGGAGATTAAAGGTATGATATGCCTGCCGCCGGATTTCGACCCGGATAAGAAATATCCGCTTATCGTTTATTACTACGGCGGGACTACACCTACCACACGCGGCATCACTTCGCCTTATTGTGCGCAACTGTTCGCGTCACGCGATTATGTGGTTTATGTTATCCAGCCCAGTGGGGCTATCGGTTACGGTCAGGAATTCTCCGCCCGCCATGTCAATGCGTGGGGGGAACGTACCGCTGACGAAATTATCGAAGGAACGAAGAAGTTCTGCGCCGCTCATCCGTTTGTCAACGATAAGCGTATCGGTTGTATCGGAGCGTCTTACGGCGGTTTCATGACGATGTACTTGCAGACAAAGACGGATTTGTTCGCCGCTGCCGTTTCGCATGCGGGCATCAGTAACGTCACCAGTTATTGGGGCGAGGGCTATTGGGGCTATTCCTATAACTCCGTTGCCGCTGCCGGGAGCTATCCGTGGAATAATCCCGACCTGTTTACAAAACACGGGGCCTTGTTCAATGCGGATAAAATCAAGACCCCGCTGCTGTTGCTGCACGGTACGGTCGATACGAATGTGCCTGTCGGCGAAAGCATCCAGTTGTACAATGCATTGAAGATATTGGGCAAGCCGGTAGAGTTTATAACGGTGGATGGCGAGAACCACTTCATCAGTGATTATCCCAAGCGCGAGCTGTGGCACAACTCTATCATGGCATGGTTTGCACGTTGGTTGCAGGACAGTCCGGCATGGTGGAATGACCTTTATCCGGAAAGGCATTGGTAAATGAAAGGTAACAAAAAAGCCGTTTCCCGGAATAGACAAGGAGGAAACGGCTTTTTTGTTGTTAGTGCGCTTACTATTATTCGGCCACTTCAAGTTGTGCTTGGGATGCTCTTGGCCATTTGCATCTGTGCTCAGGCCAAGAACGATCCGTCACAAACAAACATAAACAGGGCTGCTACTAATACTAATCTTTTTGTTTTTCATTTACTTTAATAGGTTTATATTCGGTTCAGTCTTAGTTTAGGTAGATTTTGCTTTAATACTGCTGTGGATTGGATATCCACATGGAATGTACGTCAAATGATGTGCCAGAATTGATAAGGAAATGATAAGGTGCTGGTAATTAGTACGCTAATTTGGCCGTGACAAAATGCCGCATCGTAGAAATGTGTGGATTTGTGTGGAAAGTGTGGAACGGGGTGTGGAGTTTTTCCACAATTACAGCTCTATGCCGTATAGCTTAAGTTTGTTGTAGAGCGTTTTCCGGTCTATGCCGAGCAGTTGTGCGGCGCGGCTTTTGTTGTAGCCTGTCTGTTTCAAGGCTTCGATGATTTGCTGCTTTTCTGCTTCTTCGTTACGGAGCGGCATGCCTGCGGACGGAGTGACCTGATTTTGCAGTTCACTAAGCTCATTCAAGGTAATGAATTTGTCTTGAGCAAGAAGAGTGGCGCGGCGGACGATATTCTTCATCTGGCGCAGATTGCCCGGCCATTGGTACTCCAATAAGGCTTTGGATGCTTTTTCGTCAAAGCCGATGAGGTGCTTGTCCAGTTCACGGTTGGCCTGGTCTAAGAAGAAGTTTGCAAAGAGAAGGATGTCCTCGCGACGGTCTTTCAATTGCGGCATACGCAGGGTAAATTCATTGATACGGTGGTAGAGGTCTTCGCGGAATGTACCTTTTTCGATGGCTTGTTCCAGATTCTCATTGGTGGCGGATACTAAGCGCACGTCTACCTGTATCTCCTTGTTAGAGCCGATGGGACGTATCTTACGTTCTTGCAGGGCACGAAGCAATTGTATCTGTACCTCGTAGCTGAGGTTGCCTATTTCGTCCAGAAAGATGGTACCGCCGTTGGCTGCGGCGAATGCGCCGGTCTTGTCGGTCAGCGCACCGGTAAAGGAACCTTTTACGTGACCGAAGAATTCGGAAGCGGCCAGCTCTTTGGGGATGGCTCCGCAGTCAATGGCTATGAACGGCTGCTTGGCGCGGCGGCTCAACTTATGGATGCGTTGCGCCACATACTCCTTACCTGTTCCGCTGGCTCCGTTGATGAGGACGGACATATTGGTGGGAGAAACCAGATTTACATAGTTATAAAGTTGTTTGGCGGCATCGCTTTCGCCCTCCAGGTAGTCGGAAGATGCGTCCACCGTGCTGTCGGCGGCAAATGCTTTATCTGTCCCGGATGAATGCGCCGCCTGTTGAGGTGCGGCGGACGAGGGCTTCAGGGCTTCATCCATTTTCTTCAATAATTCATCGGGATTTACGGGCTTTGCGATGTAGTCGCATGCGCCCAGCTTTATGGCTTGTACGGCGGACTGTATGTCGGCATAGCCCGTCATGATGATAAGAGGTATATGCAAGGAATGTTCCCCCAGCCATTTCAGCAAGTCTATGCCGTCACGGTCGGGCAGGCGCAAGTCGGACAGTATCAAGTCTACTGTCTCGGCTTCGATATGCTTTTGGGCACGGGATATGCTGCTGACCGAACTGACCTGGAAACCTTTCTTGCCGAGCCATGTTTTCAACATCATACCGTAAGTGATGTCATCTTCTACGATTAATATGGATTTCATCCCTTCTGCTTTTTATCTCTTTTATGATGCAAAGGTAAATCGTTTTGTTCGATTTTAGTATATTTGCAGACTTAAATTAAACAAAAAGACAGATGAAAAGAAATCTCATAGTATTATTAACCATACTGGTTTGCGGTCTGACGGCCTGCAAACCGGGACAAAAGAAAGACGGAAATATGGAAAAAGAAACGAAATTGAAGATTGAAACAAGTGCGGGTGACATCATCGTGAAACTGTATAACGAGACGCCGAAGCATCGCGATAACTTTATCAAGCTGGCCGAGGACGGTACTTATGAGGGTACTCTGTTTCACCGTGTCATCAAGGACTTCATGATACAGGCGGGCGACCCCGAATCGAAGAATGCCCCGAAAGGCAAGATGCTGGGAGCGGGTGATGTGGGATACACGGTTCCTGCGGAGTTTGTCTATCCTAAATACTTCCATAAGAAAGGTGCGCTGTCTGCCGCCCGTCAGGGAGACAACGTGAACCCGAAGAAGGAATCGTCCGGTTGCCAGTTCTATATCGTGACCGGAAAGGTGTATAACGACTCTACGCTTCTCGGCATGGAACATCAGATGAATCAGGCGCGTTTGAACAATGCTTTCAATGCTTTGGCGCAGAAGCACATGAAAGAAATCTACAAGATGCGTAAGGACGGCGACCAGGAAGGTTTGATGAACCTGCAGGATACGCTTATCGCGCAGGCTGAGGCTCAGGTGGCTGATGAACCGGAATTCCGTTTCACGCCGGAACAGGTGAAGGCCTATACCACTGTCGGTGGTACACCGCATCTGGACGGTGAATATACCGTATTCGGCGAAGTGGTTGAGGGCATGGATATCGTAGATAAGATTCAACAAGTAAAGACAGACCGCAGTGACCGTCCGGAAGAGGATGTGAAGATTGAAAAGGTGACTGTGATCGATTAACGAATGAAGATAAATAAGCATTGTTTCCCCAACGGCCTGCGACTGGTGCACTACGAGGATACCAGTACGCAAATGGTGGCACTGAACATCGTTTATGATGTCGGCGCACGCGACGAGCATCCCGAACATACCGGCTTTGCCCATTTGTTCGAGCATCTGATGTTCGGCGGTTCGGTGCATATTCCCGATTATGATACGCCTTTGCAATTGGCGGGGGGAGAAAATAATGCCTGGACGAATAACGATATTACTAATTATTACCTGACCGTTCCGAAACCGAACGTAGAGACAGCCTTTTGGCTGGAGTCCGACAGGATGCTGGAACTGGCTTTCAGCGAGCAAAGCCTCGAAGTACAGCGCGGCGTGGTGATGGAGGAGTTTAAGCAACGCTGTCTCAACCAGCCGTATGGTGATGTGGGGCATTTGTTCCGCCCGTTGGCGTTCCGGGTGCATCCGTACCGCTGGCCTACTATCGGCAAAGAACTCTCCCACATAGAGCAGGCCACGCTGGACGAAGTGAAGAACTTCTTCTACCGCTTCTACGCCCCGAATAATGCCGTACTGGCAGTGACGGGGAACATTTCATGGGATGAAACCGTCAGGCTCACCGAGAAATGGTTTGCGCCCATTCCCCGGCGGGATGTTCCGGCGCGGCAATTGCCGCAGGAACCGGAGCAAACGCGGGAACGCAGGCTGACGGTGGAAAGAAACGTGCCGCTGGATGCCTTGTTCATGGGCTATCACATGTGCAGTCGTGAGAGCGCGGATTATTACGCATTCGATATCCTGTCCGATATTCTCAGCAACGGACGCTCCAGCCGTTTGAACCGCCGTCTGGTGCAGGAGCAGAATCTGTTTTCCGGTATCGACGCATACATCAGCGGTACGCGCGATGCGGGGCTGTTGCAAATCAGCGGTAAGCCTGCGGCAGGCGTGTCGTTGGAACAGGCGGAAGCCGCTGTCCGTAAGGAATTGGAAGAGTTGCGGCAATCTCCGGCAGGCGAACAGGAACTGGAGAAAGTCAAGAATAAGTTTGAATCTACCCAGATATTCGGCAATATCAATTACCTGAACGTAGCCACAAATCTTGCCTGGTTTGAGCTGACGGGAAAGGCGGAAGATATTGACCTTGAAGTAGAGCGCTATCGCTCCGTTACGACGGAGCAACTGCACACTGTGGCGCAGCATACTTTCTGCGAGAACAATACCGTAGTATTATATTATAAGAGTGATAAACAACATTAAAAGAGAACAGTGAGGATGTGTGGAACATCTGTCTGACAGACTGTGGATTTCGTCCGATGAAACAAATTTTAGATAATAAGATGATGAATTTGATAGCCGGCTATAAACAGCATTATAAAGCGTTGATATTTCTGGGACTTCCCATTGTTATCGGGCAGGTGGGCGTAATTGTTCTCGGTTTCGCGGATACCCTGATGATTGGGCATCACAGTACCGAGGAACTGGGTGCGGCTTCTTTCGTAAACAACGTATTTACGCTTTGCATCATTTTCAGTACCGGTTTCAGCTACGGACTGACGCCTATTGTAGGCAGTCTTTACGGCAACCGCCGTTTTGCGGAAGCGGGGCAGGCGTTGCGGTGCAGTTTGGTGGCGAATGTCCTGGTGGCTTTGCTTCTTACTTTCATCATGACGGTGGTCTACTTCAATGTGGAGCGTTTGGGGCAGCCCGAGGAACTGATGCCTTTGATAAAACCTTATTATCTGGTATTGCTCGCTTCGCTGGTTTTCGTGATGCTGTTCAATGGTTTCAAGCAGTTTACGGACGGTATCACCGACACCAAGACCGCCATGTGGATACTGCTGGGCGGAAACGCGCTGAACATCATAGGTAATTATATTCTTATCAACGGTAAGCTGGGCTTTCCGGAGTTGGGTTTGCTGGGAGCAGGTATCAGTACGCTGTTCTCGCGTATTATGATGGTCGTGGTTTTCGCGCTGATTGTACTTCGCGGTCGTCGCTTCATTCGTTACCGGCTTGGGTTTTTCCGCATGGGGTGGTCGCTTCCGGTGTTTAAGCGGCTCAATGCGTTGGGCTGGCCTGTCGGCTTGCAGATGGGAATGGAGACGGCTTCTTTCAGCCTTAGCGCCATTATGGTGGGTTGGCTGGGTACCATCGCTTTGGCATCCCATCAGATAATGCTGACCATTTCGCAATTCACCTTCATGATGTACTACGGTATGGGGGCTGCGGTAGCGGTGCGTGTCAGTAACTTTAAGGGGCAGGGCGATATGGAGAATGTACGCCGTTCCACATTTGCGGGCTTCCACCTGATAATGGCTATGGAAGTGGTGCTTATGAGCATTGTTTTTGTGATGCGCGGACAGGTGGGCGGTTGGTTCACGGATAGCGCCGAGGCTTCGGCGCTGGTGGCGTCCTTGTTCTTTCCCTTCCTGATTTATCAGTTTGGCGACGGATTGCAAATCAACTTTGCCAATGCGCTGCGAGGCATATCGGATGTAAAGCCGATGATGATTATTGCATTTATTTCTTATTTTATTATATCTTTGCCCGTAGGATATTTTTGCGGTTTCGTGCTGGGCTGGGGATTGGTCGGTGTCTGGATGGCTTTCCCGTTCGGACTGACCAGCGCCGGACTAATGCTGTGGCTGCGTTTCCGCTATAAAACGGGAACGAGATGATAAAAGAGGCGGTATTCGCCGTCCTGTCACTCTATCACCTTTTTATCACCTATTATGAATAGCGTATCGAAAGTAAAGATAGCTGTCGGATACACTCTGTTGTTAGGAGTGTTGCTTTTTTCCCTGTTCTTCGTGCATAGGGAAATGGAGAATCTTATGCTTTCCGATAATCAGGATGTGCAGTGGACGGACAGTCTCATCACGCTTCTCAGGGAGAAGGACGCGAACACCATTTACATGTTGCGTGTGCTGAGCGAAACGAGCGACAGTATGGTTTCTACCCGGGAGATAGAGAGCATCATCGCTACCCGGCAGGACTCGGTCGTTACCAACCGGCGGGTGCAGCGCCGTATCATTACGCATCGCGACACGGTGGTTACCAAGCCCAAGAAGAAAGGCTTCTTCCGTCGTTTGGGAGAGGTGTTCGTTCCGCCTAAAAAAGATACTGCCATACAGGTAAAGACTTCCCTCGAATATGCTACGGATACGGTGATTGATGTCTACAATCCGGTGGACTCCCTGCAAGAAAAGCTGCGTGCCGTGGCGCAGCAGAAGAAAGAGAATAATGCCATCGTACAACGCCGCAGGCGCACTTTGCAGCGCATGGACAGGATGCTGACCGCCCGTATCGACAGTCTGTTGAAAGGTTATGAACAGGAAACCTTGCAGCGCGCCCGCGAAGAGGCGGAGTATCAGCAATCCGTGCGCCATCACTCCATTAAGATAATCAGCGGTATCGCGGCCTGCGCTGTGTTGCTTTCCGCCTTTTTCCTGATAATCATCGGGCGTGACATTACGCGCAGCAACCGTTATCGCCGCGAACTGGAAGAAGCCCGCCGCCGTGCCGAAGACTTGCTGGCTACGCGGGAGAAGATGATGCTTGCCATTACCCACGACTTTAAGGCGCCGCTCGGCTCCATCATGGGCTATGCCGACCTGCTCTCCCGTCTGACGGTGGACGAACGGCAGCGCTTCTATCTGGATAACATGAAAACCTCATCGGAACATCTGCTGAAACTGGTTGTCGATTTGCTTGATTTTCATCGGCTCGACCTTCATAAGGCCGAGATAAACCGGGTTACTTTCCATCCCGCCCGTCTGCTGGAAGAAATCCATGTCAGCTTCGAACCGCTGACTTCCGCCAAGGGACTGGGCTTACATTGCGATATTGCTCCCGAGTTGGAGAGCACGTATATCAGCGACCCGCTCCGGTTGCGCCAGATTATCAATAACCTGCTTTCCAATGCCGTGAAGTTTACGGACGAGGGCGGCATAACGATAACGGCACGTTACGAGAACCGCCGGCTGGTCGTTGCCATAGCCGATACAGGCAAAGGTATGGAACCTGCCGACAGGGAACGGATTTTTCAGGAGTTCACCCGTCTGCCCGGCGCGCAGGGCAAAGAGGGCTTCGGGCTCGGATTGTCCATCGTGCGCATGCTTGTACAGTTGCTGGAAGGAACGATTGATGTGGACAGTGTGCCGGGTAAGGGAAGTACGTTTACATTACGTATCCCTTTGTTCCCCGTGAGGGTATCGGAGAATGCCGGCGAGAAGCGTCAGGAGACGGAAACCGAAGCTTCTGCCGCTCTTTCCGGGAGAATATCCGTTTCTTCACAACGCTCGCTTCGCGTACTTCTGATTGATGATGACCGTATTCAGCTTACGCTCACCGCGGCCATGCTCCAACATAGCGGTATCGCTTCGGTGTCGTGCATGCAATTGGATGAATTGTTGGATGCCTTGCGTTCCGATACCTTCGATGTACTGCTTACCGATGTACAGATGCCTGCCATAAACGGCTTCGACCTGCTGAAACTGCTGCGGGCGTCGAACCTTCCTCAAGCTCAGACCATTCCTGTGATAGCCGTTACAGCCCGTAGCGACATGAAACGGGAGGAGATTAAGGAACACGGTTTTGCCGGTTGTTTGCACAAACCGTTTACGGTAGCGGAGCTTTTCCGGGAACTGAATGCGGAGGGTATCGGACAAGAGCCTGTTCCTACCCCGCAATGTGAAGAAGCGGTTGCGGCTGAGGCTTCATCTCCGGAGCTTCCTTATAATTTCTCGGCGCTTACCGCTTTCTCCGGTGACGATCTGGAAGCGGCAAAGTCCATTCTTGAGAGTTTCGTCACTGAAACCCGTCTCAATGCCGAACGTTTGCGGCAGGCGGTGGATGCGGCGGACATGGACGGGGTGGCTGCCGTATCGCACAAAATGATTCCTCTCTTTACGCTGATTGGCGCTACGGAACTGGTGTCGGAACTTAAGATACTGGAAAGCCTGCGCGGCGCTCCCTTCACTGCCGAACAGGGACAGCGCGCGCTCCGTTCGCTTGCCCTTATCGAGGATATTGTTCGTTTACCGGCACAGACCGATTTGGGTAAGCGGTCGATATAAGTGGTCATAAACACCGGTGTGGCACAGTATTTTTATTCTTTAGGAACTTTATCTCGAAATTAATTGTTTACTTTGTACAACTTTTAATAGATGACAGTTTGACGTTCCAATGAGAAGAAAATGGTTAAAGGGAGCACTTTGGGTGCTGCTCACTCCTATTATCCTATTTGTAATATTGATGATATTGCTGTATGTGCCGCCCGTGCAGAATTTTATACGGAAACAGGCTACGGCGATAGCGTCGGATGCTACGGGCATGAATATTTCCGTAGAACGGATTGACCTTCGTTTTCCCTTGAATCTGCTTGTGCGTGGCGTACAGGTGGTGCAGTCGGAGAACGACGCCGTCGATGTGCAACATCCCGATACCCTGCTAAACCTTGGAAGCCTGAACGTGCGTGTGCAGGCGTGGCCTTTGTTGCAGGGCAGGGTAGAGGTGGACGATATTACTTTGCAGCAGGTAGCCGTAAACTCTTCCACCTTGCTGGAAGGTATGCACATCAAAGGAACGCTCGGACGGTTCTTCCTCGAGAGCCACGGCATCGACCTGAAAAAAGAGAATGCCGTGCTGAATAGCGTGGAGTTGAGTAATACCCATGTGCAAGTAATACTTGCCGATACTGCCGAGGCTCCGAAAGATACTGTTGAAACCGCCTTGAACTGGCGGATAGCGTTGCACAGCCTGAAACTGAAGAATGTTTCAGTGGATTTGCAGATGCCGCTCGATTCCATGACGTTGGCTGCCAATATAGGAGATGCAAGCATAGAAGATGCCAATGCCGACCTCAAACGTCAGTTCTACGGTTGGCGTAAGTTCGCGCTTACGGGTACTGCCGTAAATTACGATTCGGGTACAGCCGCTCCCGTCGAGGGTTTTGACGCTTCGCATATCGCGTTGCGCGACATTCGTATCGGCATAGATTCGGTGATGTCCTGCGGCCGCGACATGAACGCCGTTATCCGCGAGTTCTCCATGTACGACCGTTCGGGACTGACTGTAACTTCTCTGACCGGACGCCTGTTTGCCGATTCAACCCTTATCCGCGTGCCCCATTTGCAACTTACGACCCCGCATAGTGAAATGAACCTGACGGCGCAGACCTATTGGAAACTTGTCGATATACCTACTACCGGACGTCTGTCTGCCCGCTTTAATGCCAATATCGGCAAACAGGATGTACTGCTCTTTGCAGGCGGATTGCCCGAAACCTTTAAAGAGGCTTATCCTTTCCGGCCGCTGGTGATTCATGCCGGTACGGAAGGGAACTTGAAGCAAATGCAGATTTCACGTTTCACCGCCGAATTGCCGGGCGCTTTCTCGTTGAGCGGCGGCGGTGAGTTGTGGAACCTTACGGACAGCTTGAGGCGTAGCGGAGAGCTTGATTTTGAAATGCAGACGCAAGACCTTAATTTCCTGACCGGACTTACCGGGGTAACTCCCGACGGCTCTATCGTTGTGCCCGACAGTATGAATCTCGTGGCGCGTTTCGGTCTTGACGGGCCGCAATGCAACGCGCTTCTGAAAGTAAAGGAAGGCAAAGGCAGTCTGGATTTGGATGCCGCCTACAACTTGTCTACCGAGGCCTATCATGCAGACCTCGCTATAGATGCTTTGCAACTCCATCATTTCCTGCCTAAAGACTCTGTTTATACACTTACGGCCCATGTTTCCGCCAAAGGCCAGGGAGTGGATATCGCTTCTCATAAGACAATGGCGCGCATAGAGGCCAAGCTGGCGGAATTGCAGTATGCCCGTTGGAATATATCGGGCGTGGATTTGAATGCGGGTTTGAAGTCATCGGTGGCTTCAGTGCGACTGACGAGTGATAATGAGTTATTGAAGATGCAGTCCGAGGCCGACTTACGTCTCGACCGCAAATACATGGACGGCAAGCTGAATATGAATGTCGAGGAGCTGGACTTATATAAACTGGGCGTTGCCCCCAAGCCTTTGGAACATTCGGTTGCGTTTAATCTGGGTGCGGAAGCGCGCCACGATTCCATTAAGTTGCGGATGGATGCCGGCGATATGGACTTGCAGTTCCGTGCCCGCAGCACTTTGAAGGAGCTGTTGGAACAATCGGACGAGTTCGTCGCCATTCTTATGAAGCAGATAGATGAAAGGCGGCTGGACCATGCGGCTTTGCGTCGGGTGTTGCCTTCGGCAGGCATGCAGCTGACGGCGGGACAGTCTAATCCGGTCAGCTATTTCCTGAAAACAAAAGATGTGACGTTCAATGACTTTACCCTTCGTTTCGGTACCACGCCGACGCGGGGCATCAACGGGCGGACTGCTGTGCATGGATTGCGTGTGGACTCGTTGCAACTCGATACGATTTTCTTTACCGTGAAGCAGGATACCTCCCGGATGATGTTGCAAAGCGGGGTGATTAACGGGCCGAAGAACCCGCAGTTTGTGTTCCGGAGTACGCTGACAGGCGAGATTCGGAGTGAAGACGCCGAACTGACCGTAAATTATGTGGACGGTGAGGGGCAGACAGGAGTGCTGTTCGGTATAAATGCCCGCCCGCTGACCGAAGGACACGGCAAAGGCAACGGAGTATTGCTGAATCTGACACCTGCCGAACCGGTTATCGCATACCGTAAGTTCCATTTCGTAGATAACAGTAACTGGATATATCTGCATAAGAATATGCGTGTCTATGCCAATATCGATATGGATAGCGACAACGGCTTATGTTTCCGTATGCAGTCGGACAAGAACGACAGTATCTCGTTGCAGAATATGAACGTGGAATTAAGCCGCTTCCAGTTGGGAGAATTAAGCGAAGTGCTTCCTTATATGCCCCGACTGACCGGTTTGTTCTCCGCCGAAGCACAGTATATACAGACTCCTACTTCCTTACAAGTGTCCGCCGAAGCCAGCATCAATGAACTGACTTACGAGCGGCAACATGTAGGAGACATCGGTATGGGCGCCACATGGCTGCCGGGAGATAAAGGCGCTACGCATTATCTGAATACGTATTTCAGTTACGACAATCAGGAAGTGCTGACCGCAGACGGTATACTGACGCAAAAGAATGGCAGGGATACGCTGGAAGTGACCACCTCTTTTGAGCATTTCCCGATGAAGATTGCCAATGCCTTTATTCCCGACCAAATGGTTTCCTTCACCGGCGATCTTGACGGCGGAATGTATATCTACGGACCGTTGGAGAAACCCAAGATGCACGGAGATGTTACACTGGACAGCGTATCGGTATATGCGCGTCAGGCAGGAGCCCGCTACTGGTTCGACGACCGCCCCGTACAGATTAAAGACAATCAACTGATATTTGATAAGTTCGCTATCTATACCACCAGTAAGAATCCGTTCACCATTAACGGTAAGGTGGATTTCCGTAATCTGGAACGCCCTACGGCGGATTTGAAATTGCTGGCAGAGAACTATACGCTGCTGGATGCGCCGCGTACCCGCGAAAGTCTCATTTACGGCAAGGTATTTGTCGATTTGAACGCAACGGTACGAGGGCCTTTGGATGCCTTGACCATGCGCGGCAATATGAATCTGTTGGGAAATACGGATGTGACCTATGTGCTCACCGACTCGCCGCTGACGGTGGAAGACCGTCTTGAAGGCCTGGTTACCTTTACTTCCTTTGCGGACACGACCTCGGTGAGTGCGGATGAGGCCCCTGCCATGTCTTTGGGCGGTATGGATATGATTATGTCCGTGCATATAGACAATGCCGTACGCCTTCGTGCCGATTTGAGCCCCGACCGTAGTAAGTTTATAGAACTGGAAGGCGGTGGGGATTTGAATATGCAATACACTCCGCAAGGTGATATAAGCCTTACCGGACGCTATACGCTTTCGGGCGGAATCATGAAGTATTCGCTTCCTATCATTCCGTTGAAGGAATTCCAGATTAACAACGGAAGTTATGTGGACTGGCGCGGCGACCCGATGAACCCGACATTGAACCTGAAAGCGACGGAGCGTATGCGCGCTTCGGTAGCCGACGGTGACGACGGCGGTTCGCGCGTGGTAAACTTCGATGTGTCCATAGCCATAAAGAACCGGCTTGACGCTCCCGAACTTATCTTCGATATAACGGCGCCGGATGACGCAGCCATCGAGAACGAATTGCAGGCTATGGGTACTGAGGAGCGTAGCAAACAGGCCATTGCCATGCTGGCGACCGGTGTTTATATGAATAGCGGTGTCAAAGGTGGCGGATTCTCTATGGGTAGCGCTCTGAACAGCGTTATCCAAAGTCAGATCAACTCATTGGCGGGTTCGGCTTTCCAAAGCATTAATGCAAGTTTCACGATGGGTATGGAAGACCGTACGGCTGCCGAAACGGGAGATAAGCAAACGGATTATAGCTTCCGCTATTCGCAACGCCTTTTCAACGACCGTGTGCAGATTGTTATCGGCGGTAAAGTAACAACGGGCGCCAATGCCACGAATGATGCGGAATCGTTTATCGATAATATTTCGCTGGAGTACAGGTTGGATACGTCCGGTACGCGCTATGTCCGTGTGTTCTATGACAAGAACTACGAAAGCGTGCTCGACGGGGAAATAACGGAAACCGGAGTCGGTCTTGTGCTTCGCCGTAAGATGGACCGTCTGGGCGAACTCTTTATCTTCAGGAAAAAGAAGAAACAAACTGTAGAATGATATGAAACGACTGATATTATATATAGCGGGTATACTGTTTCTGGCAGGATGTTCCACAACCAAGCATTTGCCGGAAGGTGAAATCCTGTATACGGGACAAAAAACGATGATTGTCGAGAACCGTAGCAAGACTCCGGTAGGCGAAACCGCCATGGAAGAGGTGGAAGCTGCGCTGGCCACTGCTCCGAACAACTCTTTGCTGGGCAGTTCCAGTATCCGCATACCGTTCCCTGTGGGATTATGGATTTACAATGGATTTGTGAAATATGAGAAGGGGTTTGGAAAGTGGATATTCAACCGCTTTGCTGCAAAGCCGGTATTGATGTCGTCCGTCAATCCTGATATCAGGCAGAAGGCTGCTGCCAATCTGTTGCGGGACTACGGCTACTTCAACGGTACGGTCAGTTATAAGACATTTGTAAATCCGAAAGACTCATTAAAGGCGAAGCTGCAATATACGGTGGACATGCGTAATCCTTATTTTATCGATACGGTCTACTACCACGGTTTCAGTGAACGTACGTCGCGCATTATGAATATGAGCCGCCGCCGTTCGCTCATCAGTCCGGGAGAACAGTTTAATGTGACCGACCTCGACGGAGAGCGTACTCGTATCAGTACTTTGCTGCGCAATGTAGGGTGCTATTATTTCCGTCCCGACTATCTGACTTATCAGGCTGATACGACTTTAGTGCCCGGCGGCCATGTCGTGATGCGTATGGTGCCTGCTCCCGGTATGCCTTCTGTCGCCGAAAAACCGTTTTATGTGGGCAGTAAAGCATTCCACCTCTATGGCAAGCATGGAGAGGCTCCTAACGACAGCATGGATTATAAGGGACTGCGCATCTATTATCATGATAAATTGCGGGTACGTCCCAACATGATTTACAGGTGGCTCAACTATCAGGCATATCGTCAGAAACGCCAGGTGCAGGACAGTACGGGTATCTCCCGCAGACGTTCCATGCAAAGCCTTTACAGTTTATATCGTCAGACCCGTGTGCAGGAGCGTTTGAATAATGTGGGTATCTTCCGCTATCTCGAAATGCAGTATACTCCGCGCGATACGACATTCGCGTGTGATACGCTGGATGTGAATATCCATGCGGCTCTCGACAAACCCTACGATGCCGAACTGGATTTCAACGTGAAGATGAAAAGTAATAACCAGACCGGACCGGGAGCTTCGTTCACCGTAACGAAAAACAACGTGTTTGGCGGCGGTGAGGCATGGAATGTGAAGCTGGACGGTTCGTATGAGTGGCAGACGGGTAAAGACCGGTCTTCATTGATGAACAGTTATGAGGTGGGATTGTCTACTTCGCTGATGTTCCCACGTGTGGTCTTTCCCCGTTTCGGCGATAAGGAGTACGACTTTCCGGCCACTACCACCTTCAAGTTGTACATCGACCAGTTGAACCGCGCCAAGTATTATAAACTGTTGGCGTTTGGTGGAAACGCTACGTATGATTTCCAGCCGAAGCGTACGACCAAACATAGTTTCACGCCGTTTAAACTTACGTTTAATGTGCTTCGTAACCCAACGGAAGCCTTTAAGGAATTGCAGGCGGAGAATCCTGCGCTCTACGTCAGTCTGCGCGACCAGTTTATCCCTGTCATGGAATATATGTACACGTATGATAACGCTTCTTTACAGCGTGTGCGCAATCCTATTTGGTGGCAGACGACGGTAAGCTCGGCAGGTAATCTGACTTCGTGTATTTATCGTGTCTTCGGCAAACCGTTCAGCGAGAAGGATAAAAAACTGCTGGGTGTACCTTTTGCGCAGTTCCTGAAGGTTAACAGTGAATTCCGCTATCACTATAAGATAGATAAAAACCAGATGATCGCTTCACGCATTGCCGGAGGAGTGATATGGTCGTACGGAAATGCGCTGTCGGCTCCTTATACCGAGCAGTTCTATATCGGCGGCGCCAACAGCGTACGTGCTTTCTCCGCCCGCAGCATAGGCCCGGGCGGTTATGCTCCGGATAAGGAAAGTAAGTATTCTTTCATCAACCATGTGGGCGACATACGTATGGAAGCTAATGTTGAGTATCGTTTCCGTATCATCGGCGACTTGCATGGAGCGGTGTTCTTGGATGCCGGTAATGTGTGGCTGATGCGTAAGGATGATTCCCGCCCCGGTGGAGAACTTACTTTAAAGAACTTTGCCAAGCAGGTGGCTTTGGGTACGGGAGCGGGTTTGCGCTATGATATGGATTTTCTGGTGTTCCGTTTGGACTGCGGAGTAGGGCTGCACGACCCGTATGATACCGGTAAGTCGGGATACTACAATATTCCTAAGTTCAAGGACAGTCTTGCTTTGCATTTCGCCATCGGTTATCCGTTCTAAGAGATTCTGCCGGCTTTGCAGACAATAGTGAATCGTATTTGCCCAAAAACGGACTCAATGCGGAAGTACCGGCCAATAAGGTGGAGTTTTGTACGATTATAGAAAAGAATGGACTAAAATCTCCCTTTTTCTGATATAAATTTTACTACTTTTGCATCTGTTATCAACCATGATACACTAACCTTTTTAAATAATAACTAATATGAAACCAACTTTATTCTTATTGGCAGCCGGTATGGGCAGCCGGTACGGTGGCTTGAAACAGTTAGATGGACTGGGCCCCAATGGCGAAACTATTATGGATTATTCTATTTACGATGCTATCAATGCCGGATTCGGTAAGCTCGTTTTCGTTATCCGTAAAGACTTTGAGCAGGACTTCCGCGATAAAATCATTTCCAAATACGAAGGACATATTCCGTGCGAACTGGTGTTCCAGGAACTGGATGCGCTTCCCGAAGGATTTACTTGCCCGGCAGACCGTACCAAACCATGGGGTACTAACCATGCCGTAATGATGGGCGCCGATGTGATAAAGGAGCCGTTCGCCGTTATCAATTGCGATGATTTCTACGGTCGCGATTCTTTCCGGGTAATGGGTAAATTCTTGTCAGAACTTCCCGATGGTTCCAAGAATAAATATTCGATGGTGGGTTTCCGTATTGGAAATACATTAAGTGAAAGCGGCACGGTATCTCGCGGTCTTTGCGGTACGGATGCCGATAATCTGCTGACTTCCGTTGTAGAACGTACCAAGATTCAACGTATGGACGGTGAGGTGAAGTATATCGATGATAATGGCGAGTGGACTGCTACTCCCGACACTACTCCGGTCAGCATGAACTTCTGGGGTTTTACTCCCGACTATTTTGCTTATAGCCAGGAGTTCTTTAAGACATTCCTCAGCGATCCGAAGAATATGGAAAATTTGAAGAGCGAATTCTTTATTCCTTTGATGGTGGATAAACTGATTAATGACGGTACTGCTACGGTAGAGGTACTTGATACGAACAGTAAATGGTTCGGCGTGACTTATCCGGAAGACCGTCAGAGTGTGGTTGATAAGATTCAGGCGTTGGTAGATGCCGGAGAATATCCCGCTAAGTTATTCTAAGGGAATATCCGAGCGGTTTACTTTATAAAAATATCCCCTCTTTTCCTTCTTTTGTTCTCCAGGTTGGTTGGACGGAAAGGGAGAGAGGGGATTTTTTGTAAAGGTTTATGAGTTGTAAGAGAGTTTTTTTTGTAACTAATTGATTATCAGTTTGATTTATAAAGCGTGATTAAGTATGGGACTGAGCCTGTCTCAGTATACGACTGAGGTACCCTGAGTATGGGACTGAGCTTGCCTCAAAATACATCTGAATGCGATAAACATCGCATTGTAACTATAAAATCCTCGACAGACCGTTCGCCATATCATTTGATACGTCATATGCAAGCATTGAAATTTAAATGAATGTAGTTGCGCTTTGAATACACGATTGCGTGAGAATAAAAATAATATCGCTACCTTTGCAGCCTTAAACGATTAATTCATTGACACTATGATATCTGTAGAAGGACTGAAGGTGGAATTTAACGCTACCCCTCTGTTCGAAGACGTTTCTTATGTTATTAATAAGAAAGACCGCATAGCTCTTGTCGGTAAGAATGGGGCGGGTAAGTCCACCATGCTCAAAATATTGGCCGGCATTCAGCAACCCGCTTCCGGTGTTGTGGCCGTTCCCCGTGAATGTACGATCGGGTACTTGCCTCAGGTGATGATACTCAGTGATGAGCGTACCGTCATGCAAGAGGCGGAACTTGCTTTTGAGCATATCTTTGAGATGCAGGCTGATATAGAGCGTATGAACCGGCAGTTGGCCGAACGCACCGATTATGACAGTGAAGATTATCAGAAATTGATAGATCGTTTTACCCATGAAAACGAGCGTTTTCTGATGATGGGCGGTACAAACTATCGTGCCGAAATAGAACGTACCCTTCAGGGACTGGGCTTTAGCCGCGAGGATTTTGACCGTTCTACGAGTGAGTTCTCCGGTGGTTGGCGTATGCGTATCGAGCTTGCCAAGTTGTTGCTTCGCCGTCCGGATGTGTTGCTGCTCGATGAGCCTACGAACCATCTCGATATTGAGAGTATCCAGTGGTTGGAAAACTTCCTCTCCACCCGTGCCAACGCAGTGGTGCTTGTCAGTCACGACCGCGCTTTTCTGAATAATGTCACTACCCGTACGATTGAAATAACTTGCGGGCGTATCTATGATTATAAAGTGAAGTACGATGAGTTTGTGGTACTCCGTAAGGAACGCCGAGAACAGCAGCTTCGTGCTTACGAAAACCAGCAAAAACAGATACAGGATACGGAAGACTTTATCGAGCGTTTCCGCTATAAGGCCACTAAGGCTGTACAGGTACAGAGCCGTATCAAACAACTGGAGAAGATAGAGCGCATCGAAGTGGACGAAGAGGATAATTCTTCCTTACGGTTGAAGTTTGTGTGCAGCAGCCGTAGCGGTAACTACCCAGTTATCTGTGAAGATGTTGCCAAAGCGTACGGAAGCCATGTCATATTTCACGATGTAAATCTCACTATTAATCGCGGTGAGAAAGTGGCTTTTGTCGGCAAAAACGGCGAAGGTAAGTCCACACTTGTAAAGTGCATCATGGATGAGATTACGGACTATACCGGGAAGCTTACTTTGGGGCACAATGTGCAGATTGGTTATTTCGCGCAGAATCAGGCGCAACTGCTGGATGAAAACCTGACGGTTTTCGATACCATCGACCGGGTGGCGGTGGGAGATATCCGGCTGAAGATACGCGATATTTTAGGAGCATTCATGTTTGGCGGAGAGGCTTCGGACAAGAAGGTAAAAGTCCTTTCCGGTGGCGAACGTACCCGTCTCGCCATGATTAAGCTGTTGCTGGAACCTGTGAATTTCCTGATTCTCGACGAACCGACGAATCATCTTGATATGCGTTCGAAAGATGTACTGAAGGAGGCCATCCGTGATTTTGACGGTACGGTGATAATTGTCAGCCATGACCGTGACTTTTTGGATGGACTTGCGACTAAAGTATATGAGTTCGGTGGCGGGTTGGTGAAAGAACACCTTGGCGGTATCTATGATTTCTTGCAGAAAAAGCAGATAGAGAGCTTGAACGATTTGCAGAAGTCTCCTTCATTATCTGCTTCACCGGCTGCGGGGAAAGCGGCTGCCGGCGGTAATGCTGAAGCAGCGCAACCTTCTGCCGCGAAGCTTTCTTACGAGGAACAAAAAGAGCTCAATAAGAAGCTCAAAAAACTGGAACGTCGTGTAGCGGATTGTGAAGCGGAGATAGAGCAGACGGAGGCGGCTATTGCTATTCTGGAAGCTAAGATGGCTACACCGGAAGGTGCTTCGGATATGACGCTTTACGAACAGCACCAGAAACTGAAAGCCCAGTTAGATCGTGTAATGGAAGAATGGGATTCTGCTTCCTGTGAACTGGAGGAGATGAAAAAGGAGTGATAACGTAATAACATTTATTTTATATAAGTATGAGAGTATTTCATTTTTTACCCATTGCAGCATTTTGCCTGATGGCAGGTGCTTGCGGTACTGGCAAGAACCAGGCTGAACTTACGGCCGGCATTCATCTTGCCAATCTTGACACAACGGCTTTGCCCGGAACAGATTTCTACCAATACGCTTGCGGCGGTTGGATGAAGAACAATCCGATTCCTGCCGAGTACTCACAGTATGGCTCTTTTACCATTCTTGCGGAAAATAACCGTAAGCAGATTCAGGGGCTTATCGAAGAACTGGCTGCCACTCAGCATGAAGCCGGAAGTGTAGCGCAGAAAGTCGGTGATTTGTACAAAATCGTAATGGACAGTGTGAAGCTGAATAAGGATGGTATAACTCCTATTAAGGCTGAACTCGACAGGCTGGGGGCTTTAAAAGACAAAAAAGAACTTTATGCCTTGTTGGGCGAGATGCAGAAGAAAGGTATTGTTTCCTATAACGTTCTGTATGTAGGGGCGGATGAAATGAATAGTAGCATGAATGCTGTACAGACCTATCAAACGGGTCTGAGTATGGGTGAGCGTGAATACTATTTGGAAAATGATGCGGCTACCGCTAAGATTCGTGACGCTTTCCGTACGCACGTACAGAAGATGTATCAGTTGGCAGGTTTCGATGAGGCTACTGCCAAAAAAGGTGTGGATGTCGTGATGGATGTGGAAACACGTCTTGCCAAGGCTTTCCGTTCGCGTACGGAGTTGCGCGACCCGCATGCCAATTACAATAAAATGAGCATGGAAGAGTTGAAGAAAGCTTATCCTACCTTCGATTGGGACGCTTATCTTTCTGCTCTGGATTTGAAAGATGTGAAGGAAATTATCGTTGGCCAGCCCGCTTCTTTGAAAGCCGCCGCCGATATTCTGGATACTCTGCCTGTTGACGAACAAGGGCTCTACTTGCAATGGAGATTGATTGACGCCGCCGCAGGTACTTTGAATGATGCCATGGCGGAGCAGAATTTCGATTTCTACCAACGTACGATGAGTGGCACACAAGAGATGCAACCCCGTTGGAAGAGAGCAGTCGGTACTGTAAGTTCCGCTTTGGGTGAAGCCGTAGGCCAGATGTATGTAGAGAAATATTTCCCTGCCGCTGCCAAAGCACGTATGGTGACTTTAGTGAAGAATTTGCAGGAAAGCTTGGGTGAACGCATCAAAAATCTTGCTTGGATGGGTGATTCTACAAAGGTAAAGGCTTTGGAAAAACTGGCTACTTTCCATGTGAAAATAGGTTATCCTGATACCTGGAAGGATTATTCTACACTGGAAATCAAAGATGATTCATATTGGGCGAACATGGAGCGTGCCAATGAATGGAGTCATGCGGAGATGGTGGCTAAAGCCGGCAAACCGGTGGATAAAGACGAATGGCTGATGACCCCGCAAACAGTGAACGCCTATTATAATCCTACAACGAATGAAATCTGCTTCCCTGCCGGTATTTTGCAATATCCGTTCTTCGATATGAATGCGGATGACGCTTTCAACTATGGTGCCATCGGAGTGGTGATCGGTCATGAAATGACTCATGGATTCGACGACCAGGGACGCCAATATGACAAGGACGGAAACTTGAAAGACTGGTGGACTGAAGAGGATTCCAAACGTTTCGACGAACGTGCCCAGGTTATGGTGAATGTATTCGACAGCATTGAAGTCGCTCCGGGTGTGTATGGCAATGGCCGTATGACTTTGGGAGAGAATATTGCCGACCATGGCGGCTTGCAGGTTTCTTATCAGGCATTCAAGAAAGCTACGGCCGCTAATCCGCTGCCTGTAATGGACGGTTTCACTCCCGAACAACGTTTCTTCCTTGCCTACGCGGGCGTATGGGGAAACAATATCCGTCCGGAAGAAGTGCTGAACCGTACTAAGAGCGATGTGCATGCTTTGGGTAAATGGCGTGTAAACGGCGCTTTGCCGCAAATAGGCGCTTGGTATGAAGCTTTCAATGTGACGGAAAATGATCCGATGTTTGTACCGGTAGAAAAACGGGTTTCCATCTGGTAACAGACCGGTTGCCATAAAAGATTTCAGTCCCGCTGGAGAGGTATGGATGCCTTTTCAGCGGGGCTTTTTTTATGTCATTGTGCGAAGGTGCCGGATTTAATAATAACTTCCTTTTTTAATTATACCTAATTTATTGTGTATGAATGTATGTATGAATAAACAAAATTCGTAACTTTGCACATCAAATAGTAAAATGTACGCATTACTTTAATACGCAAATCCATGTCTGAAACTAAAAGAATCAAAACAGCTCTGGTATCCGTTTACCATAAAGAAGGTTTGGACGAAATCATTACCAAACTGCATGAAGAAGGTGTAGAGTTCCTGTCAACCGGTGGAACCCGTCAATTTATCGAATCTTTGGGCTATCCCTGCAAGGCAGTGGAAGACCTTACCACATACCCTTCCATTCTGGGTGGACGTGTAAAGACTTTGCATCCGAAGATATTCGGAGGTATCCTTTGCCGCCGCGGACTGGAACAAGACATGCAGCAAATAGAAAAATATGAAATACCCGAAATAGACCTCGTAATCGTAGACTTGTATCCGTTTGAAGCGACTGTTGCAAGCGGTGCCGAAGAACCGGCTATTATCGAGAAGATCGATATAGGCGGTATCTCATTGATTCGTGCTGCAGCCAAGAATTACAATGACGTTGTTATCGTTGCTTCCCAAGCCCAGTACCAGCCGCTTCGCGATATACTGATGGAGCATGGCGCCACTACTTCGCTCGAAGAACGCCGTTGGTTTGCTAAGGAAGCCTTTGCCGTATCTTCTCATTACGATTCGGCTATCTTCAACTATTTCGATGGTGAAGAAGGGTCTGCTTTCCGCCAATCCGCCAATAACCAGAAGACTTTGCGCTATGGTGAAAACCCGCATCAGAAAGGTTATTTCTATGGAAATATCGATGCCATGTTCGACCAGATCCACGGTAAGGAAATCTCTTATAACAACTTGCTCGATATCAATGCCGCCGTTGATTTGATTGATGAATTTACGGATACGACCTTCGCTATCCTGAAGCATAACAATGCCTGCGGCTTGGCTTCACGTTCTACTGTACTGGAAGCATGGAACGATGCGCTTGCAGGTGATCCCGTATCTGCATTCGGCGGTGTGCTCATCACAAATGCCGTGATTGACAAGGCGGCTGCCGAAGAAATCAACAAGATATTCTTTGAAGTTATCATAGCTCCCGATTATGACGTGGATGCACTGGAAATTCTCGGTCAGAAGAAGAACCGTATAATTCTGGTTCGCAAGCAGGCTGCTCTGCCTAAGAAACAGTTCCGCTCTTTGTTGAATGGCGTTTTGGTTCAAGACCGTGACTTGAAGATCGAGACTTCCGAAGACTTGAAAACCGTGACGACCAAGGCTCCGACTGCACAGGAAATCGAAGATATGCTTTTCGCGAACAAGATAGTGAAGAACAGCAAATCCAACGCTATTGTATTGGCTAAAGGCAAGCAGCTGCTGGCAAGCGGTGTAGGTCAGACCAGCCGTGTGGACGCCTTGAAACAGGCCATTGAGAAGGCCAAGAACTTCGGCTTCGACTTGAACGGCGCCGTAATGGCGAGCGATGCTTTCTTCCCCTTCCCCGACTGCGTGGAAATTGCAGGTAATGAAGGCGTTAAGGCTGTAATTCAGCCGGGCGGAAGTATCAAGGATGAACTCTCGTTTGATTATTGCAACGAACATGGCATTGCAATGGTGATAACAGGGTTCCGTCACTTTAAACACTAATATTAATGATGAATGAAGAACTAAGAATGAGGAATTGGCTGCGCTGTCTTTGCTTGCGTTGGTATTCCGCATAGTATTCTTAATTCTTCATTCCTAATTTTTCATTTAAGAAACATGGGATTATTCTCTTTTACACAAGAAATAGCGATGGACCTTGGCACTGCCAATACTATCATCACCACAAATGGTAAGATAGTAGTGGATGAGCCTTCGGTAGTAGCTTTGGACCGTCGTACGGACAAGATGATCGCCGTGGGTGAAAAGGCAAAGATGATGCACGAAAAGACCCACGAGAACATACGCACTATCCGTCCGCTTCGCGACGGTGTAATTGCCGACTTCTATGCTTGCGAGCAGATGATACGCGGACTTATTAAAATGGTGAACAACCGCAATCGTCTGTTCTCTCCCTCGCTCCGTATGGTAATAGGCGTTCCTTCGGGAAGTACGGAAGTAGAGCTTCGTGCCGTGCGCGACTCTGCCGAACATGCCGGCGGACGCGACGTTTACCTGATATTTGAGCCGATGGCCGCCGCTATCGGTATCGGTATCGATGTGGAAGCGCCGGAGGGTAATATGATCGTGGATATAGGTGGCGGTTCTACGGAAATCGCCGTTATCTCATTGGGCGGTATTGTTTCCAATAACTCTATCCGTATTGCCGGTGACGATTTGACTGCCGATATTCAGGAGTACATGAGCCGCCAGCACAACGTGAAGGTCAGCGAGCGTATGGCGGAACGTATCAAGATTAATGTAGGCGCAGCCTTGACCGAATTGGGTGAGGATGCTCCCGAAGATTATATCGTTCATGGCCCGAACCGTATCACGGCGCTTCCTATGGAAGTACCCGTATGCTATCAGGAAGTGGCGCACTGTCTGGAGAAGTCTATCTCTAAGATTGAGACCGCTATCTTGAGCGCATTGGAGAATACGCCGCCCGAATTGTATGCCGATATCGTGCACAACGGTATCTATCTGGCCGGTGGCGGTGCGCTACTTCGCGGACTGGATAAACGTCTGACCGATAAAATTAACATACCGTTCCACATTGCGGAAGACCCTTTGCATGCCGTTGCCAAAGGTACGGGCGTTGCATTGAAGAATGTTGACCGCTTCTCATTCCTGATGAGATAGGTATGCGAAATTTACTGAACTTTCTTATTAAATACAATTACTGGTTCCTCTTTCTTCTGTTGGAGGTTACCAGTTTTGTTTTATTGTTCCGCTTCAATCATTATCAGCAGAGTGTGTATTTCACCTCGGCAAACGGAGTGGCAGGGAAAGTTTATGAGATATCGGGAGGCATCAGTTCTTACTTCCATTTGAAATCGGTCAACGAGGATTTGCTCGACCGGAATATGTGGCTGGAACAACGGGTGGCTTTTCTTGAAAGAAGCCTGCAGGAACGAGGTCTGGACTCGGTAAAGTTATATAGCATGGCCCGTCTTGCTCCGGATGATTACCGCATATTCAAGGCGAATGTCATTAAGAACAGCTTGAACAGGGCGGATAATTACATTACATTAGACCGTGGTTCGTCAGACAGCATTCGTCCGGAGATGGGTGTAGTGGATGCAAACGGGGTAGTAGGTATCGTGTATAAGACTTCTCCCCGCTATTCGCTGGTTATTCCGTTGTTGAACAGCAAGTCGAGCATCAGTTGCAAGATTGTGGGCAGTGATTATTTCGGCTATTTAAAGTGGGAAGGCGGAGATTCGCGTTTCGCCTATCTGAAAGATTTGCCTCGTCACGCGGAATTTAACCTGGGTGATACGGTAGTGACAAGCGGTTACTCTACGGTGTTCCCCGAAGGGGTTATGGTAGGGACGGTCGATGATATGTCCGATTCTCATGACGGGCTGTCGTATCTGTTGAAGATAAAGCTGGCTACGGATTTCGGTAAAGTGAGCAATGTGCGTGTCATTTCGCGTAGCGGGCAGGAGGAACAGGACATGCTGGAAAAAGAAGGGGAAAAATGATAATCAATTATTTGCATAAGATAGGGTGGTTTATCGGTTTGGTGTTATTGCAGGTGCTGATACTGAACAATGTGCATATTGCCGGATATGCCACTCCGTTTTTATATATATATATGATTTTGAAGTTTGAGTCGGATGTGCCCCGTAATGCATTGATGTTATGGGCTTTCTTTCTCGGGCTGGCGGTTGATGTCTTTTCCGATACTCCGGGAATGAATGCGGCGGCTACGGTGCTGTTGGCCTTTTTGCGTCCTACATTCTTACGTTTGTTCGTACCTCGCGATACGCTGGATACATTGGTTCCGGCAGTCCGTACAATGGGAATCTCTCCTTTTCTGAAATATTTGGTTGTCAGTGTCTTGGTACATCACGGGATGCTGCTTACCCTCGAATTCTTCTCCTTTGCCCACATCGGCACGTTGTTGTTGAGAATTGTAACAAGCGCTTTGCTGACTGTAACTTGTATAATGGCGGTAGAGGGTATACGGAAGAAGTAAAAAGAGGTTGCTTGGTTATGTGTATTCGTATTTATAACTCATAGGTCGCGATGGTATGAAGGATTATACGCTGGAGAAACGGAAATATGTGATAGGTATGGCGGCTGTCGTCATTGTCCTTATTTACGTGATTCGTCTGTTCGACTTGCAAATCATGACGGATGATTACAAGAAGAATGCGGACAGCAATGCTTTTTTGAATAAGATTCAATATCCTTCGCGCGGCGCTATCTACGATCGTAATGGTAAACTGCTGGTTTTTAACCAGCCTGCATACGACATCACGTTCGTGCCTCGCGAAGTGACACAGCTTGACACCCTGGATTTTTGTCGTGCGTTGAACATCACGCTCGAGCAGTTTCAGAAGCGGATGAAGGATGTAAAGAACCGTTGGATGAATCCCGGTTATTCCAAATATACGCATCAGGTGTTTATGACACAACTTTCGGCAGAAGAGTGCGGTGTATTTCAGGAGAAACTATTCAAGTTTCCCGGCTTCTACATCCAACGGCGTACTATCCGGCAGTATACCTATGATGCCGCCGGACATGCGTTGGGAGACATAGGCGAGGTGTCAAAGAAAGATATTGAAGCGGATAATTACTATATCCGGGGAGACTATATAGGCAAGCAAGGTATCGAGAAATCTTACGAAAAGTATCTTCGTGGTGAAAAGGGGGTGGAGATTCTGCTTCGTGATGCGCATGGACGTATCCAGGGACATTATATGGACGGGAAGCTCGACCGCCCCTCCGTGCCCGGCAAGAACCTGACTTTAGGTATCGATATTGAATTGCAGAGGTTGGGCGAACGTTTGTTGCAACATAAAATCGGAGCTATTGTAGCCATTGAGCCGGCTACGGGAGAGATACTTTGCATGGTTTCTTCTCCTACTTTCGATCCTCACCTGATGATTGGCCGCCAGCGTGGAAAGAACCACCGGATGTTGCAAAGAGACAAACGGAAACCTTTGCTGAACCGCGCAATCATGGGAGCATATCCACCGGGCTCTACTTTTAAGACTGCGCAGGCCTTGACATTCTTGCAGGAAGGAATCATTCACGAGGATTATCCGACTTTTCCCTGTGCACACGGATTCAATTATGGAAGCTTACATGTGGGATGTCACGGACATGGTTCTCCATTGCCGCTGATTCCGGCCATAGCTACTTCATGTAACTCTTACTTTTGCTGGGGACTGTTCCGGATGTTCAGCGACAAGAAGTACGGCTCTCCTCAAAATGCCATAACGGTATGGAAAGACCATATGGTTTCCCAAGGATTCGGCTATCGTCTCGGTACCGACCTTCCCGGAGAGCAACGCGGTTTGATTCCTAATGCGAAGTTCTATGATAAGGCATATCGTGGTTCCTGGAACGGGCTTACGGTTATCAGTATCGCCATCGGGCAGGGGGAGATTCTTGCCACTCCGTTGCAGATAGCCAATTTAGGCGCGACCATTGCCAATCGGGGACATTTCATAACCCCGCATATTGTAAAGGAAATACAAGATAATGAACTGGACAGCATCTATCGTATTCCACGTGTCACTTCGGTTGACCGGGAATATTACGATGAGGTCGTGGAAGGCATGCGTGCCGCTGTTACAGGAAGTACGGGTAGTGCGACTTGTCGTATGGTAGGTACAATGCTGCCGGGTGTGGAGGCATGCGGTAAAACCGGTACGGCACAGAACCGGGGTAGAGACCATTCGGTATTCATGGGATTCGCTCCGATGAGCGACCCGAAGATTGCGATTGCGGTGTATGTGGAAAACGGCGGTTTCGGTGCGACTTACGGTGTTCCTATCGGTGCAATGATGATGGATCAGTATTTACATGGCAAGTTATCACCGGAGAACGAGATACGTGCGGAGGAGTTCAGTAACCGTATCATTTTGTACGGAGACGAGGAAAGGTAGTAAACAGTCAAACATTAGCGGTATAAATGGTAAGAAGAGACAATATATGGAAATCATTGGATTGGGTGACGATTGTAATCTACCTGATGTTGATTGTATTCGGCTGGTTTAGCGTTTGCGGGGCAAGTTACGACTATGGTGACCGTGATTTTCTTGATTTCTCCACTCGTGCGGGCAAGCAGTTCATGTGGATTGTCTGTTCATTCGGATTGGGATTCATCTTGCTGATGCTGGAAGATACGCTCTATGATATGTTTTCCTACATTATATATATAGGGCTCATTCTCTTATTGGTTGTAACCATCTTTATCGCTCCTGATACCAAAGGTTCGCGTTCATGGCTTATTTTAGGGCCTGTCAGTCTGCAGCCGGCCGAATTTGCCAAATTTGCCACGGCATTGGCATTGGCTAAGTATATGAGCGCCTATTCGTTTACCATAAAAAGCTGGAAGAATGCGTTGATGCTGGCTTTCCTTATCCTTTTGCCGATGATGCTGATTATCCTTCAGAGGGAAACGGGTTCGGCATTGGTTTATACGGCTTTCTTTTTGATGCTTTATCGTGAAGGCATGCCCGGGGTGGTACTCTTCTCAGGTATTTGCGCTGTGGTATATTTTGTGGTGGGAATTCGCTTTGATCAGGTTTTCATAGCGGATACTCCAACGCCTATCGGAGAGTTTGCAGTATTGTCGATGGTTTTGCTCTTTGCCGGTGGAATGGTATGGGTGTATAAGAAGAAATGGGAGCCTGTCCGTAATATCATCGGCGGTTCTTTTGTCGTGTTGCTTATTGCTTATCTGGTTTCGGAGTATATGACTCCCTTTAATCTGGTATGGGTGCAATGGGGATTATGCGTAGTCGTAACCTGTTATTTATTCTTTCTTGCTTTGAGCGAACGTCATTGGAGCTATTTTCTTATCGGATTGTTTGCCATGGGCTCGATAGGTTTTCTCTATTCCAGCGACTATTTCTTCAATAAAGTATTGGAACCTCACCAGCAGATTCGTATCAAGGTTGTGTTGGGTATGGAAGAGGACTTGGCGGGAGCGGGCTATAACGTAAATCAGTCGAAGATTGCCATCGGGTCGGGTGGCCTGACCGGAAAAGGCTTTTTGAACGGCACGCAGACTAAGCTTAAATATGTCCCCGAACAGGATACGGACTTCATTTTCTGTACCGTAGGCGAAGAAGAAGGCTTTATCGGCTCAACGATTGTGTTACTTTTGTTTCTGACCCTGATACTTCGTCTGATTGCATTGGCAGAACGGCAGCAGTCCGCGTTTGGCAGGGTATACGGATATTCGGTGCTGAGTATCTTTTTGTTTCACCTTTTTATAAATATCGGTATGGTGCTTGGCCTGACACCCGTAATCGGTATTCCGCTGCCTTTCTTCAGCTATGGCGGTTCTTCGTTATGGGGCTTTACAATACTGTTGTTTATATTCCTGCGTATCGATGCGGGGAGAAACAGGAGGCTGGTATAATGTTATCTTTGCAATTTGACTCCCACATCATTGATGCCGGGCAGAATATCGTCAGGCAATGTATAAGCTACTTTGAAAAGATAATCGCCGGGTTTCTCTATTTTGATGCTTCCGGCGGGAAACGCAGACTGATATAAACCGCCCCAACCATCTCCTTTCCATATTCCTTCTTTGTCGGCTAAGACGGCTGTCAGCGTGTCTGCCTGTAACTTTTTAGATTCAGGGCTGTCATAGCAAACGGATAAGTTTATGTTTTGATAAGGGTAGGTGTTACGGTTTCGGATTTCCACAGTCAGCTTGTAGTAAGTTTGCGAGTCGGGTACGGCGACCTTGAAGAACAGTGTGTCCTGCCGTTTCCAACCCGCTTGCGGAATGGATTGGAACGCGTGATATACAGTCTGTTTATCGCAAGCGCCTGATGCGCTTACGATAAACAGAAGTATGATATATCTCAGAAACTTTATCTTATTCTTGAGCGGGTTTGTCATTTTGAACAGGTTTATCTCCCTGAGGTTTGGGTCTGTTGTTGTGAGGACGTTTACGATTGTTGTTATTCCGTTGTGAGCGTCTTTCATCTCCTTGCGGTCGTTTTTCGTCTCCCTGCTGTCTGGGTTGCTCTTGTTGTTGCGGAGCGGCAGATTGTTCACCGCCTTGCAGTCGGTTATTGGGGCTCTTTTTTCTCTTTTTATTCCGGTTACCGCCATTGTTTCCGTTACCGTTTCCATTGTTATTGCCGTCTCCGCCGTTTTTGTTCTTACGGTTGCGGTCGAAACGGGTCAGGCTTTCCTGTTCCAATAAGTCTACCGGTTTCTTAGGCTCGGCACGATGTGTCTCTTCCAATAGGTTTTCCGGCTTGATACCTCTCTTGTTCAGACCGATAACTTCAAAAGCCCGTCTGCCACTGATGGTAACCAGATTGGCTGGAATATTCTTGTCTGTGGAGTAAGTTATCTGATTGTTGAGAATATCGGCTTTGAAGAAATAGAATACGCCGTCTTTGGTTTCCAATTCGATTTCTTTGGAAGGCAGGCGTTTTTGCGCTTCTACGTAGCAGTCCACTTCGTAGTTGAGGCAGCATTTCAGTTTGGCGCATTGTCCGGCAAGCTTTTGCGGGTTCAGTGAGATGTCTTGAAAACGGGCGGCGCTGGTTGAAACGGAAACAAAAGACGTCATCCAGGTAGCGCAGCACAGCTCACGGCCGCAAGGTCCGATACCGCCGATACGTCCGGCCTCTTGACGTGCACCGATCTGTTTCATCTCGATACGTACATGGAAAGCGTCGGCAAGCACTTTAATCAGCTGGCGAAAGTCTACGCGTTCATCGGCAATGTAGTAGAAGATCGCTTTGTTGCCGTCTCCCTGATATTCCACATCTCCGATTTTCATGTTGAGGTTGAGGTCAAGAGCTATCTGACGGGCACGAATCATCGTACTGTGTTCGCGCGCTTTCGCTTCATTATACTTCTCCATATCCACCTGCTTGGCTTTGCGGTAGATACGTTTGATATCTGCTTCCGACTTGATGTTTGCTCTACGCATTTGTAGCGGAACAAGCCGTCCCGTAAGGGTTACTACGCCTATATCATGTCCGGGAGTAGCTTCTACGGCCACTATATCACCTTTTTCCAAAGGAATTTTGTTGCTGTTGCGGAAATAGCCCTTACGGGTATTCTTGAACTGAACTTCCACCATGTCCGATTCTTCGGCATTGCCCGGAATATCGGCGAGCCAGTCGTAGGTGTTCAGCTGTTTGTCTTGCCTGCCGCAGCTTTTGCAGCAGAGACTACCGCTTCCGTTATGTAGTTTAAATTCCATTTCTTTATTTTATTTACGATTCAAATGCTCTTTATATTTATTCTCTTATCTTATTGTTTTATCATCCTGTTATCCGGAAATATCTTCCGATGATATTTTTTCTTACTGCTTCAACAGAACAATCATTTTCAGTGAAAAATCAAAGAATACCATACGGGCATTCACATTCTGTTCGATATGAACCTGCGCTTCACTGAGCTCATCCATGATGCCCATAACATTCCGCTCATTGACGAACGGGGCGAATCGGGTTGCGAAGTTCTGTTCGGGTAGCGTCATATAATTCATCTCTTTCCGATGCAGGTTATAGATGAAGTTTTCCCGTATCATGCGCTGGCAATATTCCAGGAAATTCTTTTGGCGTTCGCGTCCCATGACTGCCAGTTGTTCGCTCCATTGCTTCATTTCCCGTATTTTCCGTTGATAGGAGAGACGCATTAAGCTGACGAACAATTCAAAAAAGAGTTCGTTCTCTTCATTCAGGTGGATGGTTTCCAGCGCCTTGATGAAGTTCCCGTTCGCCAGATGCGCAATGGTCTGGCTGTCCACCGGTTGTACGCCGTATTTTTGTTGCAGTGCGTTTGCTATGCTCGCTTCTTCTATTTTGCGGATATTGAAACGCTGCGTACGGCTGAGTATCGTGGATAATATCATTTCGGGGGCTTCCGAAACCAAAAGGAAGATTGTTTTCTCTGGCGGTTCTTCCAACAGTTTCAATAGCTTATTGGCGCAGACTTCGTGCAGCTTTTCCGGCAGCCATACAATGGTTACCTTATAGCCGCCTTCACTGGATTTCAAGCTGAGTTTACGGGTGATTTCATCGCTTTCCTTTGCGTAGATAATCGCTTGTCCGTTCTCTGCTCCCATTTCGTTCAGCCAGTGATTCAGTGAGAAATAGGGGTTGTTCAGTACAAAACGTCTCCAGTCTGCTATGTAGTCGTCGCAGACTTCTTTCTTCCCTTTGGCGCTTTTCACAATGGGAAATACGAAGTGTACGTCCGGATGTACCAGTTTATTCCACTTCACGCACGAAGGACACGTACCGCAGGCATCGGTTTCAGTACGGTTCGGGCAACAGATGTAACGGGCATACGCCATAGCCAGCGGAAGTTTGCCTACTCCCGCCGGTCCGCAGAACAATTGCGCATGAGGAATGCGTCCTTCCTGCACTTCTTGTATCAATCGCTGTTTGGCTGCGTCCTGGCCGATTACATCTTTAAAAAACACGGTACCGCTATTTGGTTAATAAATCTGTTTGGCTACTTCTCTAATGCTGTCTACCGCGCCTATGGAGTAGAAATGGATACTGGGAATACGATGTTCCATCAATTCCCTGCATTGCTGTATGCACCATTCGATACCCACTTGTTGCGCTTCGGCGTCATTTTTGCATTTCAAGACTTCCTTTGTCAGTTCTTCGGGTAAGTCCACTTTGAATGTTTTGGGTATCATGCTGAGCTGTGACAGCTTCTTGAATGGCTTGATGCCCGGTATGATGGGGATGGTAACCCCGGCTTTGCGGGCGCGTTCTACGAAATCGAAATATTTCCGGTTGTCATAGAACAATTGGGTAACGGCATATTCCGCTCCGGTCTCCATTTTCTTCTTCAGCCAGTAAATGTCCGTATCGATATTGGGAGCTTCTTCGTGCTTCTCCGGATAACAGGCCACTCCGTATGAGAAAGGAGTATTGGTGACTTTCATTTCGGAACCGTCTACAAAGATACCCTTATTGAATTGGTTAATCTGCTCTTGCAATTCGATGGCGTGATGATAACCGTTACCTTCGGGCGTAAAGGCGGATTCGTGCTTCGCCTTGTCTCCGCGCAACACCAAAAGGTCTGTGATATTCAGAAATTGCAGGTCAAGCAATACGTACTCGGTATCTTCACGGCTGAAACCGCTGCAAAGAATATGCGGCACTACCGTTATGTTGTATTTGTTCTGGATGGCTGCCGCCACGGATACGGTTCCCGGACGGCGACGAAGCCGGTTGCGTTGAAACAGTCCGTTGCCGAGGTCTTTGTACACGTACTCGCTGCGGTGTGTGGTTATATTGATGTATTTAGGGTCGAATTCCCGTAATGTATCTATCGTTTCGTACAACTTTTTGATGCCTGTACCTTTCAGAGGGGGCAATATCTCAAAAGAAAAAGCTGTTTTTTCGTTACTGTTTATCAGATCGATTACTCTCATTTCTTCTTCGTTGTCTTTGTCTAATTAGCAAAATCCTGCACATTGGGAACAAAAATACGAAAAAGAAATGAGAAATGCCCGCCGGGCAGGCTATTCTTTTATGCAGCGAACGGAAAACGCATTATAATAATCTTTGCCTTCCGGTTTGACGGCATTCTTTAAAGCGATGTCGTTATTGCCGTTCGTAAACATTACGACCGTATCCAATTGCTTTTGTGTGCTGTTGTACACCCAGTAGGCGGTAGATGAATTTGCGTTTACCAAGGTTGTTTTGTTTTCTCTTTCCAGAAGCAGTCCTCTGGGCTGAATGCCGAATCCGGTTTCATTGGTTGCGGAATAAACGTCGGAGCTCCATGCATCCGCCTTTTTTAGTGCGGAAGCATTCTCCCCCACGTATTCTTTCAACCTGCTCCAATCATTTGGAGCAGGCAGTTTCCAATCCAGCGGAGCCAGCTTCTCGGTCAGGACTGCTTCACCGTTATAAAAGCAGGCGTCACAATCGTCCCATTTGAAGTAACTTTCGCCTCCACCAAGGTTTTTTCCGAGAGGCATGCTTCTGCTATCGTTATAATAGGCGGCTTGTAAATCTTCTTTCATCCAATACTGTGTACCTATTTTCACGATAGGATAGGTTTGTAAAATCCCGTTTCGTATATCTCTGATTACATAGCTGCTGACGTTGATAGCCAGCGTTGCAGCGGCAGGTTTTTCAGTGACTATCTTTTTGCTTGCGTCTATATAGAACTTTTCGATGGGTTGGGAGTGCCCGGAGGTGTAGGCCAGTGAGTTTTCCGATTCATTCCAGCTCACCCTGCCGCCGTGTATCATGGCGGTTTTGTCCGGCAGTTGTAAAACGATACCGTTCATTAAGTCCGTCCGCTCATTGTCTTGTACGGGATAGACTACAATCGCTCTGGAATCGACAGCATCGGCAGCGGTTGCGTAAAGGTACTCCCGGCATACTTCTGCCACGGGCTTTCCCTGATGATATATTCTGTAAACGTCGGATGTTTTGAATGACAGTGAGGCTGTATGGATGGCGGTGATGTCATATCTGTTTTCGCTCTCTCCTTGCTCGCTGAATCCCCATTCCTTGATGCCGGCGATAACTCCGGTCAGGGTTTCGCTTGTACTTTGCAGCGCGTTGATACGAATTTCCAATTCCGTATCTTCTTTGATGGCTGCCGACGGGAGAGAGCAGATATAGATTTTGCCGTTCCATTCCAATGTAAAAGCCTGTCCGCTGTCGGAATGTGTCTGCGGAATAACGATAAACTCCTTACCGGATAAAGAGTTACCCTCTTTCTTCCACGTGCCGAAAGGTATAATATCCATTTCGCTGGCATCATCGATACCGGATAATTTATCTGATTGCAGGTCGTATACGGCTTGCGTTTTGAATCCCGTAGCTATGATTCTGGGATTGGCTTTGAGCATATCGTCTGCATCTTCTCCCTCTTTAGGCGTAAGGACTAACTTTATTTTCGCAAACTGGTGCTTATATTCCAGTTTTACGGTTTTCTCGCTGTTGGATACATCCTCGATACGGGCGGTCATGAAATTGGAGAGGCTGTAGTCGGCGGCTTTACTCTGGTCGGTTTGGACAGCAACGTTCAGTAAGGAACTTCCTTTGGAGACACTTTCGGTCTGATACGGATAATAACTGATGAAATCCAGTGTGGCATCACCTTCCGGATAGTATACTTCTTTCTTGGGTATCAGCTTACTGCCTTCACCGCATTCCAGCAGCAGGTTGTCAATATATCGTTGCTTATCCAAAGAGTTGCCCGTCAGCATGGCGAAGACTCCGGTTCTGTCTCCGGTTTCAAAAGTGCTTTTGGCTGCTTTGGTGGTAGTTTTACTTGTTTTGACGGAAAAGGAAATCGGGATATTACTTTCCTTGATTTCATCGTCTATCTTGTTGACGCAAGAGGCTATTAATAAGGCTATAATCAGATATAGTACATTATTTATCCTCTTGAAAGCGTTTTTCATTATATTCATGTTACAGTAGTTTTGTAAGACAAAAAAACTTCGTCTTTGGTTCGTACTCAAAAGCTTATGTGTTATTGATATATCAGATTGGGCAGAACCACAAATGTTATGAGAAAGTTATTTACGCTTCCGGATTTCTATTGTTGGCTGTCACGCTTGATAGCCCGGTACTTTTCTTCTTCTTTTTATATCTCTATAAGACAAGGGTACAAAAGTATACTAAATCTTTGGAATAATCACAAAAACAGTCGCTCAATTTAAAGTATATACACTGCGTTATTACAAATTTGAGTAATATGCAGCAAGGTGGATTAAATTTTTGCTACCTCAAAAAAACAGGTTACGTGAAGTATATTCCTAACTTAATCCCATAGCTCTTTATTCCAATAACCTATGGTTATTATTATCGCCATTTCCCAATATGTTCATTTGATGAATCGCTATTTGGTTTAGCTTGACAAGACGTTCCCTTTGTGTCATACCCTGCTCGATAAAAACGGCATTCAGGTTTTCCATGTTCGACAGGCAGATCAGCTCATTGACAGTAGCATAATCACGAATATTACCTTTTAGGTCAGGATTTGTTTCCCGCCATTGTTTTGCTGTCATACCGAACATGGCTACATTCAACACGTCGGCTTCATTGGCATAAATAATACTTGCTTGCGCCGGTGTGACTTCCGGCGGAATAAGGTTTTGTTTTATGGCATCAGTATGTATGCGATAGTTGATTTTCGACAGCTCACGTTTTACCGACCAACCCAGTTGACGTTGTTCTTCAGTCTTTAATCGTTGAAATTCCTCGATAAGGTAGAGTTTGAAAGGTACGCTGATTGCGGAACCGAATTCAAAAGCGATATCCTTATGGGCGTACGTTCCGCCATAACGCCCCTTTTTTACGATGATACCGATGGCATTGGTGCGTTCTATCCATTCGGAAGCACTTAGTACAAACGACGGTAGTCCTGCGCTCTTTCTAAAGTGGTCGAATTCGACCACTTTAAAATTAGGATTATGGATGACTTCCCATGTGCCAAGAAATTCAATCGTATAACGGCTTCTTATCCAGTTCTTAATCACATCCGCCGCTCTGCTGTCCCCCTCTTTGGCAGAAGCCATGTCGGTAAGAGATATATAATCTTGTTCTTCAAAATTAAGAACGGTAATCAGTGTGTCTTGAACGATAATTTTCGCCATTATGTAATCGATGCTTTGAGTTTCGATCACAAAGGTACTATAATTCACAAGATTATCTCCTTTCCAATGAACTATTTGCAAAAATATGGTATGGAGATTCCGATAAAGGATATAATTCAACAAAAACTTCCGCAATTTATTTATATCGCTCTGATTTTTTATCTAACTTTACACGCTAAAATCGTAAACAGTAATTAGTTAAACCATAGAACAGAGCTTATGCCTTTAAATTTACCCGATAAACTTCCCGCGATAGAGCTGCTGAAAGAGGAAAACATCTTCGTTATCGATAATTCACGTGCCACCCAACAGGACATTCGTCCGTTGCGGATTGTCATATTGAATCTGATGCCGTTGAAGATTACGACGGAAACCGATTTGGTGCGTTTGCTGTCCAATACTCCGTTGCAGGTGGAGATTTCGTTTATGAAAATCAAGAGCCATACCTCAAAGAATACTCCGATAGAGCATATGAAAACTTTCTACACGGATTTTGAGAAGATGCGTGACGAGAAGTATGACGGCATGATTATCACCGGCGCTCCTGTGGAACAGATGGATTTTGAGGAAGTGACCTATTGGGACGAGATTACCGAGATTTTCGATTGGGCGCGTACGCATGTCACGTCCACCCTTTATATCTGTTGGGCTGCGCAAGCCGGACTTTACCATCATTACGGAGTACCCAAATACCCGTTGGACGCAAAGATGTTCGGTATATTCGAGCATCGTACGCTGCAACCTCTCTATCCCATTTTCCGTGGTTTTGACGATGTGTTCCATGTGCCCCACAGCCGCCATACGGAAGTTCGCAAGGAAGATATTCTGAAAGTTCCCGAACTGACACTGCTCTCGGAGTCGAGAGACGCGGGAGTCTACATGGTGATGGCGCGTAACGGACGTGAGTTTTTCGTAACCGGTCATTCCGAATACTCCCCGCTGACGCTCGATACGGAGTACCGTCGCGACTTGGATAAGGGGTTGCCCATCGAGATGCCCCGCAATTACTATGTGGATGATAATCCGGACAAAGGCGTATTGGTGCGTTGGCGCGCGCATGCCAACCTGTTGTTTTCCAACTGGCTGAACTACTTTGTATATCAGGAAACCCCGTTCAACATTGAAGATATCAAATAGCATGATAAAGCAACGGAAGATAGAGCTGTTGGCGCCCGCCAAGAATCTGGAGTGCGGCATTGAAGCCGTCAATCATGGTGCGGATGCGGTATATATAGGCGCTCCGAAGTTCGGCGCACGTGCTGCGGCGGTTAATTCGCTGGAAGACATTGCCGCTTTGACGGCATACGCCCATTTGTACAATGTACGTATCTATGTCACGGTAAATACCATTCTGAAAGAAGAAGAACTGGCGGAAACGGAAAAGATGATTTGGGAGTTGTACCGTATCGGTGTAGATGCGCTGATTGTGCAGGACATGGGCATTACCCGTCTGAACCTGCCGCCCATACCGTTGCATGGCAGTACGCAGATGGACAACCGTACACCGGAGAAAGTTCGTTTTCTGGCGGATGCGGGCTTTCGCCAAGTGGTGCTGGCGCGCGAGCTTTCATTGCAGGAGATACGCAATATCCATGAGGCCTGTCCGGAGACGCCTTTGGAAGTCTTTGTACATGGCGCGCTTTGTGTAAGTTATAGCGGACAGTGCTACGTCAGTCAGGCATGCTTTGGCAGAAGCGCCAACCGGGGAGAGTGCGCCCAGTTCTGCCGCCTGCCGTTCAGTCTGGTGGATGCGGACGGAAAAACCATCGTCCGCGACAAGCACCTGCTCTCTTTGAAAGACTTGAACCAAAGTGAAGTGCTGGAAGAACTGCTGGATGCCGGCGCTTCTTCCCTGAAAATAGAGGGGCGGTTGAAAGACGTTTCTTACGTGAAGAATGTCACAGCCGCCTACCGTCAGAAACTGGATGCTGTCTTTGCCCGCCGCAAGGAGTATGTACGCGCTTCCTCGGGCATTTGCCGTTTCGGTTTCAAGCCACAATTGGACAAGAGTTTCAGCCGCGGCTTCACCCATTACTTTCTGCAAGGCCGCGATCGGGAAATATCCTCTTTCGATACGCCGAAATCCTTGGGCGAGGAGATGGGAACGATGAAAGAGCAGCGTGGCAACTACCTTACCGTGGCCGGAGTGAAACCCTTCCATAACGGAGACGGTGTTTGCTTTCTCGACGAACAGGGACGTTTGCAAGGTTTCCGCATCAATCGGGTGGACGGCAACAAATTGTATCCGGCAGGCGATATGCCCCGCATCAAACCGCGCACCCGTCTTTACCGTAATTTCGACCAGGACTTTGAGCGCGTCCTGGCCCGTAAGTCCGCCGAGCGTAAAATCGGCATAAAATGGGAACTGGCAGATACCCCTTCGGGCTTTGCGCTGACCGCCGAGGACGAGGACGACAATCGTATAACCTTGTCTTTCCCCTCTTCAAAAGAACTTGCGCGTACTCCGCAACAGGATAACCTGCGCACCCAGCTCGGCAAATTGGGAAATACTCCTTTCGAGGTACGGGACAGTGCCCCGGAAGCGGCTCCCGCCATTGCAATCAACCTGTCGCAGAACTGGTTCATACCCGCCTCGGCGATAGCCGACTGGCGCCGCCAAGCGATAGACAGGCTGATTGCCGCCCGTCGTATTACTTACCGCCGTGAGTTGCACGTGTGGAAACCTACCCGCCACCGTTTCCCGATAACGTCCCTGACCTATTTGGGTAATGTGATGAATACTGCCGCCCGCGGCTTTTATCAGGCTCACGGGGTAGCTTCCATAGAACCGGCTTACGAGAAACAGGCCGTGCCCGAAGCCGTACTTATGTTCTGCAAACATTGCCTGCGTTATAGCATGGGCTGGTGTCCTACGCATCAAAAGGGACAGTCCCCGTACCGGGAACCTTATTATCTGGTAGGAACGGACGGCAAACGCTTCCGTCTCGCCTTTGACTGCAAGAACTGCCAGATGAAAGTAAGTGAAGAGAAAGTATGAAGTATAAAATATAAGGTATACAGTATAAGTAAATGCATATAATCAGCTTATACTATCAGTCATCCGGAGCGAAGCGAAGAATCTCTTCCCTCTATACATCTAAAAAAAGAGTATTCTCTCCGCTCTGAATGACAGACTGTACAAGACGATTCAGAATAGGATGATTACGAATGAGTATCGGAAATGTGTAATATGAAGAAAGAGGAAGTAAACATAAGTAGCTGTAAACGCGACATCACCGTCCGGCGTGTGCCCCGCCCTTTATGCTTCATACCTTATACTTTATACTTCATATTTACTGTTTTTGTTCTTACGTCCTGCCATTACCCCCGTCCCGACTTGGAAAACGGAAAACTGGGAGCAAAGACCCGCGATTCGCTGGCTTATCTGTATGAGCGTCATTATACGTGGAATACGAACTTGGAGGTACAGGATGATTCGGTGACGATAGCCTGTCTGCCTGTAAAGGATTGTTACAACACGCTGTACAAAGGGGATAGGGTGGTAGTGGCGGAGTTTGCCATCCATCCCGCGGACAGCGTGGATAGCGTATGGGTGAAACTCGCCCATTCTCAGGAAGTGCAGGGCTGGCTTCGGGAAAAGGATATGATGCGGGCTTTTGTTCCTACGGACAGTATCTCCCAGGCCATTTACCTGTTCAGCGATACGCATGCGTCCTATTTCATTGTTATTTTCGCCTTGTTCGTGGCGGTATGGCTGTTTCGTGCGTTCCGGCGCAGGCAGTTGCAAATGGTCTGCTTCAATGATATAGACAGTGTATATCCGTTGCTGCTATGCCTGTTGCTGGCGTTCAGCGCCACCGTGTACGAGTCTATGCAGGTATTTGTACCGGAGACGTGGCAGCATTTTTATTTCAATCCTACGCTATCGCCGTTTAAAGTGCCGTTCGTGCTTTCTGTGTTCCTTATGAGCCTTTGGTTGTTTGTCATTGTGCTGCTGGCGGTGCTCGACGATTTGTTCCGTCTGCTGAGTCCGGCGGCGGCAGTGTTCTATCTGTTGGGGCTGGCCTCTTGTTGCATCTTTTGTTATTTCTTCTTTATATTGACTACCCAGATATATATCGGCTATTTGTTTATCGCCGTATTTGTGTGGGTATTCCTCAGGAAACTGCGTTCGTCACTGGCTGCATCCCGCTATCGCTGCGGTAATTGCGGACAGAAGATAGGGGCGAAAGGAATTTGTCCGCATTGCGGGGCAATCAACGAATAAGTATTTCATCGGTATCGGCGGTTGGTACATTCCGTTCCAAAGGCGGGTATGTTGTCTACCAACGGCTGGTATTCCATGTACCAACGGTTGGTACTCCGCATACCAAAGCGTGGTACCTCATGTACCAATGTGTGGTACTTCCCGTACCAACAGTTGGTATTTCGCGTACCAAAGCATGGTATTACTTTGGTACACGTAACCTGTTTATGGTAAGTGGCTTGCGAAACCTGTTTGCAGGCTTGCCGAAAACGTTCGGTTTCATTTGCTAAAATCTGCAGCGCAGCTCGATTCCCGCCTGGATGGGGCGTCCTTTCTGCATGAACCCGTTGCCCATGCTCTCAAAGTAGAAAGCGGCATAATCCTTGTCCAGCGCGTTACGCACCCAGAAATCTATCTGTCCGCGGCCTTTCTGTAAACTGACACGTCCGTTCAGCGTACCGTAGAACGACTGGCTGACGGTATTTTCTTCCGTCCAGTAGACGCGTCCTGCACCGGTATAGCCGGCATTCAGTTGGATGCGGTCCAGCCAGTATCCCGGATTGATGCGGAAAATGTACTGCCCGCCTACGGTCAGCGTATGTTTGGGGACGAAAGGTACGTAGTGGCCATTATAGCTGATTTCCTGAAGCCGGCCGTTGACGCGGGCGTTGGTTACGTAATCCTTGAAGGTGGCGTACGTATAGCCGTAGCTGGTGTTCAGCGTGAAGTCGGTGGTGATGGCGGCAGCCAGAGCCAGTTCGGCGCCGAGGCTGCGGCTTTTGCCCGCGTTGACCGTCTCGCGTCCCAAGCCGCTCGCTCCCGCGAAACGTGAGATTTGCTGGTCGCGCGTCTCCAGCCAGAAGAGTGCGGCATCGGTGCGCAGACGGTTATTGAAAAGGTTCAAGTGGGCTCCGATTTCATAGTTCCAGGTTTGCTCCGGCTTGTACTCGGTGGCGGAGCGGGCGTCGGGGTTCTCGCCTGCATCGGGGAACTTTTCGCTGATAAAATCTTTGTAAGATGCGCCGGGGGAGTTTTCTATGGCTTTCAGTACTTCTTCTTTCGTCTGTCGCTTCATGTCGTTTTGCAGGCTGGACTGCAACAGGTCGGAGAACATCTGGATGTTATATCCGCCCGAACGGTAGCCCTTGCTTACGGTTGCGTAAACGTTGCCCAGATTGTCTTTGAAATCGTATTGAAGGGCAAACTTAGGCAACAGTTGCAGGTAATCCTTATCGATGGAACCCCGGTAGCGTGACTGTACGGTGAGCGCCGTCTCGGGCATCATCGGTATTTCTTTGATAACCTGTCCGCCCCGTACCATTTCTCCCTTGATACCTACCGTATAGTCCATTGCGGTACCGGAGTCGTAGTTCATCTTCATCTTCTCGTAGTCCAGACGCAATCCGGCTGTGAAGGATAATCCCGTCAGGCCGAATAAGTCCCGGAAAGTGGATTGGTGGAACAGCGCTCCGTTGAGAAGAGGCGTGTCGAAATTGCCGTTAATGAGCAGATTGCCGCTGCCGAGTTGCAAGGACGGCAGGATATTGAGTCCCATGCCCGGCATCATGGTAACTTCTATTTTGGAAGGGATTACACTGCCCAGCATCTGCCCCAGCATATTCATGCCGTCTTCTCTGAAGGTCACCGGTGCGTCGGTTTTCAGCCATTGGTAGAAGCCGAATACACCCGTGGCCCATTGCCAGCGGCCGTTGCCTTTGCTTTTCATCACAATCTCTTCGCTCAGGGTATGGATGCGCTGCTTTTGTTCCAGCGTATAAATATCTTTTGCGGTGAAATCCTGGTCGATGAACATGCGGTCTTTCAGGAACTGATAACCCGTTACGGCGCTCAGGGTGAAGCGCTGCGCCTGGTATTCGAGGTTCAGCCCTGTATTCAGCAGATTGCGGTAGTAACTGCTTTCGCGGTTGTTGGAGATTGTACCGATATAGGATTTCATGTCTTCGCTTTGGGCGGCGGGATTGACGCTGCCTGTATAATAGTACGGATAGCCGCCCTGGTCGCTGTATTCGTAGCTTATGTTCAAGTCCGCTTTCCAGTTCTCGGAAGGCAGGTAGATGCCGCGGAAGCGTCCTCCGGCCGACTGTCCTTTATCTATTTTCTTATTGTTCAGCGCCGCGTTGCGGAAGAAGCCGCCTTCGTAGTCATAGAAGCCGCCGGTGGAGAAAGCGAAACGCTCGGACACCCGGTGGTAATGCGTCAGCGAAGTGTTGTAGGCATTGTGCGTGCCTGCGCCCATGCGGAAGTCTGTGCCCTGATAGGAGAAAGGCGATTTGGTGTGAATCTTAATCAGCCCGCCCATCGCGTTGCGTCCGTACAGGGTTCCTTGCGGGCCGCGCAATACGTCGATGCGTTCGATGTCGGAGTAGTCGAAGTCGAAAGCGGATTTGTCGATGTAGGGGATGTTGTCCACATACAGTCCGATGGACGGCGTGTTGATGCGCGAGCCGATGCCTCGGATGTAAACGGCGGAAGTCAGGCGTGAGCCGTAGTCGGGGATGAACATGTTGGGAACAAGTCCTGTCAGGTTCTTGATGGAGCCCACCCGGGCAGCCTGCATGTCTTCCTGCGAAAGCAGGGTGACGGCCGTGGGCAGCTCGCGCAACTTGCGGTTTTCTTTGGGCGCTGCGATGACGAGGATTTCTTCAACGTCCACTACTTTCAGGGTGTCCAGGTCTTCTGCAAGCGCATTGCCGGCAGTGAGGAGCATCAGAATCAGGGTGATAATCTTATATTGTTTCATAACTGGTTTTATTTCGGCTGCAAAGTAACGCGAAATCTCCAGTCCGTGCAATCCTAATTTATGAGGATTATGAGGGGGAAGCGCTTTATTATATCCCGTCGGCGTCAATGTAGCCGTGCATCACGGCGTAAATGGTCAGTCCCGATACGGACTTGATGCCCAGCTTCTCCACGATGTTCTTGCGGTGGGTGATGACGGTGGTGAGGCTGATGTTCAGTTTGTCGGCAATCTCTTTGTTGATGAGTCCTTTGGTGATGAGTACCAACACTTCTATTTCGCGGGCGGACAGGTCGTGGTCGTCGGCGCCGTTGGCGGCATGGGGCGGCATGGAGGAGCGGGAGCCGTCCGGTTGCTTGCCCGGATGCCCGTGGTGATGGCCGTACCGGTGCAGTTGGAGAATATCTTTGATGAGGCTTTTCTCGTCCTGATAGATGTTCAGGGTGGGTACTCCCGATAGCTGGGGCTGGTTGTCGCCGCCTGCCAGTACGATGGTTTTGGGTTTGCGGGGCAGGAAGAAAGAGGTATGCTCGAAGTATATCCGGGAAGAGATGAAGTAATGGGCGTACATGTCGGGCGTGTCGTCCATGAGTTCGGCGAAAGAACGGAACACGCGGATGGTGGCCATCGGGATAATCTCTTCCAGAAGGTTCTGCAATCCCAAAGAGGTCAGTGTGTTGGGAGCGACGATTGCTATTTCGGGAGTTGTCATAAAGATACAGGGTTTGCCCGCAAAAGTACGGATTATTTTTGTATCATCCTTATAATGCGGGGAAATGAATTTCGCCCGAATGCAGAACTCTGTCACTCTCTTATTTGTTAGTAGTTTATAACTAACTTAAAACCTTAACGTTATGAGATATGATATAGCCATTATCGGCGGCGGGCCTGCCGGATATACAGCGGCCGAGAGAGCGGCTGCCGGCGGTTTGAAGACCGTCTTGTTTGAGAAGAAAGCCATTGGCGGCGTGTGCCTGAATGAAGGATGTATTCCAACAAAGACACTGTTGTATTCCGCCAAGCTGTGGGATACTATGAAAGGAGCCGCCAAATACGGCATAGCCGTTCCCGATGCGGCGGCTTTCGATATGGGAAAGATAATCGACCGCAAAGACAAAGTTGTAAAGAAACTGACGGGCGGCGTGAAGATGACAGTCGGCTCGTATGGCGTCGCCATAGTGGAGCGAGAAGCCGTGATAGCGGGTGAGGAGAACGGAATGTTCCGCATCGTGTCGGGCGGTGAAACCTACGAAGCAACCTATCTGCTGGTGTGTACCGGTTCCGATACGGTTGTCCCGCCGATACCCGGCTTGTCCGATACGGATTACTGGACTTCCAAAGAAGCGCTCGAGAGCAAGGAGCTCCCCCAATCGCTGGTTATCATCGGCGGCGGCGTTATCGGCATGGAGTTCGCCTCTTTCTTCAACAGTATGGGGGTGAAGGTGAGCGTTGTGGAGATGATGCCCGAGATACTGGGGGCGATGGACAAGGAAACGAGCGGCATGCTGCGTGCGGAATATCTGAAACGGGGCGTGAACTTCTATCTGAATACGAAAGTAACGGCGGTGTCCCAAGAGGGGGTGACTGTCGAAAAGGACGGCAAGGCTTCCCTGATAGAGGCCGGAAGAGTTTTGGTAAGCGTAGGCCGTAAGGCGAATCTCGATAAGGCGGGATTGGACAAACTGGATATCGAGCTGCTACGCAACGGCGTGAAGGTGGATGAGCATATGCAAACGTCCCATCCCCGCGTTTACGCCTGCGGCGATATAACGGGGCGTTCCATGCTGGCGCACACCGCGATTCGTGAGAGTGAAGTGGCGGTTAACCATATTCTGGGAGTAGAGGATATGATGAACTACGACTGCATACCGGGTGTGGTCTATACCAATCCGGAAGTTGCCGGAGTGGGGAAGACCGAAGAAGAACTGAAAGCCACCGGCACCGGCTATCACATACAGAAGCTGCCTATGGCGTATTCCGGACGTTTCGTTGCCGAAAACGAATTGGGAAACGGGCTGTGCAAACTGGTGCTGGATGATGACGAACGGATTATCGGCTGCCACCTGCTGGGCAATCCGGCATCGGAGATGGTCGTTGTGGCGGGTATTGCCGTTCAGCACGGCTATACGGTGGAGGAGTTTCAAAAGAGCGTATTCCCGCATCCTACGGTGGGAGAGATATTTCACGAAACACTGTTTGCATGACATCCTGCATAGATAACCGCTGTACGGATGTGTATTTTAATCTGGCGGCGGAAGAGTACCTTCTCAAGAAAAAGAAAGATAATTTCTTTATGGTGTGGCAGTCCGCCCCTTCTGTGGTGATAGGCAAGCACCAGAGTGTACGGAAGGAAACGGATGAGGCGTATCTGCGTGCGAACGATATCGCGTTGGCGCGCCGTTTTTCCGGTGGCGGGGCTGTGTACCACGATGAGGGCAACCTCAATCTGAGCTTTATAGAAACGGTGGAGCGTCCCGACTTTGAGTACTACCTGCGGCAGACCGTAGATTTCCTTGAAACCCTCGGCATTGTGGCGTATACCGACAAGCGGATGGGTATCTATGTAGACGGGCGGAAAGTGTCGGGCAGTGCGCAGTGCATCCATAAGAACAGGGTGATGTATCATTGTACTTTATTGTATTCCACCAACCTGCAGGCGCTGGACGCCGCATTATGCGGAAAGGGCGGTGACGGGGATTTATTGCCCGGTTCACGCGTGCTGCATGCCGTTCCGTCTGTGAGAAGTACGGTAACGAATATCAGTGAGCATCTGTCGCCCGTCCTGCCTCTGAGACGCTTCGCCCGTCTGCTGTTTCACTTCTTCTTTGAGAAGGGAGACAGCCGTATCTATCGTTTCACTCCCGGGGATTTGAAGGAGATTGAACGGCTGAAGGCCGAAAAGTACGCCTGCGGGGAGTGGATATACGATAAGGCCGTATCGGTTTCGGTGTGAGGTAAACTTTACTTCCGGGCGATTTGTTTACATAATAAGAACTAATAACCTAAAACTTAACTATATGTCGAGATTTGAGATAAAGATGCCCAAGCTGGGCGAAAGTATAACCGAAGGGACTATTGTCTCCTGGTCGGTACAAGTGGGGGACGTCATCAAGGAAGATGATGTGCTGTTTGAAGTGAATACAGCCAAAGTCAGTGCGGAGATTCCTTCGCCGGTGGAGGGTAAGATAGTGGAGATATTGTTTCAGGAGGGCGATACCGTTGCGGTAGGTACGGTAGTGGCCGTGGTGGATATGGGTGGAGACGATGAGGTTTCCGAATCTCCTGCCGGTACGGCGGAAAGCGCCAAGGTCGCTGCGGCGGATAATGTTGCGTCCGATGCTTCGGCCGCGGCGCGGGAACTGCCTGAGGCGCAAGCCGCCAAGTCGGAAGATGAGCGCTGGTATTCTCCGGTGGTTCTCCAATTGGCGCGCGAAGCCCGGATATTGCAAGAGGAGTTGGATAAGATACCGGGTACAGGCTATCAGGGGCGTTTGAGCAAAAAGGATATCAAGCGATATATCATACGGAAACAGAATGGCGGGGCGGGCGTTGCCGTTGCGAAGCCGGATGTGACGCCGGCTCCGAAGGTGAGCGCGGCTGCCGCGCCGAAACCGGTATCGGCGGCATTCCCCGTACAAGGCACATCGGCATCGGTAGCGCCTCGGCCCTCGTCCGCGACTGCAACCTCTTCCGCAGAAGGCATCGAGGTGAAAGAGATGGATCGTGTCCGCCGGATGATTGCCGACCACATGGTGATGTCCAAACATACTTCTCCGCACGTAACCACGCTGGTGGAAGTGGATATGACGAAACTTGTGAAGTGGCGTGAGAAGAATAAGGAGGCTTTCCTTAAACGTGAAGGGGTGAAACTGACCTATATGCCTGCCATTACCGAAGCGACAGCCAAGGCACTGGTTGCCTATCCGCAGGTGAATGTTTCCGTGGAAGGTTATAACATCTTGTTCAAGAAGCATATCAATGTGGGAATAGCCGTATCGCAAAACGACGGTAACCTGATTGTACCTGTTGTGCGCGATGCCGACCGGCTGAACCTGAGCGGACTTGCCATTGCGATAGACGGCTTGGCGGCTAAAGCGCGCGTCAACAAACTGACGCCCGATGATATAGCGGGCGGTACGTTTACGATTACCAATTTCGGCACGTTCAAATCGCTGTTCGGTACGCCTATCATCAATCAGCCTCAGGTCGCCATATTGGGAGTAGGGGTGATAGAGAAGAAACCCGCCGTTATGGAAACGCCCGAAGGGGATGTGATAGCTATCCGCCATAAGATGTATCTTTCCTTGTCTTACGACCACCGAGTGGTGGACGGGTCGCTGGGAGGCAACTTCCTCTACTTCATCAAGAATTACCTGGAGAACTGGAATGAATAAAACTAAAAAAAGAGTATTATGAAGAAATATGATATAAAAACCACGGATGCGGAAACGCTGAAGAAGTGGTATTACTTAATGGCTTTGGGGCGTGCGCTTGACGAGAAAGCGCCTGCCTATCTGTTGCAGTCCTTAGGCTGGTCTTACCATGCTCCGTATGCGGGGCATGACGGCATACAGCTGGCAATGGGACAGGTATTCACCAAAGGAGAGGATTTCCTCTTTCCTTATTACAGGGATATGCTGACAGTGCTTTCGGCAGGAATGACTCCCGAAGAACTGATACTGAACGGCATCTCGAAGGCTACCGATCCGGGAAGCGGCGGACGGCACATGTCCAATCACTTCGCCAAACCGGAGTGGCATATCGAGAATATATCTTCGGCGACAGGTACGCACGACCTGCACGCCGCAGGCGTGGCGCGGGCCATGGTGTATTACGGGCATAAAGGAGTGGTTATCACTTCGCATGGCGAGTCGGCCTCGTCCGAGGGGTTTGTGTATGAGGCTGTCAACGGTGCGAGTCTGGAGCGTCTGCCGGTTATCTTCGTCTGGCAGGATAACGGATATGGCATCTCCGTACCGAAGAAAGACCAGACGGCGGCGCGTAAGGTTGCCGATAACTTTTCCGGTTTCAAGAACTTGAAAATCATTCATTGCAACGGCAAGGATGTCTTTGACTCGATGAATGCGATGACCGAGGCGCGGGAATACGCGTTGCTTAACCGCAATCCGGTGATTGTGCATGCCAATTGTGTGCGTATCGGTTCGCATTCCAATTCGGACAAGCATACGTTGTATCGTGATGAAGGAGAGCTGACTTACGTAAAGGCCGCCGATCCTTTGATGAAGTTCCGCAGGATGTTGCTGCGCTACAAACGCCTTACCGAGGAAGATTTGGTTGCGATTGAGGAAAAGGCGAAGAAAGATTTGTCCGCAGCCAACCGTAAGGCGCTGGCTGCTCCCGACCCGGATCCGAAGACCATATTCGACTATGTACTGCCCGAGCCTTATAAGCCTGAAAAATACAGGGACGGTGTGCACTCCGAGACGGAAGGCGGGAAAGAGTTCCTGGTGAATGCTATCAATGAGACCCTGAAAGCGGAATTCCGGCATAATCCCGATACTTTTATTTGGGGACAAGACGTTGCCAATAAGGATAAGGGCGGTGTCTTTAATGTTACGAAAGGTATGCAGCAGGAGTTTGGAGAGGCGCGCGTGTTCAGTGCGCCCATTGCCGAGGACTATATTGTGGGTACGGCAAACGGCATGAGCCGTTTTGACCCGAAGATACGTGTCGTAATAGAAGGTGCGGAGTTTGCCGATTACTTCTGGCCTGCGGTTGAGCAGTATGTGGAATGTACGCACGAGTACTGGCGCAGCAACGGGAAGTTTGTTCCCAATGTAACGTTACGTCTGGCTTCGGGCGGCTATATCGGCGGAGGGCTTTATCATTCGCAGAATCTCGAAGGGGCTTTGGCTACCTTGCCCGGAGCGCGCATTGTATACCCGTCCTTTGCGGATGACGCTGCCGGACTGCTTCGTACGAGTATGCTCTCGCGCGGATTTACGCTGTTTCTCGAACCGAAAGCTTTGTATAACTCGGTGGAAGCGGCGACGGTCGTACCCGAAGATTTTGAAGTTCCGTTCGGTAAGGCGCGTATCCGCAGGGAGGGTTCCGACTTGAGCATCATTACTTATGGCAATACGACGCACCTCTGTCTGAATGTGGCCGAGCGTCTGGAAAAAGAAGGCGGCTGGAACGTGGAAGTCATCGATATACGTTCTTTGATTCCGCTGGACAGGGAGACGATTTATGAGTCGGTGAAGAAGACCGGCAAGGCATTGGTGGTGCACGAGGATAAGGTGTTCGGCGGTTTTGGCGGCGAGATTGCCGCCGGTATCGGTTCGGATATGTTCCGCTATCTGGACGCTCCGGTACAGCGGGTAGGTTCCACCTTTACACCCGTAGGTTTTCATCCGGTATTGGAACGTGCTATCCTGCCGGACGCGGACAGAATTTATGATGCGGCCAAAAAGCTGCTGGAATTTTAATGAAAGATGAACGGATTATGAAAAAGATAGGATTGTTTTATGCTGCGAATGCAGTGAAGACCTCACAGATAGCGAAGAAGATACGTGAGGCATTGGGTACGGAGTATGTGGATATTATTCCGGCCGAACAGGCTTGGGGCAATGATTTCGAGGCCTATGACAATTTGATTGTCGGAGTATCCACCTGGTTTGACGGAGAGCTGCCCACCTATTGGGATGAGCTGATTCCTGAACTGGAGACATTGGACTTGAAAGGAAAGCGCGTTGCTCTTTTCGGCCTGGGCGACCAGGTGAATTATCCCGATAATTTTGTTGACGGCCTGGGTATTCTGGGTGATGCTTTTGAAAAGGCGGGAGCTGCTTTAGTGGGATTTACTCCCGCTAAAGAGTATTCATTCAACCGGTCGAAGGCTTTACGAGGTAATGAATGGTGCGGACTGGTTATTGATATCGAGAACCAGTCCGGAAGAACCGATAAGCGTATCAAAGCCTGGTGTGACCGGCTGAAAACGGAATTATTGTAGCAAGAGCCGGCCTACGGCTTCCGCGCACCGTTCCCCGTCAATCCCGGCTGATACGATACCGCCTGCATATCCGGCTCCCTCTCCGCAGGGAAACAACCCTTTCAGGCGGACGTGTTGCAGCGTATCTTTGTCTCTGACAATACGCACCGGAGCCGATGTACGGGTTTCGACCCCGATCATGGTGGCTTCGTTGGTAAGGAAACCGTGGCTGTACTTTCCGAATTGCTGGAAACCTTTGCTCAGCCGGTCTGCGATGAACGGCGGCATCCAGAAGTGCAGAGGCGATGATACCAGTCCGGGAGCATACGAACTTTCCGGCAGGTCGTAGCTGAGCTTTTTCTTTGTAAAGTCTGCCATGCGTTGTGCCGGTGCTGTTTGCTTCATGTTGCCCTGCTGCCAGCAAAGACGTTCCAAAGCTTCTTGAAAGTACATCATGTTGAGTTGGGAATTGAAATCCGAAAGTCGAGCGTCGGCCGCACTGCTTTGTTGCGCAGCCCATTCTTCATTCATCATTCTTAATTCATCATTCCCCAAGTCTTCCGGGCGCAGTTCCACTACCATTCCCGAGTTGCTCCATCGGGAACCCCGGTTGCTGGGGCTCATGCCGTTGACTACTATTTGCCGGGGACCGCTGGCTGCCGGAACGACAAAGCCTCCGGGGCACATGCAGAAGCTGTACACGCCTCTTCCGTCCACCTGGGAGACAAAGCTGTACTCGGCGGCGGGCAGGTATTTGCCGCGTCCGTTGCGGTTGTGGTATTGTATCCGGTCTATCAGGGAAGCGGGATGTTCCAGGCGTACTCCTACGGCGATGCCTTTGGCCTCTATTTCCACCCGGTTGGCTGCAAGCCAGCGGTATACATCCCGTGCAGAGTGTCCGGTGGCGAGTATTACAGGACCGAGGAGCGTTTGCCCGGTATTGGTTTCGATGCCTTTCACTTCATCGTTTTCAATGATAAGGGCGTCCATGCGTGTCTCAAAATGCACTTCACCGCCACAATTGATGATTGTATTCCGCATATTTTCTATGACCCGCGGCAGTTTGTCGGTTCCGATATGGGGATGGGCGTCTACGAGTATGGAAGACGAAGCGCCATGCTGGCAGAATACGTTCAGTATTTTATCTACGTTTCCCCGCTTTTTACTGCGGGTATAGAGCTTGCCGTCCGAATAGGCTCCCGCGCCGCCTTCTCCGAAACTGTAATTGGATTCCGGGTTGACGGTCTGCTCCCTTCCTATCAGGGCAAGGTCTTTTTTGCGGTCGCGCACATTCTTTCCGCGTTCCACTATGACGGGGCGCAAACCAAGCTCTATCAGACGCAAGGCGGCGAACAGCCCGCCGGGGCCGGCTCCTACAACAATGACTTGCGGCCTGTCCGACACATTATGATAGACGGTTTCCTGATACTCCTTCTCTTTCGGCATCTCATTGAGATAGGTGCGCACGGTCAGGTTTACGAAGATGGTCCGTTGGCGTGCATCGATGCTGCGTTTCAGAATTCGTGTGGCCGTAATGTCGCGCGCGTTCAGCCCTTTCTCTTGTATGAGGTATTTTTTTATGCGTTGTTCGTTGGCTGCGATTTCAGGCAACACGCGTAATTGGTATTCTTGTATCATTGGGTTTCTTTCTGTATACTATATAATAATGTGTATTAATCCGTATGCCCTGCGGCAAAATCACCCTGGGACGGATTTAGCCGAACAGTGCCCGGAACGCTTCTTCCACCTTTCTCACCGGTATCAGCTCTATCTTTAATTTGGAGGTATTCAGTCCCTGCAAATTGTATTTTGGTAATATAAACCGTTTGAAGCCGAGCTTTTCCGCTTCGCCGATGCGTTGCTCAATCCGGTTTACGGGGCGGATTTCACCGGACAGCCCTATTTCTCCCGCCATACAGATTTCGGGTTCGATGGCGGTATCCATGTTGCTGGACAGAATGGCGCTGATAACGGCCAGGTCGATAGCGGGGTCGTTTACTTTCAGCCCGCCGGCGATATTGAGAAAAACGTCTTTCTGGACGAGTTTGAAGCCGACGCGCTTCTCCAGTACGGCGAGTAACATATTCATTCTCCGTATGTCGAAACCGGTGGCGGAGCGTTGCGGGTTTCCGTATACGGCGCTGCTGACCAATGCCTGCGTCTCTATCAGGAACGGTCGTACGCCTTCTATGGCTGAGGCGATGGTTATGCCGCTCATCCCTTCATGGTCTTGGCTGAGAAGCAGCTCCGAAGGATTGCTTACCTGTCGCAGACCGTCCTGCCTCATTTCATAGATGCCCAGTTCGGCGGTGCTTCCGAAGCGGTTTTTGATGCTGCGCAAGATGCGGTACATATAATGCTGGTCGCCTTCAAATTGAAGTACGGTGTCTACGATATGTTCCAGTACTTTAGGTCCGGCAATGCTTCCTTCTTTGTTGATATGCCCGATGAGGATAACCGCCGTATGCGTCTCTTTGGCAAAGCGCAGGATAGAGGCGGAGCACTCCCTGACTTGGGCTATGCTGCCCGGAGAGGATTCGAGCGTTTCCGTGGAAATGGTCTGTATGGAGTCTATTATGACTAAATCGGGATGTGTGTTCCTGATATGTACATAAATCTGTTCCAACGAGGTTTCACAGACAATCAGGCAGTCACAGGACGTACTTGACAGGCGGTCGGCACGCAGTTTTAACTGCCGGGCGCTTTCTTCCCCGGATATGTAAAGGATGCGTTTCTCCGGTATGCGGAGTATGGTTTGCAGTACCAGGGTGGACTTGCCGATACCCGGTTCACCGCCTATCAGTACGAGCGAGCCCTGCACCAGCCCGCCGCCCAGCACACGGTTCAGCTCCGCGTCATGCAGGTCGATGCGGGGTTCGTCATCGGCGGCAATCTCGTTTAATGTTACGGGTTTTGCTTTGGCTGTTTCTATGCCCGATACCGGACGCTTGTTTACTGCTTCCTTGCGTACAATCTCTTCTACATAGGTGTTCCACTCTCCGCACGACGGGCATTTACCTACCCATTTGGGCGATTCCTGTCCGCAGTTGCTACATACATATACCGTCTTCTCTTTTGCCATAAAAAGAACTTCCTTTAGAATAATTGCCCAAAGGTACGATTTTTCGTTTCAGAGCCGGCGGTGTGTCACAGAGTTTTTTTATATTTGTTCTCAGAAATATAAAACGGAAACCATGATAGAAGATATTCTTAAATACAATAAGCAGTTTGTAGAGAACAAGGGATATGAGAAGTATATCACCAACAAATATCCCGATAAGAAAATCGCCATCTTATCTTGTATGGATACCCGTCTGACGGAATTGCTTCCGGCGGCTTTGGGTATCAAGAACGGTGATGTCAAGATGATAAAGAATGCGGGCGGAATCATTTCGCATCCTTTCGGCAGTGTCATACGCAGTCTTATGGTGGCTATCTATGAATTGGGGGTGAAAGAGGTGATGGTCATTGCGCATTCCGATTGTGGTGCATGCCATATGAGCAGCGCCCAAATGATAGAACACATGAAAGCGCGCGGTATCAAGCAGGAGACGATAGATATGATACGTTTCTGCGGGGTGGATTTCGACTCGTGGCTTTACGGTTTCGGCGATACGGAGAAATCCGTCCGGGAGACAGTGAAAGCTATTCTGGAACACCCGCTGATTCCGGAAGACGTGCATGTTTCCGGGTTTATCATAGACTCGATTACCGGAGCCTTGAGTCCTGTGGTGGAATAAATGGTTATGATTATCCGTATGGATGTATACCTTTAACCGGATATTGGCGGGAGCCGTCTTTCTTCTTTCACTGTATCTGCCGCCCTCTTCCCTATGATGAGATAGTATTAAAAGCCTTATAATATAGCATTAAAAGGCTTTTAATACCATATTATAAGGCTTTTAATCATAACTCACCGGTACTCTCATCCCGGCTTGCTTATACAGGCATCCCTGTTATATCGTAATCTCACCTGCAATGGGGCGGTTCATCAGTTCGCGTACCTCTGCGGGAGAGTAGTTGTGTCCTAACAAAAACATCAGTTTGGTCACGGCGGATTCCGTGGTGCTGTCATATCCGCATACTACGCCTGCCTGCATCAGCCGGTAACCTGTTTCATAACGTTCCATTTCCACCGTACCGGCATTGCACTGGGTAACGTTTACGATGACAACGCCCTGTTCGCAAGCGTCATGAAGGCGGCGAAGGAACCATTCCTTCCGGGGAGCGTTCCCTGAACCGTATGTTTCCAGGACCACGGCTTTCAGGCCTTTTATGGCAAGAATGGCATCTACCACGCTCTCCTGAATGCCGGGGAAGAGTTTCAGTATGGCAATATCGGTGTCAAGCAGATAATGCGGCCGCAGTTGTCCGTGTGTATTTTCCGTATGTATCTGTACATTGTTATATTTAATATGTATGCCGGCGGAAGCAAGTACCGGATAATTGTATGAGCGGAAAGCGTTGAAGTTTTCCGCATTTATTTTGGTAGTGCGGTTGCCGCGCATCAGGTGGTTCTCAAAAAAGATACATACTTCCGGTACGATAGGCCGTCCGCCGGAATGACGGGCGGTGGCTATTTCAATACTCGTCAGCAGGTTTTCCTTACCGTCGGTACGAAGCACGCCGATGGGAAGCTGTGAGCCGGTAAGAATGACGGGCTTGTTAAGACCTTCGAGCATAAAACTGAGGGCGGATGCCGTGTAGGCCATAGTGTCCGTGCCGTGAAGAATGACGAAGCCTGTATATCGATTGTAGTTGTCGCTGATGATGCGTACGAGTTTGCGCCAGGCATCCGGGTCCATATCCGAAGAATCCATAGGCGGATCGAACTGATAGGTATCGATGCGGAACGTAAAATTCTGAAGTTCGGGCACATGCTTCTGTAAATGTTCGAAGTTGAAGTTCTCCAAAGCTCCGGTTTCCGCATTCTCTATCATGCCGATAGTGCCACCGGTGTAAATTAACAAAACGGAAGTGTTATCTGGGGACATACGCTCGATTCTTACATGGTTACTATGCAAAGATAGTAATATATCTCTAAAATAATAGCAAAGTGTTATAAAACTGCGTTCGTATTTTTGCCTTTCCGCTGTGAAAAGTGTGAATCTGTTGGCCGTGATATATACATATTTCTGTCCTTTATGAGGTGAAATTGTATTTTTATCGCAAAAAAGTCATAAAACGTGATAGTTTGAATATTTTTATTGTTACTTTTGCAACACTTATCATAAACGATAGCAGTAAGAGACAATGAACAAGTACTATCAACATACAGTCACATCCATGTGTACCATGACCCTTAGGGGTTGGGGATAGTATTTTGTGTTTCTACGTGTTACACCGATTTTCAGCAGTTTTTCTTATTTAGTTAAAGTCTATACGGGCTATGGCAGCTTGTTTTTGACACATTGTATCAACCGTTTCAATCCGATAAAAAGAAATGAAAGTAATAAAATTCGGCGGAACATCCGTAGGTTCCGCGAACAGTATTTTAAGCGTTAAGAGAATTGTAGAGGCTATAAACGAACCCTTAATAGTGGTAGTATCCGCATTGGGCGGTATTACGGACAAACTGATTAATACTTCGAAAATGGCGGCGGCCGGTGACTCCTCTTATGAAAACGAGTTTCGTGAGATTGTCTATCGTCATGTGGAAATGATAAAGGAAGTAATTCCGGCAGGCGAAGCGCAAGTATCACTGCAACGCCAGGTGGGAGAGTTGCTTAACGAATTGAAGGACATCTTCCAGGGAATTTATCTGATAAAAGACCTTTCGCAAAAGACATCCGATACGATTGTGAGTTACGGCGAACGCCTTTCATCTATTATTGCGGCGCAACTGACGGGCGCTGAATGGTTTGATTCGCGCCGGTTCATCAAAACGGAGAAGAAACATTCCAAGCATGTATTGGATACGGAACTTACCACCTCTTTGGTACGTGAGACGTTCAAGGATATGCCTAAACGCGTATTGGTTCCGGGATTTATCTCTACGGACAAGATTACGGGCGAGGTGACTAACCTCGGTCGCGGCGGTTCCGACTATACGGCTGCCATTATAGCCGCGGCATTGGATGCCGATGCGCTGGAAATCTGGACGGATGTGGATGGTTTCATGACCGCCGACCCGCGTGTGATTTCCACTGCCTACACTATTAATGAGCTGAGCTATGTAGAGGCTACGGAGCTTTGTAACTTCGGGGCTAAAGTGGTGTATCCGCCTACCATTTATCCGGTTTGCCATAAGAACATACCTATTATAATAAAGAATACTTTCAATCCCGAAGGAGCGGGAACCGTTATCAAGCAAGAGGTTTCCAATCCGCAGAGCAAAGCCATTAAAGGTATTTCGTCCATTAACGATACGAGCCTGATAACGGTACAGGGGCTCGGTATGGTGGGCGTGATTGGTGTGAACTACCGTATCTTCAAGGCTTTGGCAAAGAATGGTATCAGCGTGTTCCTCGTATCACAGGCATCTTCGGAGAACTCTACTTCCATCGGTGTGCGTAATGCAGATGCCGACCTGGCTTGCGAAGTGCTGAACGAGGAGTTTGCCAAAGAGATTGAGATGGGAGAGATTTCGCCCATACAGGCGGAAAAGGATTTGGCTACGGTGGCTATCGTTGGCGAGAACATGAAGCATACACCGGGTATTGCCGGTAAGTTGTTCGGTACGCTGGGACGTAACGGTATCAATGTGATAGCCTGTGCACAGGGCGCTTCGGAAACGAATATTTCGTTTGTGGTGGACAGCAAGTCTCTGCGCAAGTCCCTGAATGTTATCCATGATTCTTTCTTCCTGTCGGAATATCAGGTGTTGAACCTCTTTATATGCGGTGTTGGCACGGTAGGCGGCAGTTTGATAGAACAGATTCACAGCCAGCGTCAGAAGTTGATGCAGGAGAACGGTTTGCAACTGAATGTGGTAGGCATTGCCGATGCGTCCAAAGCCATGTTCGGTCGTGAGGGCTTTGACTTGGGACGTTTCCGTGAAGAGTTGGCGGAGAAAGGCAAGGAGAGTTCTTTGGATACGCTCCGTGACGAGATTATCGGCATGAACATCTTTAACTCCGTATTCGTGGATTGTACGGCGAGCGCGGGAGTGGCTTCCCTGTATAAAGACCTTCTGATGCACAACGTATCGGTAGTTGCCGCCAATAAGATTGCCGCTTCTTCGGAATACGAAAACTATCGTGAGTTGAAGCAGATAGCCCGCCAGCGCGGTGTGAAATATTTGTTTGAGACAAACGTCGGTGCAGGTCTGCCCATCATCAATACCATTAACGACCTTATCCATAGCGGCGACAAGATACTGAAGATTGAAGCCGTGCTGAGCGGTACACTGAATTATATCTTCAACAAGATAAGCGCGGATATTCCTTTCAGCAAGACCATTAAGATGGCTCAGGAGGAACGTTATTCCGAACCAGACCCGCGTATCGACCTTAGCGGCAAGGATGTAATCCGCAAACTGGTGATTCTGGCGCGTGAAGCCGGTTATCGCATCGAACAAAGCGATGTGGAAAAGAACCTCTTTGTACCTGATGACTTCTTTGAAGGTTCTTTGGATGATTTCTGGAAGAAAGTGCCGAGCCTTGACGCCGACTTTGAAGCACGCCGCAAGGTATTGGAAGCGGAAAACAAGCACTGGCGTTTCGTTGCCAAGCTGGAGAACGGCAAGGCATCCGTAGGATTGCAGGAGGTCGGTGTCAACCATCCGTTCTACGGTCTGGAAGGCAGTAACAACATTATCTTGCTGACCACAGAGCGTTATAAGGAATATCCTATGATGATACAGGGTTACGGAGCCGGTGCGGGTGTAACGGCTGCGGGGGTATTTGCGGATATTATGAGTATTGCGAACGTTTAATTAAATGAAGAATGAAGAATTAAGAATGAAGAATTCGGGTTGCGCGGTGGTTCTTAATTTATCATTTTTAATTCATCATTCTTCATTCTTAATTCTTCATTTACAAAGATGAAACACATTATTATATTGGGCGACGGTATGGCCGACTGGCCTGTAAAGTCTTTGGGAGACAAGACTTTGTTGCAGGCTGCCAAAACGCCCTATATGGATAAGCTCGCAGGGATGGGACGTGTAGGCAGGTTGAAGACTGTTGCCGATGGTTTTCATCCGGGTAGCGAGGTGGCCAATATGTCTGTTTTGGGCTATGACTTGCCGAAAGTATACGAGGGACGCGGTCCGTTGGAAGCGGCGAGTATCGGAGTAGACCTGAAGCCGGGTGAAATGGCGATGCGCTGTAATATTATCTGTATTGAAGGGGATGATATAAAGAATCATTCGGCGGGACATATCACGACCGAAGAAGCCGATGTACTGGTGAAGTATCTGCAGGAACATTTGGGCAGTGAGCGTGTGCGCTTCCATACAGGTGTGCAATACCGGCATTTGCTGGTAATAAAAGGCGGAGACAAGCGGATAGACTGTACTCCTCCGCATGATGTTCCCCTGAAACCCTATCGGCCGTTGCTGGTGAAGCCTATGCCCGGTACGGAGGGTATCACTGTTCCCGAAGGACAAGCCGATTTAACCCCGCAGCAAACCGCCGACCTGATTAACGACTTAATCATGCGGTCGCAGGAGCTGCTGAAAGAGCATCCCGTGAACAGGAAACGTGCGGCCGAAGGTAAAGACCCGGCTAACAGTATTTGGCCGTGGAGTCCGGGGTATCGTCCGCAGATGGAGAAACTCTCGGATAAGTTTCCTCAAGTGAAGAAAGGCGCTGTTATCTCTGCCGTAGACTTGATTAACGGTATCGGCTATTATGCCGGACTGCGCCGTCTGACGGTGGAAGGTGCGACCGGACTGTACGATACCAACTACGAGAATAAAGTGGCTGCCGCCCTTGATGCCTTGAAAACGGATGATTTCGTTTATCTGCATATCGAGGCCAGCGATGAGGCCGGGCACGAAGGAGATGTTTCCTTGAAGATGCTGACCATTGAGAACTTGGACAGCCGTGCCGTAGGTCCTATCTATGAAGCAGTGAAAGGTTGGGAAGAGCCTGTCGCAATAGCCGTTTTACCAGACCATCCCACTCCTTGCGAACTGCGTACGCACACCAACGAACCGATACCTTTCTTTATCTGGTATCCGGGCATCGAGCCGGACGAAGTGCAGACTTTCGATGAGGTTGCCGCTTGCAGCGGCAGCTACGGCCTGATGAAAGAAGATGAGTTTATAAACGAATTTATGAAAGAGTTATGAAATATTACAGTACCAACAAACAAGCCCCCGACGTTACCCTCGAAGAAGCCGTAGTGAAAGGGCTTGCCGCAGACAAAGGGCTTTTCATGCCCTTTACCATCAAACCGTTGCCGCAGGAATTTTACGACAGCATCGATACGCTCGGTTTTCAGGAGATAGCTTATCGGGTAGCGGATGCTTTCTTTGGCGAAGATGTTCCGGCAGACACATTGAAGCAGATCGTATATGATACATTGAGTTTCGACGTTCCTTTGGTGAAGGTGACGGAAAACATCTACTCCCTCGAATTGTTCCATGGACCCACACTTGCCTTTAAGGATGTAGGCGGTCGTTTTATGGCGCGTTTGCTGGGCTATTTCATCAGAAAAGAGGGTAAGAAGCAGGTGAATGTACTGGTTGCCACCTCGGGCGATACGGGCAGTGCCGTAGCCAATGGCTTCCTCGGCGTGGAAGGTATCCATGTTTATGTGCTTTATCCGAAAGGCAAGGTCAGTGAAATTCAGGAAAAGCAATTCACTACACTGGGAAAGAATATCACGGCTCTTGAAGTGGACGGTACGTTCGACGACTGTCAGGCATTGGTGAAAGCGGCTTTCATGGACAAGGAACTTAACAGCCGTTTGCAACTGACCAGCGCCAATTCCATTAATGTGGCGCGTTTCCTGCCGCAGGCTTTCTACTATTTCTATGCTTATGCGCAATTGAAGCGGGCGGGAAAGGCCGCTGATGCCGTAATCTGCGTGCCAAGCGGTAACTTCGGTAATATAACGGCAGGTTTGTTCGGCAAACGTATGGGACTGCCGGTGAAGCGTTTCATAGCATCCAATAACCGTAACGACATATTCTATCAATATTTGCAGACGGGTGTTTATACGCCGCGCCCCAGTATCGCCACGATTGCCAATGCCATGGATGTGGGCGACCCGAGCAACTTTGCGCGTGTCCTCGACCTCTATGGCGGTAGTCATGCGGCTATCTCGGCAGAGATAAGCGGCGCTACTTATACGGACGAACAGATTGCCGAAACCATGAAAGATGTTTGGAAGAATGAGCGTTATTTGCTCGATCCTCATGGCGCATGCGGTTTCCGTGCATTGCAAGAGGGCTTGCAACCGGGCGAGACGGGAGTCTTCCTGGAGACGGCTCACCCTGCCAAGTTCAAAGACACGGTGGAGAATATTATCGGTGAAGCGGTGCGGATACCGGAGAAGCTGCAAGCCTTTATGCGTGGCGAAAAGAAAAGCCTGCCCATGTCGAAAGACTTTGCGGACTTCAAGCGTTATTTGATGAGTATCTGATTACTCACTCTTTCTAATAAGATGGTGATACGCCAAAACGAGTATTAGTTCTCATCCCGTCATTCGGAACGAAGTGAAGAATCCCTTCTCCTTGCATACAAGAGAGGGGATTCTTCGCCGCAAGGTTCCTCTAAATGACGGGATGAGAACTAATACTCGTTTTAACACTTTGGCTTTTCTTTGAGAATGGTCTTTATCTTTCCGGCTTTGTGGCTGTTGTTCCAAAGCACCAGTACTTCTATTTTCAGAAGGCTGTGGCGGTAGAATAGCGTATAGTCGGGGTGGGGAGTGATATATCGTATATTATCCGCTTCCGTGGCTTGTCCGATAAAAGGATTTAGAGTAATGTGGTGGAGCGCATTTTGAAAGAGCGAATATATGACCTTTCCCTGCTCTTTATTCCCGTGCTTTTGCAGGGAGGACAGCAACAGATTTCTGAGCTCTTCTTTGGCGAGTGGCGACCAATTTATTTGTTTAACCATGACTCAGCCTCCTTATTGATGGTTATATTTTCTTGTCCTTCTCCGTTCTCCAGTTGCCGGCAGGCGGTTTGAATGTCTTGGCGTAAGCGGGTGGAGAACACGAGTATCTGTTTGGCGGGTTGTGACGTTTGCTTCGGTTCTGTTTCTTTCATTTTTCAGTCTCCTGTTTCCCTTAAAACGTTGTAAAGTTATGAATTGTTTAGGATAAGGCTCCGCTTGTTTCCGAACATTTTCCGGTACCGTACGTTTTCAATACCTCAAACTCAATGTAGATAGTCTCATGAAAGATAAAAAGCTGGAAGCCAATCTCAGTATGGTTGCATCCCGTGTCATGGCGGGTCTGAACATGAACGGATTGAAGTATTTGTTGCCTTTGTGGTTGGGAGCTTTAACGGGTGTCACCATACGGTGCGTGTTTGCGGCGGTGGCTTTTTGGGTGACGGGTTGCTTCATAAAGGAAGCGGCGGTTACAAAAAAGCAACGCCTCATGCTGTTCTGCCTGGGAGCGTTCGGGCTTTACGGATTTATGTTCTGCTATCTGCTGGGCATCAGCAAAACCACTCCGGTGTCGAGTGCCATATTCAATTCGATGCAGCCTATCTGGGTGTTTCTTATTTCGGTATTCTTTCTGCATGAGAAAGCTACGGTGATGAAGATTATCGGTATCGCTTTGGGTTTTGGCGGTGCGATGCTGTGTATCCTGACGCAGGGCAGCGATGATTTGGCACACGATGCGTTCACCGGTAATCTGCTTTGTATGATTAGCTCGTTTGTTTTTGCGATTTACCTGATTGTGAGCAAGAAGTTGTTGGAGAAGGTAGGAGTAGTGACGATGATGAAATACATCTTTGGCGGTGCGGCTGTTTCCGGAATAATCGTTTCATCCGTGATGGGGTGGGATGCGCCGATGTTTACAGATGCCTGGAGAGGCGAGTGGCACTGGACGGCATGGGCGGTACTTGCATTTGTGCTTATTTTCCCTACTTATCTCAGCTATTTTCTGGTTCCTATCGGATTGAAGTACCTGAAGACTACCGTTGTCGCTATTTACAGTTATCTGATATTGGTAGTGACCACGGTTGTCTCCCTTGCTTTGGGACAAGACCGGTTCAGTTGGACGCAGGCCGTCGCCATTGCCATGATTTGTATCAGCGTGTACTTTGTGGAAGTGGCTGAGGGAAATTCAAAAAGACCAAATACTCTCCTTCAGCCTCAATCGTAAATTCTGTCCCGGTACATTCGTTGAGAGTGCCCTGCCACCAGTTGGTGAAGTCGCTGAGAGGATATACCAAACCAAGCCCATGCAGGTTGCGGGCATTGAAGTTGATGATGGATACTTGCTGCCCCGGCCGGCAGGCAAAGGTACGTGTGTCCCGGCAAGGGATAAAGACGCCATGGTCTGTATAGGTACGAACATCGGCTCCTGCACGCATATAGTCCATGAGCAGGCTGATGTTTCCCAAGGTGTGGTCTTCGCGTTTGCCGGTGGCGCCTACGATGGCTATCCGGCGTTTGCCTTGTGATAACAGATAGTTGACGGCTTTCGTCTGGTCGTTCGTATCTTGTTCGGAAATGCGGTGGAGCAGATATCCGTACTTCTTGCGATTCTCCTCGCTGATGGAGTCGCCGTCACCTATAATAAGATTGGGGATATGTCCGTTCCGGATATATTCGTCCGCGCCGCCGTCGCAGCAGATTACGTAGGGAGCGTCCGCCAATATTTGTAAAGGCGGGGCGGCGGCAGGGTATTCTCCGTTGGCTAAAATTACAGCATCCACTTTCATAGTCGATAATTGATAAATCGGAATTTATAAATCATAAATCAGCCTCTTGCTTCATCATCTTTTTCCATTTGAAGTAGCCAAAGATAGCGATTATTGTGTAAAGGCCGTATAGTGCGGCGGTAAAATCAAGTCCCTTATAGATGTACAGACCTGTGCTTACAGCGTCTACGCCTATCCATGCCCACCATTGCTCCACGTATTTGCGCGCCAGCATCCACATGCCGACAATGCTGAGCGCGGTGGTAAAGGAGTCAAGCCACGGAACATTGCTGTCTGTAAAGTTGATAAGTATCCAGGCAATGCCCGTAAGAGTGACGGCAAATACCGCAACGAGCGGTAGCAGATACCGCAGCGGCATGCGGGTGATGGGTAACTCCTGTTGCCGGTTTTCCGCTTCCGAGGCTTTTCTTTTCAGGATGGTACGCCGCAGGAATGCTCCGTACTTCCACATCGTCCAGCCGTATATGGCGGCTCCGAGATAGTAGATGTTGATACCGAAATCCGCGTACAGACCCGCGTTGTAGTACACGAAGATGTAGATGGCGGGCATGATGATGCCCGCTATCCAAAGATAGATGCTTGCCCGATATTCCAGCCAGAGGTAGAGAAGTCCGACAAGTGTTCCGATAATTTCGAGTGTCTGCTCCATAATCAAGTTCAGAAACGCAAAGAGATATGTCCTAATACATTGGTACCGGCCTGCGCCGCATATCCTGCATAATTGTAGCGTACTTTCTGCCCGCCCTCGTAATAGAAACCGCTGCCTGCGTAGCCGTTGTTTTCGTACTCTTCATTGAAGAGGTTGTAGACGGTACAGCCTATGGTTACCGACTTTATTTTGGGTAACGTAAACGTGTATGATAAGTTCAGGTTGCTGACGAAATAGGCATCCAGAATATGGTCTTTACAGTCCAGGTTGCTCATGTATTGCTTGCTGACGTATTGTGATTGCAAAGATGCTTCAAAGCCTTTGTAAGTATAGCCGAAGCGGTTGTTCAGCAGGAAGTCGGGAGAGAAGGCGATGTGAGTGTCGCCCAGATAGGTGCTCCACTTTTCGCCCGCCGGGTCTTCGTTCTCGTAAAGGGTTTCGGTGAAGTTCTCTACGCGGTTACGGCTCAAAGTGGCGTTGATGTCCCATTGGAAGCCGTAAGGCAGCTTTAAGCCTGCCATCAGTTCGATACCCATGCGATAGCTGTCGGGCACATTGGCGGCTACGGCTTCACCGATTTCATTCAGTTCGCCGGTCAGCACCAACTGGTCTTTGTAATCCATGTAGTATAGGTTGGCACCGAATGTCAGCCATGAATCGGCAAAGGTGTAACCCAGCTCGTAGTCGAACAAACGCTCTGCTTTGGGATGCTCGGTGAACTTGCCGTCCGTATAGTTGTTGCGCGTCGGCTCTTTGTGGGCTACGCTGAACGAACCGTATATCCGGTTGTTACGGTTGAGCTGCCACGACAGTCCGGCTTTGGGATTGAAGAAGTCGAACTTCTCGTGAATGGCGAGTTGCTGCAAGCCGTCATTGGTAACGCTGTTCCACTTGTCGTTCTGTCCATACATCTTATAAGAGATGTGGCGGTACTGTAAATCCGCATAGACATTGAGACCGTTGCACAACTCGTAGTCGGCTTTCAGGTAGAGGTTACCGTCATTCTTGGTGGCATTGTTGCGGTAGTAGTCTTTGTCGGGGTCGAGGTTGCCGATGTAGTTCTTCACCCACAACACTTTGCCGAAGTGGTCGCCGTCATAGCGGTTCAGCCCGCCGCCGAGGGATGCGTGAAGGCGGTCACCCTTATAATTAACGGAGAAGATACCGCCGCCGAAGCGGTTGTCCATTGCTTTTTTGCGGATAAGGTCGCTCTCGTTTACGGTTTCACCGTCGTGTTCGTACGGAAGCAGGCCGTATTCCACCAGCTCGCGTCCGTCTTTGTACTCTTGATAGTAGCCGTCTCCTTTGGTGTAGTGCAGACCTGCGTTTACATTCCAGGCGGAAGTGAAGTTGTGGTTGAAAAGCAGCTGATAATTCTTCTGTACGTAATTGTCAGTCTGGTCTTCGTAGAAGTGGTCTATGCCGTTGTCGTCGGTGTACATATACCCGCAGGAGTTGTAGCGGCGGCCGTATTTTTCCATTTCTTCTTTGCTGGCGTAATTCCAGGCATGGTAAGTGCGTTCTTTACCGCCGAACGTTATCAGTTTGACAGAGGTGTTGTCGTTGTAATACCCGCCTTGCAGGTAGTAAGAGTTCAGCCCGACCGATGCGCGGTCGATGTATCCGTCCGAACTGATATTGGACAGGCGGGCGTCGAAAGACCAATGCCCGTTGATAAGTCCTGTACCTGCTTTTACCGTTTCTTTGTGCGTATTGAACGAGCCGTACGAACCGTTCAGCTCGGCATACGGTTTCAGCGAGAAGTCTCCGGTCTGCATGTTGATGCTGGCTCCGAAAGCTCCTGCGCCATTGGTGGAAGTTCCTGCGCCGCGTTGTATCTGCATGTCTTTGACGGACGATGCGAAGTCGGGCAGGTTCACCCAGAATACATTATGGCTTTCGGCATCGTTGATGGGAATGCCGTTGGCGGTGACGTTGATACGGGTTCCGTCTGTGCCGCGAACTCTTAACGTAGTGTAGCCGATACCCGCTCCGGCATCGCTGGTGGTGATGGCGGAAGGTGTCATGCTCAACAGATACGGCAAGTCCTGACCGAAGTTCTGCTTTTTAAGTTGTTCTTTGTTGATGTTGGTAAACGCCACCGGAGTGGTTCCTGTGGCACGTGTGGAGATAATCTCTACCTCCTGCAAGTCTATCACTCGCAGACTGTCTTTTTCCTTTGTCTGTGCACAGACATTCAGCGCTGCCATAAACAGACATGCCGCCATTGCATACTTTCTCATTTGCAATTTAAACTATTAAAGATGAATACAGAAAAGGGGAACTTTTCTTCTTTTCCCTCCGCCGGCACTACCCGGATCAGGTCAATGGGTATGTTCTCAGCCCGTCATATTAGGGCACCCCTTAGTTGAAATCGGGTGCAAAAGTATCTCTTTTGGCCGAAAGGTACAAATAATGTGAACGGAAAATAGATTTATTTGTTAATTTTGCATTCAGTAATTTATAAACTATAAATCATTATGTTATCATCTTTATTAATGGCGGTGTTTGCCGTCCAGGCTTCTGAAGAGGGCTTCAGCAAACTTCAGATTTTTATGCAGCAACTGATAGACTGGGGAGTGGGAGCCGGCGGCCGTATCATAGGAGCGGCTATCATCTTTGTGGTGGGACGTTTCCTTATTTCTTTCATCAAAAAGCTGGTGTCCAAACTTCTTGTGAAGCGGAATATCGATGCAAGTATTCAGAGCTTCGTCAAGAGCCTTGTGAACATACTGCTGACAATTCTGCTGATTATAGCCGTTATCGGTAAGTTGGGGGTCGAGACGACTTCGTTTGCCGCTTTGCTGGCGTCTGCCGGTGTGGCGATAGGTATGGCGCTGTCCGGTAATCTGCAGAATTTTGCCGGCGGACTTATCGTTTTGTTATTCCGTCCGTTCAAGGTGGGCGACTGGATTGAAAGTCAGGGTGTATCCGGTACGGTGCGCGAAATCCAGATATTCCATACCATCCTTACTACGTCCGACAATAAGGTGATTTATATTCCCAACGGCGCTTTAAGCAGTGGAACCGTGACTAATTACAGTCGGGAAGACACCCGTCGCGTGGAATGGATTATCGGTGTGGAGTATGGCGAGAATTACGACAAGGTGGAAAGCACCGTGCGCCGTGTACTTGCGGCAGACAGCCGCGTATTGGATACTCCGGAACCTTTTGTGGCCCTGCATGCTTTGGATGCCAGCAGCGTGAACGTAGTTATCCGTGTTTGGGTGAAGAGCAGTGATTACTGGGGAGTTTATTTTGATATGAACAAGACCATTTATACTGTATTCAACGAGGAAGGAATCGGTTTCCCGTTCCCGCAGTTGACGGTACATCAGGCAAAGGATTGATAAGGAATCCGAATACGGAAGAAATATGATACAAAAAGGAAGCTGCATCAAAAAATGCAGCTTCCTTTTTGTATCGATGTACATACATTGTTTTACATTTCGTATACTCCGAGTTCTTCTTCCACTTCTTCGCAAATATTTTGCTCAAGATGGAGCAAACGGTTTATTTCCCTTCGTTTGTCCAAGTCGGTGAAATAGCTCTCTACTACTGCATACAGATTGAATCCTGTTGTGGACCCTGCGGCCAGCTCCAATGACTCAACCAGCTGCTCTACTGCCCGGTGAATGCGTTTCTTGTCAATGAAATGCAATTCATTACTATGAATCAAGTTTTTTTCCATGATGGTTGCTTCTTTAAGTTAGTATGGTTATAACGTTCCGTCGGGTAAGTTAGTTCATGCGGAATGCGGTACGGGAGAATTTGTTATGTCGCTTTTATTTTTATATTTGCAGGAAAATACAAATTGAAGCGATGGGAACTCTGTTTATTAAAATATTACGCATTTTTGTTGTCTTGGTTGTGTTGTTTTCGGGCGCTATGGGATATGTGATTTCCGAGAAAACGTTGGCAGCCTGGTGGATACCCGTTGGCGTAGCATTGGCGGCGGGCATGCTGACGCTTCCTCTCTACCGGAAATGGATATGGCTGACGACCATGGAGAACAGAATTGTGAATGTGCTCTGCCATTTGGTGTGCGTAGGTTCCGTCTGCTATGTATTGTTCCTTGCCGGCAACTACCTGTCGGCGGATGCCGCTTCCGAGCATGAGGTAACAGTAACCGTACTCGATAAACGTATGGAGCAGCATGAAAAAAGGCGTAGGGTAGGAAAACACCGCTATGTGTCCGATGGCATGCGCTATGAATATTATCTGGAAGTTGCCTTTGATAATGGTAAGGTGGAGACATTGCATGTTTCTCGTGCCGTCTACCGGAAAGCACGGAAAGGGAAGCCGAAAGTGCTGTCTTTAATTCGGGGCGGATTTGGACTTCCGGTCATAAAGAAGGGAATATAGTTACGGACAAAGCTTTGTTAATGGCGGCTGGTTTTGTCCCGTGAGCTGAATAATTTCGTCTTGCGGGACGAAATAAATCCTCCCGCGGGATGAAATAATTTGGCTCGTGAGGCGGATTTATTCGTTCCGTAGGATGGATTTGTTATCGGTATGTGATAAAAAAAGAGGAAGCCATGTGGTAGCTTCCTCTTTGGTGATCCGCTTGGGGCTCGAACCCAAGACCCCAACATTAAAAGTGTTGTGCTCTACCTGCTGAGCTAGCGAATCAATCCTTATTGCTGTTAAGCGGGTGCAAAGATAGGCACTTTTATTGAATATGCAAGGCTTGTGGCGAAAAAAGTTTGCATTATTCTTGCTGTTTGTTTTCTTATGTTTGATTATCAGATGGTTCTGTCTTATGAATATTTTCTCTGTTGATAATGAAACGTTGGTAATAGGAAAGCATTAACGTTGTAAGCGGGAGCGCGATAATCATTCCCAACATCCCCATTAATGAGCCCCATATAGAAAGTGACAATAGAATGATAGCGGGATTTAGTCCGGTAATTTTTCCCATGACGCGCGGTACGATGAATCCGTCTTGAATAGCTTGCACTACAATAAATACCGCCATGGCCGAGGCGATGATTATCCAGAAATTCCCACCCGTGTCGGATGCTTTCAGGATTGCCAGTATGATGGTAGGAACAAAACCTATGATTTGAAGATAAGGCACCATATTCAATGCTCCGATGAACAGCCCGAGACCTATGGCCAGCGGGAAGTCTATGATGAGGAAGCCTATACTGAATAAAATGCCGACGCATAAAGCTACGAATGCTTGCCCGCGGAAGTATCTGTTCATACCTACTTTTACGTCGTTCAGTATGCCCACTACGAAAGAACGGTATTTCAGGGGCACGAGATGTGTCCAGCCTTCAGCGATACTTTCATAGTCCAATAAAATGAAGATGATGTATAGCAGGATGATGAATATAGTGAATACGCTGAATAATAGGTCGATGGAATCCGATAGTAAAGACCATAGACGGGGAACGGCCTCTTTGAGCGCATCCAGCAGGTTCTCTTTATTGAATAGTTCGGTTATGAATTTGACATCGATATTATCCCGTAAGAATTCGGAAAGAGAGGTTGGCACATTGCTGTTGTATGTTCCGTGCGAAAAGTATTGAACCAATAAGGCCTGTACTCTGCCGCACTCCTGTATCATGGGGGGAACTAACAGATAGAAAGCTCCGGCACCTACAATCAGGAGCGCCAATAATGCGCAGAATATGGATACGATCCTGTTCTTTAACTTTAGCCTGTACTGGAAGAATGTGACCAGCGGATATATCAGATAGGCAATAAGCCAGGCGATAAAGAAAGGCAATAGAACGCTGCTTAAACGCTTCAGAAGCATCAATATGCCGATAATGATAACTCCTAAAATGACACCGCGGATAAAACTGTCGAATGTAATCTTTTTACGTTCCATAGACTTCTGTGTTAATTTACTAATCGCTTGCTGCTTGCCGGTCTTCCTTTATCGCTTGTAAATAGCACTCGCGGCACAAAGGCTCGTATTCGGCTGTTTCACCCAGTAGTACTTGCTTGTCGTTTTTCACGGTACGGTGGGAGAATGAGGCGAGTTGGCCGCATTTTACACAAATGGCATGTACTTTGGACACCTCGTCCGCAATGGCGCACAGTCCCGGCATGGGCCCGAAAGGGTTGCCGCGGAAGTCCATGTCCAGTCCGGCTACGATGACACGTATACCGTTGTTGGCAAGCTGGTTGCATACATCGATCAGACCCTCGTCAAAGAATTGCGCTTCATCAATGCCCACTACGTCTATCTCGGACGTGAATAACAGAATACTTGCCGATGAGTCTATCGGAGTGGAAGATATGGTGTGGCTGTCGTGCGATACGACATCTGCTTCCGAGTAGCGCGTGTCTATTGCAGGTTTATATATTTCGACACGTTGTTTGGCGAACTTGGCACGTTTCAAACGGCGTATAAGCTCTTCAGTCTTGCCGGAGAACATAGAGCCGCATATCACTTCGATTCTCCCTCTGCGTTTGGTTTCCTGTATGTGGTCTTCCGAGAATAATACCATGTTTTTAAGTGTTATATTCAGTCGCAAAAGTAATGATTTTGTTTGCTTCCAGGTATTTTTTCATTATTTATTTCTACATTTGTACCATTAATACGGACGGGAGAAGGATATGCAAGCATTATTGAATGATATAGAACTGGATGTTCAGGAATTGAAATGTTTGATGCAGTCGATATCCGCCGATGCAAATCCTGTGTTGAAGATAGTTGCCAAAAGGAATATCCATCAAATGCAGGAACGGCTGGATGCGCTGACCAAATTGCTGGATGCCGCTTTTGTGATAACTCCGGCGGGACAGATCGCTCCTGATACCGTGCAGGACATGACCGAATCGGACGTTGTTTCCGAACCTGTGGCAGAACCCCCGGTTGAAACGGCTCCCGTTTCGGATATCGCAGCTCCCGCTTCGCCGATTTTGGCCGAACGTATTAAACCGGCTAAGGACTTACGCCACGCTATCAGCCTGAATGATTCGTTCCGCTTTACCCGCGAACTGTTTAACGGGGATACGGCGCGTATGAATGAAGTGGTACGCCGGTTGGGTGAGGCTTCTTCTTTGGATGAGGCGATGGCTGTTTTTATATCAACGGTTCGGCCGGACGAGGAGAATGAGGCGACGGCGGATTTTGTGGAACTTCTCAAGAAGTATTTCAGTTAAAAAGTAGCGGATATGGGAAAACTTTATGTGGTGCCTACACCGGTAGGAAATTTGGAAGATATGACTTTCCGTGCGATTCGCATTCTGAAAGAAGCGGATTTGGTACTGGCCGAAGATACACGGACTTCCGGAATATTACTGAAGCATTTTGAGATAAAGAATGCGATGCAGTCTCACCATAAATTTAATGAACATAAAACGGTAGAAAGTGTTGTAAATAGAATAAAGGGCGGTGAAACCGTAGCGCTGATATCGGATGCGGGTACTCCGGGAATCTCCGATCCGGGTTTTCTGGTAGTTCGCGAATGTGTCCGCAACGGTATTGAAGTGCAATGCTTGCCGGGGGCTACAGCCTTCGTTCCGGCATTGGTGGCTTCAGGATTACCTAACGAGAAGTTCTGCTTTGAGGGCTTTCTCCCTCAGAAAAAAGGTAGGATGACACGGCTGAAAGGGCTGGCGGAAGAACGCCGGACAATGGTCTTTTATGAATCCCCCCACCGTTTGGTAAAAGCGCTGACGCAGTTTGCGGAATATTTTGGTGCGGAGCGGCAGGCATCCGTCTCTCGTGAAATATCTAAGATACACGAAGAAACGGTACGCGGTACTCTCACCGAATTGATAGAACATTTCACCGCCAACGAACCGCGTGGTGAGATAGTGATTGTAGTAGCAGGAATAGACGATTAAATAACTTCATTAACAAAACGTAAAACAAAAGCGTATGAAAAAGTTAGCTGTTTTAATTGTATGTGCGGCCGTTATGGCTTCATGTGATAGCTTCTCTGGCGGTAGCAAAGACCAGTTGAAAGCTGAAAACGATTCTCTTTTGATGGAATTGACTCAGCGTAATGCTGAATTGGATGAGATGATGGGTACTTTCAATGATATTTCGGAAGGATTTCGCCAAATCAATGCGGCAGAGAGCCGTGTGGACTTGCAGCGTGGTGCGGTTGCAGAGGGTTCTCTGAATGCAAAACAGCAGATAGCCTCTGATATTGAATTCATTCGCAAGCAGATGGAAGAAAACAAACAGCAGATTGCGAAATTGCAGTCTATGCTGAAAAGTAGCAAAACCAATTCTTCTCAATTGAAGAAGGCTGTTGAATCTTTGACGCAGGAGTTGAATGCGAAAACTCAGCGTATTGAGGAACTGCAGGCTGAATTGGCTTCCAAGAATATCCGTATTCAGGAACTGGATGCTGCCGTAACAGATTTGAATGCTGTTAAGAGTGAGCTGACTGCTGAAAATGAGGCAAAAGCTAAGACTGTGGCAGAACAGGATAAGGCGCTCAATACCGCTTGGTTTGTATTCGGAACGAAGAAAGAATTGAAAGATCAGAAGATTTTGAGCGGCTCCGGTCTGTTCAAGAAGGGTTCGGTTTTGAAAGACGGCGATGTCAATAAGGATTATTTTACTCAGGTTGATATTCGTACCACTAAAGAAATCAAATTGTATTCTAAGGATGCTGATATCCTGACTACTCATCCTACCGGTTCTTATGCCTTGGAGAAAGATGATAAGGGTCAGTTGACTTTGAAGATTACCAACCCGAAAGAGTTCTGGAGTGTTTCCAAGTATTTGGTAATTCAAGTGAAATAGTTACTTGATTGATAATTGATGGGGCTGTTTCAAAAGAGCGTTTGTCGGCTTGCTTTTGAAACAGCCTTTTTAGTATTCTCTTTATGCCTTATAAAAATCTTTTTTTCGATTTGGACGATACGCTTTGGGCGTTCTCTGCCAATGCTCGTGATACATACGAAGAAATGTACCGGAAGTATGATTACGACCGTTTCTTTGACTCTTTCGAGCATTATTATTCACTCTATCAGCGTCGTAATCTGGAGTTATGGGCAGAGTATGCCGATGGTAAAGTGACGAAAGAAGAGCTAAACCGCCAACGCTATCTCTATCCATTGGAGGCTGTGGGAGCAGGTGACTCCGCTTTGGCAGAAGCATACGAAAAAGATGCTCTCGCAACGATTCCTACCAAAAGCAAGTTGATGCCTCACGCGCGTGAAGTGTTGGAATATCTTTCGGCGAAATATAATTTGTATATTCTTTCAAACGGATTTAAAGAACTCCAGTTCCATAAAATGCGTTCGTCGGACATTGATAAATATTTCAGGAAGGTGGTTCTTTCCGATGATATCGGAATCCTGAAACCCTGGTCGGAGATTTTTCATTTTGCTCTTTCGGCAACCCAGTCCGAACTGAATGATTCGCTGATGATTGGAGATAGTTGGGAAAATGATATTGCAGGAGCTGCCGGCGTGGGAATGCATCAGGTGTTTTATAATCTGTCCGGGCGTACGGATTTGCCTTTTACTCCTACCTATCAGATTACGGATTTGAAAGAGTTGTTGGATTTATTGTGACATTGGGAGATTAGTTGTACTTTTGCTTTCAATGATAACCGTATAAAACTACCATTATGGAAACTCTCATTCCTTTTGCATTGTTGTGTTTCACTTCTTTCTTTACATTGACGAATCCTTTAGGTACGATGCCTGTCTTTTTGACGATGACACAGGGAATGACGGAGAAGGAACGCCGTTCTATCGTCAGCCGCGCCACATTGGTCTCGTTTATAACTTTAATGGTCTTTGTCTTCGCCGGACAATTCCTTTTCAAGTTTTTCGGTATCTCGACGAATGGTTTCCGAATAGCGGGTGGCGTTATCATTTTTAAGATTGGATTTGATATGTTGCAGGCACGCTATACGCCGATGAAGTTAAAAGACGAAGAAATTAAGACCTATGCGGATGATATTTCAATTACTCCCTTAGGTATCCCGATGTTGTGCGGTCCGGGTGCTATTGCCAATGCGATTGTACTGATGCAAGATGCGCATTCTTTTGAGATGAAAGGGGTGCTTATAGGTACTATTGCCCTTATTTATTTTCTTACATTCTTGATATTGAGAGCTTCCACCCGTTTGGTGAATTTATTGGGTGAGACCGGTAATAATGTGATGATGCGTCTGATGGGGCTGATTCTGATGGTGATTGCCGTGGAGTGTTTTGTTAGCGGAATGAAGCCGATATTGGTGGATATAATTAAGGAAGGGTATTTGGGGATAGTTAAATAAGTAGGTTTGGAAGTTGACGTTCTATTATAATGGAGGTGTGTCAAAACTCCCCTTGTATCGAAATCACCCCCGCTACGACTATCTGTGGCGAGGGTGATTTTCTATTTATGAGAGTTTCGATACACCCTCATCTATTTGGAGTTATTTACCTCCGTTTATCCATGTCTTTTCAGAATAGATATAAGAACCGTCGCCGTAAGCTTCTTTCACATCTGGATTGCCGATGACTGCACTGTTACCATAGGGTAAACGTTCCGGATAGCGATTGATACCGCTTTGGGTATTTCTCGGATTAGTCAGTATTACATATTCTTCACCCATTGCTTTCAAACGGCGTAAGTCGTTGTAAGTTTCCACTTGTTCATCCAGTGCTTGCGCCACATACTTCTGTTCGAAAAGTTTTTGAAGTGTCGGTGTACCCAAAGACATTGCATAGGCTTTTGCTGTTGTTGCGGCAGCAGGCACAGTGGCTTCATCTCCAAACCAAGTCAGAATTTCCGTAACAGAAGCCTCTACTGCTTTTTGATACGCTGAGGTGGCATCAATGTTTGAACGTAGTTGAACTTCCGCCTGAATGAAATAGAGTTCGGCCTTACTCATGATATGAACGGGTTGTGAACCAAATAAATACCATGTTGGCTGATATTGCATTACTCTGGCATCATCTACCGTCTTGGCAATAGTTTCATCTCCCGGAGTATAAGATTCTCCCAAAGCATTCAGGTAATAATCCAAACGAGGATCATTTGTAGCTTTCATCAGATCTGCTACAGTCTTTGAGGGTGCTGTGTACTGACGGCTGAAAACATAGGCACTCCATGGATTGTCGCATGTAGAACCATTAAATCCTGTAACCGTAAATCCTTCGAATCCATTGTCTATAGCTTGTTGTACCGCTGTCGCTACTTCAGAAAGCACGTTGGGTTCTACTGCCAGTTTATGCAACAGGTAGCGTGCTTTCAGCGCATGAGCAGCTGCGAGCCATTTAGATGCGACACCTTTGTAGGCAATGTCTTGGTTGCCGGCATTTGTCATACTTTTACCTTTTTCCAAGTTACTGATGGCTTTGTCGAGTGTAGCCAGAACGCCGGTATACACATCCTTCTGCGCATCTAATTTGGGTTGCAGATTACCTTGCCCTTGTACAGCTTCGCTGTAAGGGATATCACCGAACATATCGGTCAGAATACCGAAGTTTACAGCTTCCAATACTTGTGCCATTCCTAGTATATCAGACTGTCCTACATTACCCGGTACTTCATTCTCTATTTTACTCTGCATTTGGCGTATATTCTGTAAGTTGCCATAGATGGAGTTCCATACATTATTAAAGGTGGTAGAAGCTGCCCATTCGCTTGAGTTACGCATTTCGGCAAACATTAATTGATTGTTACCCATACCTATCTCTTGTTCGTTGAGTGAGGAAAGGTAAAAAGCAAAGTCACCCGATACGGTACTGAAACCTGTGGACATAATGGCATCTGTCAGCTGGAGTACTGCCGGGACCGCTTCCGGTGAAGGATGTTCATTGTCCTTGTTGATACGGTCAAATGCATCTTCCGTACATGCTGTCAGTCCGAGAAGAACCACCGTCAAAGTCATGAATATGTATTTTTTCATAATCAAAATCTTTATGTTGTATGTTTAAAAATTAATAGTAAGACCACCGCCGAAACTGGATGTATTGGGAACTGAGAACCGTTCGAAATATCCACTCATATTGTTATTACCTTGCGAAGACTCTGGGTCGAAGTTTGGCAGGTTGGCCCAAACAAGTACATTACGGGCAAAACCGTAAATTGAAATGTCGAAGATACCAAGCTTGGGCAATTGATAAGTCAAGGTTAAGTCGCGTAACTTGATAAAGCTCGTATCATAAACACCGGATTCGGTGATGTTGTAATAAGCCTGATAGTAATCGGCCTTATTTACTTCAACCGTGTTGGGTTGTCCCGTTGCTTCGTCTATACCTTCAGCAACCATACTCCCTTCGTGATAAGGAAGCGACTCTTTGGTAGCACCGAAATAATTCAGGGTCATGTTTGTTCCATGATACATCTTTCCACCTTGTTGCCAACTCCATGTAGTAGAGAGTGAAAGACGTTTATAACGGCCGCCCAGCGTAAAACCGGTAGTGAAGTCTGGAGAGCAGTTCCCCAAGTCTTGGCTATTGCCCGAGGATTGGGGCAGACCGTTCAGTAACAGCAAATTGCCTGCTTCATCGCGTTTGAATCCCAAACCATATATATTCGGATAGGTACATCCTGCCTGTGCACGAATTTGTGGCTCTACAAATCCGCCCAACATAATGGATTCTACCCCTGGAGCTAGTTCTATAACCTTGTTGTTTACTTTCGTAAAATTGATACCTAAATTTAAGTCGAAATCTTTGGCTTGCAGAATAGCAGCATTGATAGAAAGTTCGTGAGCATGTGTACGCATCTTTCCGGCGTTGGTTAACATTTCCTGATAACCTGTCGCTCCATCTACGGGCACATAAAAAATCTGATCTTCTACATTCTGTAAACTGTATGTGTATTCCACTTTCAGACGGCTGCCAAAGAAATGCAAGTCGGCACCCACTTCATAATTGGTTGTATTCTGCGGTTTCAATCCTTCATCATACACTCGGTAATAGGGTGTGAAAGTGGATACTCCACTAGGTAGAGGATAAGTAACCGGATAGTAAGAATACATGCCTCCGCCATAGGTTGGGGTATAATAATAATTGGCATAATAGTTACCGGCCTGGCCTACCTGTGCGAATGAAGCACGGAGTTTACCGTAGTTTAATATTTTATTGTTCTGCAAGAAAGGTAATTTGGTGAATTCCCAACCTAACGATACCGAAGGATAGAAGAAGCTGCGACTACCGCGTGGCATTGTTGACACATAGTCGTTACGTCCGGTTACGGTCAGGTACACCTGATCTTGCCATGACATTGAAAGGCTTCCGAAAAAGCCCACTGTACGTTCTTGTCGCTTATATTCACTGGATGTCAATGAAGTGGCATTTCCAATATTGGTAAAACCGGGAAAATTGAAGTTACTGCCGTAATAGTCCCAGTTACGAATGCTCTCATGATTGAACTCATTACCTAATATTACATTCAGCCTCCATTCATCACTTTTGCCGAATTTTCCGTCAAAGTTAACGGTAAATAAGTTATTGAATACATTGTGCTGCGAACCGTAATTCTCTATGTCTCCACCTTTCAGTGATGACGTGCTACCCATTTCTCGTACGGTGGCATAGTCTGAAGTCCAGATGTCAAGACCGGCTTGTTCTCTAATCTTGAGTGAGAAGTTCTCTCCCAAACCCAAATCTGGCTGATACTCCAAATAGGTATTACCAAAGGCACGGTTAGTATGCTGGAGGTATTCGTTATGTTCCGCCCACCAATAAGGGTTGGTAAATGAGGTAGAACGGAATAGTATTTGGTTCGTCGGATTGCCCGGTTCATGATTAGGGATTCCCTTCAAATCATATTCGGCGGGAGCCGAGTAAACCACATTCATGATACCATCATTGGCTCCAGGTGCGGATGTGATTTTGGTAGATGAATAGTTTATGGAGAATCCTGTATTCCACTGTGGATTGATTTTCCAGTCTACCAATCCGCGTGCTCCCCAACGGTCCATTCCTGTTGAAGGGATGATGCCATTTTGGTGCGAATTATTCACGCCGAACGAATAATTTATTCCGTTGATACTTTGTGACAGGTTCACATTGGTGTTTTCAGTAAATCCTGTACCTAAGAAGTCACCCACATTATCATAGATTTGCGGTGTAGTCCAACCGTCCAGACCGGCCTGCGCGCGTTTGGGATTGTAATATTGTCCTTTGTGCATACCATCTGCCGCAGTATATTGATTGCTCATGTTTCCACCATATTTAGGATCGTTAGCCAATTCGCTGATTTTCGGTCCCCAGGTCATAGAGGAAGTCGGATCATATCCTGCGGTAATGCTGTTACCCTGCGAATATATATCTTGGTGTTCGAATTTGCGTGAAACCCGTTGCGCACTCAGGTTCGTTGAAATCGTTACACTTGGCTTGTTCATATTGTTTTTGGCACCACGTTTGGTCGTAATGACAATTACACCGTTGGATGCACGGATACCATATAATGCGGATGCCGCTTGTCCTTTTAGTACATTTACAGATTCTATATCTTCAGGATTAATGTCTATGCTGCGATCGGCATAGTTGGCACCCGTTACAGAGTTGCCGGTATCAAAATCAGCAGTTGTATTTACTGGCATACCGTCGATTACATATAGTGGCTGGTTATTACCGTCAAACGAGCGGGCGCCACGAATTATAATTTGGGAAGAAGCACCCGGTGCACCTGATGATTGTCGGATATCTACCCCTGTCAGCTTACCTTGTATGGCGCTGGCAAGCGATGTTGTTCCCGCTTTATTCAGTTGTTCTGAATTCAAATCCTGTGCCGCATAGCCTAATGCTTTGCGATCGCGTTTGATACCCATGGCGGTTACTACCACTTCATCCAATTGTTCGGCATCGGATTTGAGTATTACTCTCACATTCGGCTTGATAGCCACTTCCTGCGTCTGCATGCCAACGAACGAAACCTGCAAAGTCTTCGCAGAACTATCAGATGCATAAATATCTCTAAATAAACAACTTATAAATAATAACATATTTATCCTACTTGACTAAAACGTCAACAGAACATATTCAAGAGGGAATTAACAAGATTATAAAGTTACTCGTGTGTTACCGTACTTCAAAACAAAATGCTGATTCTTAAAATATTACATGCTGTAATATAACTCATATGATAACTATTAAAATATACCTTGGTCTTTTATTGCACTATCTTTGTAAATAAAAAGTAATCTAAATATTGGTTGCTATCAAAGATGAGGCATGCTATAATAAAAGCAGTAGATTTAGATCTCATGTCAAAATAAAACACAGTATTGTAGATGAAAAAACTTTGCATAAGTAGGAAGATAAGAAAGAGAGATTCTTATTTTTTATCGTACTTTTGAATTGTTGCTTACAGAAAATCGTTATAAAATTACTATTATAATAAGATTATAATTATCTTTGTATAAAACATGTAATCTATGGCAAAAATCAATCCTTTTATAACCAGTGGCTATATTTCGGCAGAGTACTTTTGTGATCGTATCATTGAAACTGCCACATTAACACGCTATATAACCAACGGTAACAATGTAGCTTTGATATCTCCCCGCCGTTTAGGAAAAACGGGGCTGATAGAACATTGCTTTCATCAAAAACAAATAAAGGAAGCATATCATACATTCTTAATAGATATATATGCGACAAAGAATCTTCAAGAGTTTGTATTTGAACTTGGAAAAGGTATTTTGAACGGTTTAAAGCCACGTGGAAGAAAAGCGTGGGAAGTATTTCTCAAAAGTTTGTCTTCTCTTCGTACCAGTATTTCTTTTGACTTCAGCGGTAATCCAAGTTGGAATCTGGAGATGGGAGATATAAAGACTCCTACCATTACTCTTGATGAAATATTTCATTATTTGGAACAAGCAGATAAACCTTGCTTAATCTCCATTGATGAGTTTCAAGTTATTGCTAAATACCCGGAAAGTGATGTTGAGGCTACACTACGAACACATATCCAACACTGTTCTAATGCGAAATTTATTTATGCCGGTTCGCAACGACATATGATGGGAGAGATATTTACCAGCCCATCACGTCCGTTTTATCAGAGTACGGCTATCATGGAATTATCTCCTATTGATATAGATATTTATACGGAATTTATAAAAAAGCACTTTACGGAGAATAAGAAAATAATTACTGAGGAAACAGTTCAAGAAGTTTATCAGCGTTTTGAAGGAATAACTTGGTACATTCAATTTCTAGCAAACTCACTTTATGCAATAACTGCTGAAGGTGAAGAATGTACAGTTGATAAAGTGAATACTGCAGTTGATAATATTTTGGCACAATTGAATTTTACCTATTCTTCGCTTTTGTTTCAACTTCCACCTAAGCAAAAAGAAGTTCTTATTGCTATTTGCAAGGAAGGGAAGGCACGGGAGATTACTTCCTCCAAATTCTTGAAAACTTATAAACTCACTGCCAGTTCTGTACAAGGAGCTATTAAAGGACTTTTGGATAAAGATTTTGTAACTAATGAATTAGGTGTGTATAGCATATATGATAAGTTCTTTGATATTTGGTTGAAGAAACAGATAAGTTAAAAGGGAAGTAATGATTTGCTTATTAGTAAAAGTAAAAAATGGCACTGTCCATAATTTTGTGTAAATGTAAACGGGATTCAGTTATAAGTGGCACTATAAAATACTGCAAAGTATTTATAATTAAGATTGTTCTCTTCGGAGAATACAATAGGCCAACCAGTTTATAATAACTAGTTGGCCTATCCTTGTGAAAGAAGAAAATAATCTTCCCCTATGAATATCTTATTCTATTAATTATATTCAGGATTCTGTATCATATTAGTATTAGCATCTATTTCTGCTTGCGGAATCGGCATGATAGTACGGTAATCATTCCAATTAACCGTAATCAAGTCAGTCGCATTCAAAAAATGATAACCTCCTTGACGTGTCACTTCTCCTCCTTGGCGTAATATGTCATGCAGGCGGTGTCCTTCCATAACCAACTCTTTCCTACGTTCTTTGCTCACCAAATCTAAAGTAGCAGTAATTTTAACATTTGCTCGATTTGCACGATTCCTTATAGCAAACAAATAATTATCTGCAACCGTCTGGTCTACTGTGGCCTTTCTCAATGCAGCTTCTGCACCAATCAAGTAAATGTCAGACAAACGTAACACACGGATATTATTAATTGTTATGGCATCACGTCCAGGATATTTATTAACGGTTTGTTTACTTCCACTCTTATCAGGGATAAGCAAGCCTAACCGGACATCATTAGGATCCTCATTTAATAAATCCACAAATTCCTTGGTTGCTATAACCGAACCATATTCCGCAGGACTTACAACTGCTCCCCATAGTTCACGATCTCCAGAATAAGTTGTGGAAGACAGTGCTAAATCAAATATAGATTCTTTGGTTTCTTCCAGTTGCCATGAAGCTACATATTCTCCGGTTTCTATCAAACTATACGGGCTGTTTTCCACAACATCAGTGGCGTAAGTGTAAGCGGCGTCATAATCTCCTTTATAAAGATTAACCCGGGCAAGAAGCGCTTTCACCGCCCATATATTAAAGTGTCCATAGTTCTTGTCTTCACCAATAAAACCCAAAGCCTCAGTCAAATCATCTAGTACAGCTTGATAACCTTCGGCCACCGTTGAACGAGCAGGCAATTCTGTTGCGGACAACACTTTTTTCACAATAGGAACTCCTAATGATGCCCCATTATCTTTTAAGTAAGGAGCTCCATATGTAATTAGTAAGTCAAAATGTGCTAAGGCTCTGATAGCTAAAGCTTCTCCTTTAGAATTCTTGGTTACGTCCGTCATAGGGACCTTACCACTATCTATTGCTTCCAACAATACGTTAACTCGATTAATAACGGTATAGGGAGGATACCATAAATCCGCCGAGGCGTTTGTCTGGCGATAGGTAAAGCGATAATATTGTTCTGTACGGTCACCAGACTTTGAGGTTTGCATATCATCTCCCCCAACTTCTGCCCTTGCCAAGAAATCAGTTCCGTAATAATAATAGTTGTTACCAGCAGCATCCCGAGCACTGATTAATCCTGCATATGCACCATTCAGCGCAGTTTTGGTATCCTCAGGCGTAGTGATGGCGGTTTCACTTTCCAACGAATCGGAAGGGTATGTAACTAAATAGTCATTGCAAGAGGCTAAGCACACCAAGCCTGCTATTAGAGCTGTTTTAGATATTATATTTATTGTTTTCATCATATTCTTTTTTTGTTGATTAGAAGCCAATTTCAATACCGAATGTCACACTCTTCAGAGCCGGCAATGCAAACGTCGGGATACCGTTTATTGGTTGTTCCGGGTCTACATTATCATAAGAAGTCAACGTTAATAGATTACTTCCGGAAACAAAAACTCTGACATTTTCCATTTGCGCGCGACTTACCCATTGTTTAGGAAGCGTGTATGACAGGCTCAAACTCTTTAAACGCAGATAATTAAGGTCTTTCATAAAACGTGAGCTACCATAATTACCATAGATATAGTTATTGATGCGTCTGGGTACATCCGTAACATCACCCGGCTTTTGCCATCTATTCATTTGGTCTATGGACGTATTATAGTAAATATAGTAACCATCTGTATCTGTTATACTGGTTCGCATTGAATCAAAGAGTTTACCGCCTAAAGAGAAATTGAACAGCATATTAAGTTCCAAACCCTTCCATGACACACTATTTCTCCAACCACCGGTTAATTTAGGATCCGGTTTCCCGATAATTACTCTTTGTGCTTTTGAAGGGTCTTTCGTCAATTCACGATTCAGACTTCCATCCTCATTCTCTGTGTTCAGAACCCACTGTTCTTCACCTGTTGCAGGGTCTACTCCAGCCCATTCACGACTCCACCATGAATAATATGATTCGCCTTCACGTATGATACTTGTGCCGTCAATGATGTCTTTGCCACCATAAAGTTTAGATACCTTATTGCTGTTATGAGACAGAGCTAAACCTGTATTCCATTTAACAGGTCCATTCTTAAATACATCAACATTAATATCCAATTCAACCCCCTTATTTGTCATTTCTCCAACATTTTTCAGCATTGATGTAAAGCCAACAACCATTGAAGTTGGTACATCTTGCAACAAGTCTGTTGTTTTACGAGTGTAATAGTCAAAGGTAATGCCTAATCTATCAAACAATCTTGCATCGAAACCTATATTAAAGTTGTTATTGCGTTCCCACGACAAATCAGGATTAGGAACAGATGCTGGTGCCGAGCCTGCTATCGTTTGATAATTATAGCCGTATCCATAAAGACTTAAATGTCCGTAAAGGTCATTGGGTAATGTACCGTTAATACCATATGATGCTCTAATTTTCAAGTCATTGATAAATGAAACATTCTCCATAAACTTTTCTTGAGTCATTCTCCACGCAGCGGAAACAGACCAGAAATTAGCCCAGCGGTTGTTTGCTCCTAAACGTGAGCTGCCATCTCTACGATAGTTAGCCGAGAAATAATATTTATTGTCATAATCATAATTGACACGTGAAAGTAAAGACAATAAATGGTCTTCTGTATAATATGAAAAACCTTCCAAAGGAGTCGAGGCATTAATAGACTCCGGTAATTTATCATGAGGATATCCCGATGCAGTAGCAAGAACATATTCTTTACGTCTATCATCAATATCCCAACCAATCAAAGCGTCAACGTTATGTTTGTTATTGAAAGTTTTGGTATAATTTAAAGTTGTGGACGAATAAATATTATGTTGCTGTACAGGGTAAGTAGCTCCTAAACCATTGTTCATAACACCATTATTAGAGGAAAGCGGCCAATAAGTGACAGATGTGTTATTGATATAGTCATAGCTAATACTCTCTTTCAAAGTCAATCCTTCAATGATTTGGTAGGATGCCCATAGATTATTGAAGCTTCTGAAAACCTTTGATTCATTTTTATCCAGGTTAATATCTTCAACAGGATGAGTATGAGTGAAAACCTGTTGCAATACCGGATGCAAATAATAGTCACCATTTTCGTCATATATAGGCATGTTAGGTGAACAAACATAATTCACAAGGAAAAATGGGTTAGCATAAGCTGTTCCTTCACTAGTAACCGAAGAATTTTGTTTAGACAATGAAATGTTTGCACCCATTTGCCACTTATTATCAGCAGAACGATGCACAGCATTGATACGCCCCATAAATCCATCTAAAGAAGAAGTCTTGGCCTTTCCCTCTTCCTTTTTGTATGCAAGTGATGCGAAGAACGAATTACGCTCATCTCCTCCCTGAGCCGAGAATTCATAGTTTTGGCTTGAACCGTGCTTACGGAAGAAAGCATCTTCCCAATCTACGTTATAGTTTGCATCAGCGTAATAGTCTGCCATTTCTTGTGCATACGCCTTTGCATCAGCATCAGAAGCGGGTCCATTATAGTTTCCTTCACTATCGGGTATACCGTAAATGGTTGCTTCGTTATAACAGGCTTCATAGGTCAGTTCATGTCGCTGCTTTCCATTTACACTTTTGCGATTCTTCATAGCCCAATCCGAGAATCCCCAATTAGCTTTGAAGTTAATTCTAGTTTTGCCCGCCTTGCCATGTTTGGTGGTGATAAGAATGACACCATTAGCTGCTCTTGAACCATAAAGAGAGGCTGCAGCGGCATCTTTCAAAACCGTAATATTTTCTATATCACTCGGGTTAATAGATGCCATGACATTGAAAGCCTTAGAGTCATTATTTACGGCAGAGACTGCAATATCTCCCGAAACAACAGGTACACCGTCGATAACATAAAGAGGTTCGTTAGTCGCGTTCATAGAGCCTGTTCCACGTACGCGAATCTGCAAGCCGGCTCCCGGTTGCCCACTGGTTGAATTAATCGTAAGTCCCGGAGTAGAACCGGCAAGAGCTTCTTCAAAAGACGAAACGGGTATATCCTTTAAGGTTTTATCACCACTAACGGAAGATGCGGCACCTGTAAACGAAGATTTCTTCGCGGTACCATAAGCAACTACCATCACTTCATCAAGCATCTCGCTATCAGACTTCATTACAACCTTTACATTCGGCTTAATTGTTACTTCTTGCGTCTGCATACCTACGAACGAAATCTGCAGAGTTTTCGCAGAACTATCATATACATAAATATATATAAATGAGCAGTTTACAAATTGCATCTATTTTTTGCATTTGATTAAAACATCAATAGAACATGCTCCAACGGACATCAACAAGAGTTTTACGTTACCCTTATGTACCCATATTCTATGATAAATTATTGATTTTTAGAGTACTAATAGCAATATGCAGTTTTTATTATGACTATTAAAATATACTTTCAATTTTTACTAAGATACATTTGTAAATAAAAAAAACGATATAAATAGTGGCAGTGAATGAAAATAAAAAACATATTATTTAGGAAACGGTAAACTAAGATTTCATGTAAAAATAAATACAGTAATTCAGAGATATAAAAGAATATTATAATAAGATTATGATATTTCTTCCCAAAAACATATAACGTATGACAACAAACAAATAAAGGATGCAAATCCGTAGTAAAACATAATAATTCTATCGTGCTTAACTATCAAGCCACTTAGCAAGTTTTAATTCGTTAGACAGCTGTTTCCCTTTCGTTAGACATCCGTTATCCTTTCGTTAAACAACTGTCTAACGAAAGGGAAACAGTTGTCTAACGAATCAGAGCCAGCAGCTTGGCTGCTTGTTTTTGGGGTACTTCTTGACTAAAAAAGCCTTATTCCCCACTTATTTTCCAGCAAACGGTGTTGCTTGTTTCATTTTCTCTAAATCATGAATGATGGTCATATCCATAATATTGGTATAAACTTGAGTGGTTTTTACGCTCTTATGCCCGAGTAGCTTTTGCACGGTAGTGATATTTACCCCGTTGTATATCAGCAACGTTGCATTGGTATGACGTGCCGTATGGAAAGATATATTCTTTGATAATCCGGCCAACTTTGCGAGGGTCAGCAAGTCTTTGTTGACATTTGAGTTATCTCTCAAACGAAAGAAGCCTTCAAGATTATCTCGATATTTATTAAGAATTATAATCCCTTTGCCTGCGAAAAGCAAATAAAGGGGTAAACGTACTTCTGTTCCTGTCTTTACCGATTTATATATAAGCCATGTTTCCTGATTAATATCCACAATATTCTCGGAAGATAAATTTGTAAAATCAGAGTATCGCATTCCTGCATAGCAACAGAACAGAAAAGCATCCAAAGATTTTTGTAACTTCATATATCTACCCGACAAATTCAATTTCTCCAACTTTTCCAGTTCTTCCGGCACTAAATGGGTATGTTTATTCTCCACTGTTTTTATTTTATATTTTCTGAAAGCATATTTCTGTATTTCAATATATTCCTTATTAATAGCTATATTTACGTGGCGTTTCAAATGTTTCATATGTTTTGCAATAGTATTTGTATGATACCCTTTTAACTGTAGAAAATACTCAAAAGAGGACACAAACTCAAATGTCAGATCAGAAAACGTTATATCCTTTTTGAACTCTTGCAATAACATAAGGGTGGAAAGATGATTGCGCTTAGTGCTATTCTTTAAAGATGAGTTTGTGACTTCTTGCTTGAAAAAGGATATAAACGAAGAATTATTCTCCTGAGTGGTCAACATATTCTTTAGTAGCTCTAAAGATATACGTTTGCCTTGTTGCCATAATTCCAGCTCTTTTTTCTCTATCGCTGCTACAAATTCATAAATCAACCGGTTTAGAGCATCTGCATTAGGGTGGTTCTTAACAACCAGCTTTTTGGTATCCCACTGTTCCGGCTTCAAATAGACTCTGGTGGAAAAGTACTTTTTTTTTCTGTCTAAATAGGCTTCTACCTGTACTAATGCCATACCTTTTTGTTCAGACACTTCTTCCTGTTATACACAAGACTGTAAATAATTTTATTCATCTCAAGTTGTTTTGATTAATACTATAAACAAATAAGACGATATTCTGTGCAAAACAGGGTTTGAATAAGGATTAATATCTGCAAAAAATGGCTTCTGTTTTTTTATAGTTCATTCTTTAAAGCCATAAAAAAGACGCAAAATGTCTCTCATAATCCAATCAAATAGCACAAATATGGGAGTTTTTTTAACCATTTTGTTTTAAAATACGTGTATCCGGATTAATAATTGGGTAAAATGGTTGAAACATAGTGATAGCTAATGATAGTGTTTTGAGGTTCTTTAATTGTATAAAATCTGCTATTCAGCATAAAATGGCATATTTTGTTAACAGTTTGATAGATTTACAAGGTTTTTTCAATAAAATAGTTGCCCGTTTCATATTTATAATATATTTGCATTTTGTTAGAGTAAAGAAACAATTAATGTAAAGTTAAACTTTAAGAGAGAATTTATGAAAAGAAAATTAATGCTGTTATTGGCCTGCCTTTTTGTAGGAATAGGCTTAGTAACTGCCCAAACACAGAAGGTTACAGGTGTTGTGATTTCTGAAGAAGATGGGCAGCCAGTTATTGGAGCCTCTGTATTGGTAAAAGGTACACAAATTGGTGCTATTACCAATGTAGATGGTGATTTTACATTACTGAACGTACCAAGTTCTGCGAAAACTCTGTTGGTTTCATTCGTGGGTATGCAGACACAAGAAGTGGAAATTAAACCACATGTAAAAGTTACGTTAAAATCTGATAGTGAGATGCTTGATGAAGTAGTGGTAGTTGCCTATGGTACAGCCAGCCGTCAATCTATCACAGGTGCTGTAGCTTCTATCGACTCAAAAAAATTAGAGATGCGTCCTGTTACAGAAGTGACGGGAACTTTGGAAGGTGCTGCTCCTGGTATTCAGGTGAATAACTCTTACGGTGAACCGGGTAGCGATAAATCTGAAATTCGTATTCGTGGATTTGGCTCTGTAAATGGAACTAATGCCCCATTGATAGTTGTAGATGGTTCCCCTTATGGTGGAAGCCTAAATGATATTAATCCTCAAGATATAGAATCTATTTCTGTGTTGAAAGATGCATCTTCTGCCGCTCTTTATGGAAATAAAGCTGCTAACGGTGTTATTATGATTACTACCAAGAAAGGAAAAAGCCACAAGTTGAACTTTAGAATAGGTGTAAAACAAGGTATGTACACCCGTGGTATTCCTGAATATGAGAAACTGGGAGTGAATCAATGGATGGAGGCTATGCGTTCCGGTATGCAAAGTTATTATCAGAAAAACGGCGGAATGCCTGTAGAACAAGCGTTCGAGGCTTCTAAAAATGTAAATACCATCGTTAAATCTCCTATTTTCGATAAGAGTGGTGCTGAGATGTTCGATGAAAATGGAAAATTCATTGCAAATGTAAAACCTGGGTATAACGACTTGGATTGGTTGGACGCTCTGGAACGTACAGGATATCGCCAAGAATATACTGCCAGTGCAGATGCTATGGGTGACAAATATGATATTTTCTCTTCTTTTGGCTACTTAAACGAAAGAGGCTATATTATAGGTTCTGACTATGATCGTTTTACAGCTCGCTTAAAAGCAAACTATCAGCCAACTAAGTGGTTTAAAACAGGGGTTAGCTTAAGTGGAACTATGTCTGGTTCTAATTATCAAGCTAATGCCTACGACCAATACTATGCAAACCCTTTCTATACAGCAGGGCAAATGGCTCCTGTATATCCTTATATGCTCCATAATGAAGATGGAAGCATTGCTACTGACGAGAATGGAAATTCTTACGATATAAACAATTATAAATACTTAAGTGGACGCAATATCATTTATGAAATAAAAAATGATATTAATCGTAAAGAACGTAATGCTGTATCAGGTCAGGTGTATGGTACGGTTTCTTTCTTGAAAGATTTTACGGCAACAGTAAGAGGAGACCTCTATAATGTAAATAACACAGAGAAAGCTTTCAATAATCCTTATTGCGGTGATGGAGCTGCCAATAATGGACGTCTTTCTAAAATGCATGCCCGTACTCGCGAATATCGCTTTACACAGGAATTAACTTGGGGACATGATTTCAAACAACATCACATAGATGTATTATTGGCACATGAGTCTTTCAAGCATTCCTACAACTATGACTTTATGATGAAAGAACAAATGAAAGTCAGCGGTAACACAGAAATGAGTAATTTTGCCAAGATGACAAGCATTGATGGTTATACACAGGAATATACAACAGAAAGCTACCTTTCTCGTGCACGCTATAATTTTGCTGAGAGATATTTTGTAGATGCTTCATTCCGTCGTGATGGTTCTTCACGTTTCTATGAACCATGGGGTAATTTCTGGTCTTTAGGTGCAAGCTGGATCATTTCTCAAGAGAAATTTATGAAAAATCTTACGTGGATAGACAACTTGAAGTTCCGTGTATCTTATGGCGAGGTAGGTAATGATGCTGGTGCTGACTATTATGCTTATAAAGAGCTTTTCTATTCGGATGTAAATGCAGGTATCGGTGCTTTCTATAAAATCCAGATTCCTAATAAGAATTTGAAATGGGAAACTTCCGGTTCATTGGATATTGCATTGGAAGGTCGTCTATTTAACCGCTTCAACTTTTCTTTAGACTTCTTCAACAAAACATCTAAAGATTTGCTTTTCACAGTATATAATCCACTTTCTGCTGGTGCGACAGATTGGTATGCCACTTCTGACGAAACGCCAAGCGGTATGTCACAATATTTTGCTAATATAGGTAGTGTGCGTAATACAGGTCTTGAAGTTGCTATGGATGTAGATGCTATCCGAACTAAAGATTGGAAGTGGAATATTGGTTTGAATTTGACCACTATTCATAATGAAATCACCAAACTACCTGGCGGCAAAGATATTTTGCATGGAACACAGAATTACAGTGAAGGACATAGTATTTATGAATTCTACACTTATACTTATGCTGGAGTAGACCAAATGAATGGACGTGCGCTTTATACCGCGAATTCAAATCTGAGTGAAAATACTATAAGTGCTCTAAAAGCTAGTGGCAATTATGTTACTATTAATGATAAGAACTATGTGTATAATACCTCATATGCGGAAAAAGCTTGGCAAGGAAGTGCATTACCTGATGTATATGGAAGTATCAATACTTCTTTAAGTTGGAAAGACCTTACACTTTCTGTACTTTGTACGTATTCCTTAGGCGGAAAAGTGTACGATTATAACTATCAAGGGTTGATGTATACGACAACTAACGGGCCAAGTGCTTTGCATAAGGATGTATTGAATGGTTGGCAAGCTGTTCCGGAAGGTATGACGGCTGATGCTCCTAATCGTTTGGATCCAAACGGTACACCTCAATTCGACCTTTCAGGTTTGGCATCTACTTCTTATGGTGCAAGTTCACGCTGGTTGACGGATGCTTCTTATTTTGTCATCAAAAATATCAACTTGAATTACGCATTTCCTAAAAGAGTAGTTACCAAATGGGGATTAAGTGGTTTGAACGTTTATGGCTCAATAGAGAATGCCGCTACTTTTACAGCACGTAAAGGTATGAATCCTCAATATAGCTTTAGCGGTTCTCAAGACAACACGTTCGTTGCAGCACGTGTATTTACGCTTGGTCTTAATTTAAACTTCTAAAATGAAACTAATTATGAAATATACATTCAAAAAAGTTATGATATTCGGCCTTGGTTGTCTTATGGGGCTTACCTCTTGTTCGGACAGCTGGCTTCAAACAGATTCTACGCAAACAGCAGAAGGAGATGCCATCTTCTCTACAACGGATAATGCCAAACTTGTTATTAACGGTATTTGCCGGACAATGGTACAGCAACATGCTTATTACGGACAGATGTTTAACGGTGAAGGAACAATGAAAGTTCTTTATGGAGAATATGCAGGACAGGATCTTAACTTTCCTTATATGTCTCCGGGATGGTCACCGATCATGAATAATGAATCAAGCCAGACTCAAAATAGTAGTTCCATATATGACTCTTATCCTTGGTATTATTATTATTTGATTATTGGCAATGCTAATGCGGTGATCGATAGAATTGATAAAGCGGAAGGTACACAGGAAATGAAAGATTTTTTAAAGGCAGAAGCACTAACATTCCGTGCTTATTCATTTTTCCGTTTATCGGAGTTTTATTGTCTTCCTTGGGCACGTAGCAATAATGGTGCGGCAGATGGTATAGTATTGCGTACAAAGGAAGTTGCAAATGCTGGTGGAGAAACTGATATGGCTTTGGCTACATTGGCAAAAACTTATGAGCAAATTTATGCTGACCTTGATGAAGCACTCAGACTATATGACGCTTCTGGACTGACTCGCGATGATGTGTATTCCGAAGCTGCTTCCACAGTCAGTTTCCCGGACGCACCAGTAGCTCATGCCATTTATGCACGTGCAGCTTTGACACGTGAGGATTATGCTACGGCAAAATCACATGCCTCTTTAGCACGTGACGGCTTTGCCTTGATGGATGTAAATTCTTACCGTACAGGTTTTTGTGAGCCTAATAACGAATGGATTTGGGGCGTGTACAATGATGCGTCTGAAACAATTTGGTACTTTGGCTGGCAGCTTTTCATGACCTGTAATGGTTATTATGCACAACAAGGAATTGATGTGTGTATCAATCGCGAATTAGCAGAGTCATTTCCAGATACGGATATTCGTAAAGGCTTGTTTCTTACAGAATCTACATTCTTACCAGCAGGTAAAGCTTTTACAGATGTTATCTATACAGATGATGACGATATAAATGCTTTTACAGATGAAACGGCCTATGTAAAAGCTAATCAATATGCTAAAGGAGTCGTTGCATCAGCTGCAACTCAATCTTATGCTTATGCAAGTTTGAAGTTCCAAGCTACGGCTCAACCCGCTGTTGGTTGCCAACCTATTTTTAGAGCTTCAGAAATGTTATTAATCGAAGCAGAAGCTAATTATCATCTGAGTACAGATCCGACTGCTGCGCAAAATAGTCTGGAAGAATTGAATCTTGCCAGTGGTCGTGACCCACAATATACTTGTACGGCTACGGGCGAAGATTTGTTGAAAGAAATCAAAATGTATCGCCGTTTAGAATTATGGGGTGAAGGTTTCAGCTGGTATGACTGTAAGCGTTGGGGAGATCCCGTAGTCCGCCCTTCTATAGCTGAGGGTGGTAATTACAGTCAGTTCGTTAGTGGAACTTTCGGTTTTGACAAAAGTGGTAATTATGATGAAACATTCTGGAAATGGATTATTCCAAATCGTGAAAGTGATTACAATACAGCTATTGAAATAAAGTAAATACACCAGTTTGAAGCAGGGCGATATACGAAATAAATTGTATATTTAACTACAAATAGTAGAGTAATAATATGGGAATATAATTATATTCCTGCTAAACCCAAGAGAGATGTTTCCAAGACAATTGGTGCATCTCTCTTTTTTTGTGATATCTTCTATTGACTAGAATACTTTTTTAGTTATATATATGACTTTATTTTAACATAAAAACTTCTTTCCCCTTAAAAAAATCTTTTAAGCTTCTTTCCTCTCAATATTAATTATTGATATACTTTTATTGACAAAGATTGGTTCTCAAAAACAATTAGTATATGCTAATAGCTACAAAACGAACCATATTATCATACATAATACATTAAATAATAGTGATATATAATGAATATTGGTAGCATATTGGTAGTTTCAAAATAATGCTAATATACAATAGGATACTTTCTGTAAAGCTCTTACTAAGTACAATGAAAAATAGACTATATGTAAATACTTAATTTGTAATACATTACATAGCTTGTAGTTCTGCGAAGACTTTGCAGGTTTCGTTCGTAGGTATGCAGGCACAAGAAGTTGCAATCAAGCCTAATTTGAGAGTTGTATTAAAGTCTGATACAGAAGTGCTTGATGAGGTCGTTGTGACAGCAATGGGTATTAAACGTTCAGAAAAAGCATTGGGATATTCTGCAACCTCTGTGAATAGTGACAAGATTACAGCTACTCGCAATTCAGATGTGATGTCTGCTTTATCCGGAAAAATTGCGGGTGTACAGATATCAAGTAACTCATCGGATCCGGGTGCGTCTAATTCTGTTGTCGTACGTGGTTTTAGTTCTTTGTCAGGTTCCAATCAGCCGCTTTATATTATTGATGGAGTACCGATGAGTAACTCTTCCGCCGGTTCATCTACCAGTGATGCTCTTGATACGAGCTATGACTTTGGTAATGGTGCCAATGCTATTAATCCTGATGATGTAGAGAGCATGACAGTATTGAAAGGTGCTGCTGCAACGGCACTTTATGGTAGCCGTGCGGCTAATGGTGTTATCATGATCACTACAAAAACTGGTAAGCAGCAAAAGAAAGGTTTGGGAATAGAATATAATGGTGGCTTACAGGCTTCTACTATCTTACGTTACCCGCAATTACAGAATGAATTCGGTATGGGTTGGAGCGGTACACATACTGAATTGGAGAATGGTAGTTGGGGACCTCGTTTTGACGGTTCTATGCGTGTTTGGGGTAATGTCTATGATAACTCGCAGAAAGTAAAGCCTTATGTGGCAATGAAAGATAACATTAAAGATTTCTTTGATACAGGTTTCCGTTACTCAAACAGCCTTTCATTCAATAATGCTAATGAAAAAAGTAATTACTATGTGTCATTTTCACAAATAAGTGATGATGGAATGTTGCCGGGCAAGGCAGATACGTATGACAAATATACTTTCTCTGCCCGTGGCGGACATAAGATTGGAAATTTGACCCTGTCATCTTCTGTAAATTATGCAAGTCAGCGTAATAAGTTTGCTACAACCGGACAGGGACTTTCAATGATTAACTCTCTGTACCAAACTCCGCGTGATATAAGCATTATTGGTCAAAAGGATTTGAATGATCCATTCAATGGTCCGGGATACTATTATACTCCTTATGGTGTAACCAATCCCTATTATATTCTGGATACTTATATGAATACTTATAAGTCAGAGAAGATTTATGGAAAGTTCCAGGTAGATTACGATTTCTTGAAATATTTTAAGTTTACCTATCGCATCGGTTTAGACGCTACGAACAGCGAACAAAAATATGGTGAGCCTAATTTGGCAGCTTTATTTGCCGGTACTCCTAATGATGATCAGGGAAACTTTAATGGAAAGAACGGAAAGGTAATGGAAGAAATGTTACGTCGTCGTGAGCTGAATCAAGATGTATTAGTTACTTTCAGCATGCCGGTAAGTGATTTTGATATCAATGCTTTAGTCGGTGGTAACTTCAATGAGCGTAAATATTCTTCAATGACATCGACTGTTACAGGTTTGGATATCCCTACCTGGTATCATTTGAGCAATTCGGCCAATACTCCTCTTGCAGAGGAATTAAGCTCCCGCCGTCGTTCCAATGCGGTGTTTGCACAAGTGGACTTGGCATGGAAAAGCATGGTTTATTTGACTGCCACAGCGCGTAACGACTGGTCATCTACTCTTCCTAAGGGTAAACGCGGTTTCTTCTATCCGGGTGTTACAGGTAGTTTTGTATTCAGCGAATTGTTTAATGAAGATTTGAAAAGCTGGTTTACATTCGGTAAGATTCGTGCGGCTTATGGTAAGACCGGTAATGATGCCGATCCTTATATGACATTGACTTCTTATGGTCAAGCCGTGGCTGATAGCGGTGGCTGGGGTGAAGTGAAGTTTCCGCTGAATGGTACTAATGCTTTTACCAAAGGTAATATACTTGGCAATAATGCATTGAAGCCGGAGATGACTACGGAATATGAATTCGGGGCAAATGTAGCGTTCTTTAATGGACGATTGTCAGTAGATGCGGCATATTATAACCGTAATTCAGACAATCAGATTATGAGTTTGAATATGGATGCTGCCAGCGGTTATACATATCGTAACGTCAACTTGGGTAAAATTCGTAATCAAGGTTGGGAGTTGCTTGTTACCGGACGTCCTATTCAGACTAAAGACTTTACTTGGGAATTGACCTGGAACTTTACGAAAAACAATAGTAAGGTAATCAGTTTGCCGGAAGAATTGGGCGGCCTTGCTACCATTTTCGGTTTGAGCGGTGGTACAACACTATATGCTATTGTAGGTGAACCTTTGGGTACGTACAAAGCTGAAGTTCCTATGACTGATGATAATGGTAATATTGTAGTGAATCCTTCTACCGGTCTGCCGGTGGCTTCAGACCAAATGGCTATTGTAGGTACCATGAACTATAAATATCAGATGGGTGTATCTACCATGTTGCAATACAAAGGTATTACTTTAGGTGTAGATTTCGATATTCGTCAGGGTGGTAAAATGTATTCACGTACAAAGGCAATCAACTATTTTACAGGTAATGCTATCCAGACTGCCTATAACGACCGTAACCCGTTCATCGTGCCTAACTCGGTTAATCAATTAAGCGATGGCAGTTTCGTGGAAAATACCACTCCGGTGAGCTATGCTAAGATTTGTGATTATTGGAATGCAGGTGGAGATATGATGGGCAGCTATGAATTGATTGATAAATCATTTGTTAAGTTGCGCAATATCTCTTTAGGATGGGATTTGCCAAAGAGATGGTTATCCAAGACTCCGTTCCAAGATATCAAGGTGTCTGTTTACGGAAGCAACCTTTTTGTATGGACTCCGTCAGACAATACCTTTATTGACCCGGAAATGACTTCATTCGGTAATGACCTTGAAGGACAGTACGGTGAATGGACGGCCAACCCGAGCAGCCGTAAGTTCGGTTTTAACTTAATGGTTAAATTCTAAAAAAACAGAAACGAATATGAAAAAGAAACTGATGATATTTGCTTCCTCGTTGCTCATAGGGTTTACGAGCTGCAACCTTGATATTAATACGGATCCGGATGCACCGAGTGATGTAACACCGGATATGATACTTCCTGCTGCGGAAAATGTTATTGCATGGACGGTAGGTAATGCTATGTACAATTATGCCGGTTTCTTTGCTCAGTACTACGAGCAAATGCCGGAAGCTCAGCAATATGATGCATTGATTGAATATGATATAAATCCTTCTTCTCAGATTATAGACCGTGCTTATACCCAATTATATGCAGGTGCTTTGGAAGATTTGAAAACTATTAGCGAAAGTGAAGATGTAACTCCGGCCGACCGTTTTGCCGTGTCTGTATTGCGTGCATTCAGCTTCCAGTTATTAGTGGATAATATGGATCAGGCTCCTTACAGTGAAGCTTTGATGGGTAGTGAAAATCCAATGCCTAAATGGGATGGCGGCCAAGCCATATATGAAGGTGTTTTGGCAGAAATGGAAGAAGCTGAAAAAGAGCTTGGGGAGTCTGCAATGACTTGTACGGATTTGCTGCTCAATAAGAATGTATCCCAATGGGTTGGTTTTGCCAATGCTCTTCGTTTGCGTATGTATCTTCGATTTATTGATGCGGGTGTGGATGTTGCCGGATATACGGAAAAAGTAAAATCTCTCGTTACTGCCAATCAATTCTTTTCCGGTGATGTGAAATTTGATGTGTATGCCAATGAAACATCCAAGTATAATCCTTGGTATGGACAGAATAACATCAGTCTGGCTAACAATCATTGTGCTTCATATCCTATCATTGCGTATATGAGTCAGACAAATGATATCGAACGTTTGGCTTATAGTTTTAAGGAAGCAAAAGCTACCAAGAAGTATGAGGGTGAAATTCCGGGAGTCAAGAATAATCTGAAAGGAAGTAAATTTAATAAAGATTATAGCGGTATGCAGTATTATGCTACAAAACCGGTCTATTTCTTTACTCAAAGTGAGCTTCAGTTCTTGATAGCGGAGGTATATATCCGTTTCATCAATGATGATGCCAAAGCAAAAGCTGCTTATGAAGCCGGTATCGAAGCCGACTTCGCCGCACGTGGCTTGACCGGAGCGGATGCATTATATACTACTACTGTTAGTTGGGCTTCGGCTACAACTACTGATGCTAAATTGAAACTTATTTATATGCAAAAGTGGGTTGCTCTTTGCTATATGGATCATATGGAGGCTTGGTCGGAAATTCGTCGCACGGATTGTCCGAAACTGTCATCTAAATCGGCTGCCGATATGGCAAGTGGTGATATTTCAGGGTATGAGGCCGGTGATTTAATTGCTCCGATGACTAATGCGTTGGGCGGTCAGAATATGATTAAGCGTCTGTATCCTTCTTATAGTGCAAGTCAGCTGAATAAAAATACTCCTACAGGTATGAAGTTGACTGATCCTGTTTGGTGGGATAAGAATTAAGCGTATCAATCACATATTTATAATAAAAGAAAGATATGAAAAAGATAATATATAGTTTATTTGTTTGTTTATCGCTTGTGATGGTTTCTTGCGATGAATCAACACAAGACCCGTCATTCATCACTTACTATGTGGATTTTGAGATGAACGGAGACGAGATTATGACGGTTGAATTAGGTACCCCTTATGTAGAGCCGGGTGTAATTGCTAAAGAGCAGGGCAAGGATATTACTTCTACGATTGTAACTACCGGTGCGGATAAAGTAGACGTCAGCAAGGCCGGTGTATATTTCATTACATATTCAGCTACAAACGTAGACGGGTATAGCAGTGAGATTACAAGAATGGTTGCCGTTTATGACCCTGCCATCACTACCGATATATCCGGTACGTATTCTACCAGTTTGGACTCTAATCGCCAAATGCCTCAAACAAACGATGAAGGTGAAGATATGACAGATGACGGTGGTAATTATGTGTGGGATACTCCGGAACCTTTCTCAAGTAATTTCTCTGTTGTCATTGAAAAGATTGCTCCGGGTATTTTCCATATCTCGGATATGATGGGCGGTTACTACGATCAAGGCCGTGGATACGGTGCTGCGTATGCTATGCCTGCTTATGTCAGCATGAAGAGCAATACTGACCCTGCATTTACTATCGTATCAGGAGGAACTTCTGCTTTTGGTGGAATGTATGATGAATTATCCGGTATCACTTATAATCCGGATGTAACTCCGGCTGATGATATTTATCCGGGCATATTGAAATGGTCTATTGAATATCAGGGAATGTTATTTAATATAGTGTTGGATAAACCAGTAGAATAAATATAAAAGGAATACGTATATGAAAAAATATTTGATGTTATTGTTTGCCGTTCTTTCCTTCTCGCTGACAGGTTGCGAAGAAACGGATGTAGAAGCGGGCGGTACTGCCGTAGAAAAGATGGCAGGAACATGGTATGTAACATGGGAGCAGAAAAATGCTCAAGGAGAATGGGAAGATGTATTGGGCGGTACGGTGGAATTGAACACCTATAATACTGCCGCTAATGTTCCTACCGAGATGTGGTTGAAAGAAGGCTATCTGCTGAATACTGCATTGAAAGTTACTACTAACTATGCAGGTCGTACGTTCGAAATGGCAGAAACGTCTATTGCTGTCAATGAAGCTAATTGGGGAGCGCCCAAGATAACACTGAGCATTACAGACGGTAAGGTTTTGGAAGGCGAGGCCACTACTCCGAGCGGAATGCCGGCGGATAGTATTGTTTTCTTTGTAAATGTGCAGGGAGACGATACCTATAAAATCGCGGGTTTCCGTCGTACAGGCTTTGCTGAAGATGAGTAATTTTGAAACTAGAGAATACGAAAAGGAGGACAACGCAACATTGTCCTCTTTTTTTTTGTTATATTTGCCGCCACATATAATAAAGGTATACATATATAATAAGGTATAAAATAGAATGAAAGAATTTGTAATTTCCGAAGCACAGGTCGAAACCGCAGTATTGGTAGGTCTTATCACGAAAACTCAGGATGAGCGCAAGACGAACGAATACCTCGATGAACTGGCATTCTTGGCTGAGACAGCCGGGGCGGAAGTGGTGAAACGATTTACTCAGAAGTTAGACCAGGCAAACTCTGTGACATATGTCGGAAAGGGTAAGCTGGAAGAAATAAAAGAATATATCCGTAACGAAGAAGAAGCCGAACGTGAAATCGGTATGGTGATTTTCGATGATGAGCTCTCGGCAAAGCAGATACGTAATATTGAGGCTGAGTTGAAAATAAAGATATTAGACCGTACCTCACTCATTCTCGACATTTTTGCCATGCGTGCACAGACTGCCAATGCGAAAACTCAGGTTGAACTGGCGCAGTATAAATACATGCTTCCCCGTCTGCAACGTTTGTGGACTCACTTGGAACGTCAGGGAGGTGGTTCAGGTGCGGGTGGCGGTAAAGGTTCCGTAGGTTTGCGCGGTCCGGGTGAAACACAGTTGGAGATGGACCGTCGTATCATCTTAAACCGCATGTCATTACTGAAAGAACGTTTGGCGGAGATTGATAAGCAAAAGGCAACCCAGCGTAAGAATCGCGGTCGTCTTATTCGTGTAGCATTGGTAGGATATACCAATGTAGGCAAATCTACTTTGATGACGTTGCTTTCCAAGAGCGAAGTATTTGCGGAGAATAAGCTCTTTGCTACGTTGGATACTACGGTACGTAAAGTTATCATCGAGAACCTGCCGTTCCTTTTGTCAGATACGGTTGGTTTTATCCGTAAATTGCCGACCGACTTGGTAGATTCTTTTAAATCTACTTTGGACGAAGTGCGCGAAGCCGATTTGTTGCTGCACATCGTAGATATTTCACATCCCGACTTTGAAGAGCAGATAGAAGTGGTAAACAAGACATTGGCGGACATCGGTGCATCCGGTAAACCCATGATACTTGTATTTAATAAAATAGACGCTTACACCTATGTGGCGAAAGCGGAAGACGACCTTACCCCCAGAACCAAAGAAAACTTAACGCTCGAAGAACTGATGAAGACATGGATGGCAAAGATGGAAGACAACTGTCTCTTTATCTCTGCCCGTGAACGAGTCAATGTAGAGGAATTGAAGAGTGTGGTTTATCAGCGTGTAAAAGAACTGCACGTGCAAAAGTACCCCTATAACGATTTTCTTTATCAGACCTACGAAGAAGAAGAGGTTTAATTTAATGAAGAGTTAAGAATGAAGAGTGAAGAATTACCGTGCGGAATGATGTCTGCACGACACGGCGCAGCCGGATTCTTCATTCTTAATTCTTCATTCTTAATTTAGGTGTTATGACTTACAGAAACTTGACCGAAGACGAAGTGCTCCGGTTAAAGAGCCAGTCGTGTCTGGCGGATGATTGGGGGAAGGTAACCGTTGCTGAAGAGTTTTCAACGGAATTTGTGCATCATACCCGCTTCTCGGGCGAGGTGCGTTTGGGGATATTCCATTCGGAATTTACCTTACCGGGTGGAATAAAGAAACATTCCGGTTTGCGGCATGTAACGCTTCACAATGTAACGGTGGGCGATAACTGCTGCATTGAGAATATTCAGAACTACATTGCCAATTATGAAATCGGACATGATACTTTCATTGAGAATGTGGATATCATTCTTGTAGACGGGTTATCTAAATTTGGTAATGGTGTAGAGGTATCCGTTCTGAACGAAACGGGTGGCCGTGAGGTTCTTATCAGTGATAAACTTTCCGCTCATCAAGCTTATATCATGGCGCTTTACCGCCATCGTCCGGAGCTGATTGCACGGATGAAGGAAATAACAGATTTCTATTCCAATAAGCATGCTTCTACTGTCGGTTCTATCGGTAATCATGTCATGATACTCAACACCGGTTCTATCAAGAATGTGCGTATCGGTGACTATTGCCACATTTGCGGTACGTGCCGTCTGTACAACGGAAGCGTCAACAGTAATGAGATAGCTCCTGTACATATCGGTCACGGCGTTATTTGCGATAACTTTATTATATCATCCGGTTCGCGTGTGGACGACGGTGCTATGCTTACCCGTTGTTTTGTAGGGCAGGCTTGCAAACTGGGGCATAACTATTCTGCTTCGGATTCCTTGTTCTTCAGTAATTGTCAGGGAGAAAACGGTGAAGCATGTGCCATCTTTGCCGGACCTTATACGGTGACGCACCACAAATCCACTTTGCTTATAGCCGGTATGTTCTCCTTTATGAATGCCGGTTCCGGTTCCAATCAGAGTAATCACATGTACAAGCTCGGCCCTATTCACCAGGGAACGTTGGAACGCGGCGCTAAGACCACTTCCGATTCTTATATTCTGTGGCCTGCAAGGGTGGGGGCTTTCTCTCTCGTTATGGGTCGTCACGTCAACCATTCCGATACTTCCAACTTGCCGTTCTCTTATCTGATAGAGCAGAACAATACGACCTATCTTGTTCCGGGTGTCAATCTGCGTAGCGTAGGTACTATCCGTGATGCCCAGAAATGGCCTAAGCGTGACCAGCGTACCGATACCAATAAGCTGGACTTCATTAACTACAACCTTTTGAGTCCGTATACTGTACAAAAGATGTTCAAGGGGCGGGAGACATTGAAGAACCTGCGTTATGCTTCGGGTGAATTATCCGATATCTATTCTTTCCATAGTGCCAAGATTCGCAATTCAGCATTGGTAAAAGGTATTCGCTTTTATGAAATCGCTATTCACAAATTCCTTGGTAATTCCGTAATCAAGCGTTTGGAAGGTATCAATTTCAGAAGTAATGAAGAGATACGCACCCGCCTTAAGCCCGATACCTCTATCGGTAGCGGGGAGTGGGTGGATATTTCCGGATTGATAGCTCCTAAAAGCGAAATTGACGCATTAATAGACGGCATTGAGTCCGGGGTGGTCAACCGATTGAAAAACATCAATGCGGAATTTGAACGGATGCATCAGAACTACTACACTTACGAGTGGACATGGGCGTACGACAAACTGGAAGAATTTTACGGTATCAATCCCGAAAATATTACGGCGGAAGACATTATACACATCGTAGAAAAGTGGAAAGAGTCTGTTGTCGGTCTAGACCGTATGGTCTATGAAGATGCCAAGAAAGAATTTTCTTTGGCTTCTATGACCGGGTTCGGAGCCGATGGCTCACGTCTTGAAAAAGAACTTGACTTTGAGCAAGTGCGCGGTGATTTTGAAAGTAATCCGTTTGTAACTGCCGTGTTGAAACATATCGAAGTAAAGACGGCGTTGGGCGATGAATTGATAGGGCGCATGCGACACGTACGTTAAGTAATGGCAAGATGGTTGTGCCTATAAGTTTTCACCCTAATTAAAGAAATATTTCAATAATAGTTGTTACCTTTGTGTCACGAATCACTTTTAAATATTAAATGAACAAGTAATTATGGCAACAACACCTCCGTTCAAGTATCAGCCCATGTTCGAGAAGGGTAAGGATACAACTGAGTATTATCTGCTTACAAAAGACTACGTGTCCGTAAGCGAGTTTGAAGGAAAACCCATCCTGAAGATTGAAAAAGAGGGTCTGACCGCAATGGCTAATGCGGCTTTCCGTGACGTTTCGTTTATGTTGCGTCGTTCGCACAACGAACAAGTTGCTAAGATTTTGAGTGACCCTGAAGCAAGTGACAACGATAAGTATGTGGCTTTGACTTTCCTGCGTAATGCCGAAGTTGCCTCTAAGGGTGTGCTGCCCTTCTGCCAGGATACGGGTACGGCTATCATCCACGGTGAAAAAGGACAACAAGTGTGGACGGGCTATTGTGATGAAGAAGCCCTCTCGCTCGGTGTCTATAAAACATATACGGAAGAGAATCTGCGTTATTCTCAGAACGCCCCTCTCAATATGTACGACGAAGTGAATACGAAGTGCAATCTTCCGGCGCAGATTGATATTGAAGCTACTGAAGGCATGGAGTATGAGTTTCTTTGCGTTACTAAGGGTGGCGGTTCTGCCAATAAAACATATCTCTATCAAGAAACGAAAGCTATCCTGAATCCTGAAACGCTGGTTCCGTTCCTTATCGAAAAGATAAAGACATTGGGTACGGCTGCTTGTCCGCCCTATCACATTGCATTCGTTATCGGTGGTACTTCTGCCGAGAAGAACTTGCTGACGGTGAAGTTGGCTTCCACTCACTTCTACGATAACCTGCCTACCGCCGGCAATGAGTTCGGTCGTGCTTTCCGTGATGTGGAATTGGAGAAACAGGTATTGGCGGAAGCTCACAAGATTGGTCTTGGCGCACAGTTCGGCGGTAAATATCTGGCTCATGATGTACGTATCATTCGTTTACCGCGTCACGGTGCTTCCTGTCCGGTAGGTCTGGGCGTGTCCTGTTCTGCCGACCGTAACATTAAATGTAAAATCAACAAAGAGGGTATTTGGATTGAAAAACTCGACAGCAATCCGGGTGAGCTGATTCCTGCCGAACTCCGTAAAGCTGGTGAGGGTGATGTAGTGAAGATCGATTTGAACCAACCGATGGAAAATATCCTGAAGGAGCTGACCAAGTATCCGGTTTCTACCCGTCTGTCTCTGAACGGTACTATCATCGTAGGTCGTGACATCGCTCATGCCAAGTTGAAAGAACGTTTGGATCGCGGTGAAGATTTGCCGCAATACATCAAAGACCATCCTATCTACTATGCCGGTCCTGCCAAAACTCCGCAGGGAATGGCGTGTGGTTCAATGGGGCCGACAACTGCCGGACGTATGGACCCGTATGTGGACCTTTTCCAAAGCCATGGCGGAAGTATGATTATGCTTGCCAAAGGTAATCGTAGCCAGCAGGTTACGGATGCCTGCAAGAAGTATGGCGGCTTCTATCTCGGTTCTATCGGCGGTCCTGCCGCCATCTTGGCACAGAATAATATCAAGAGTATCGAGTGTGTGGAATATCCCGAAATCGGTATGGAGGCTATCTGGAAGATTGAAGTGGAAGATTTCCCCGCATTTATCCTGGTGGATGATAAGGGTAATGACTTCTTTAAACAACTGAAACCCTGGAATTGCAGTAAATAAGTGCCGCAAGATTAAATAAAGACAGAGCCGCCGAGGGAAACTTCAGCGGCTCTGTTTGTGTTTGATGAGTTTCCTGTCAAAAATATATATGGAAAAAGGCTGCTGTATTTTGGTACATTTTCTATCTTTACGCTTTCAAACACAAATATCTGATAACATGGAACAAACACTTACACAATCCAAAGCAGGACAACACATTGTATGGCTCGATGTAGCCCGATTGGTAGCTATGTTTACCGTAGTTTGCTGCCACAGCGCAGACCCTTTCAATTTCTTTCCGGGTACGTCGCCCGACATCGAAAGCATTAAGTTTTGGGGAGCCGCCTATGGCGCGGTGCTTCGCCCCTGCGTACCGCTATTCGTAATGATTACCGGCGCGTTGCTGTTGCCGGTACGTGGAGAAGCATCCGTATTTTATAAGAAACGTATTCCCCGCGTATTCTTCCCGTTTATTATCTGGTCGCTGATATATAATTTCTTTCCTTGGATAACGGGACTGTTAGGGCTGAACCCGGAAGTCATTCTTGATTTCTTCCCTTACTCGGGCGAGGATGTCATGCGCCAATCTTTTGCAGTGAGCATGGGATATATCGCTCAAATACCCCTTAATTTCTCGCTGCTTGCCGTACATATGTGGTACATATACTTGCTGATCGGCCTTTACTTATATTTGCCGATATTCTCGGCATGGGTGGAAAAGGCGTCGGAACGTGCCAAACTCTGGTTTCTTGCGGCGTGGGGAGTGACTTTATTACTACCTTATTATAATGAGTACGTATCGGAATATCTTTGGGGCGGTTGTTCGTGGAATGCGTTCGGAATGTTGTACTACTTTGCCGGTTTCAACGGTTACCTGTTGCTGGGGCATTATTTGCGTAACCATGATTGGAGCGGAAGACAACTGGCATTTATCGGTATACCGATGTTTGTAGCGGGGTATGCGGTGACCTTCCTGGGGTTTTGTCACATGACTTCGTTACCGGACTTCACGGATGAAATGCTGGAATTGTACTTTACATATTGCTCGCTGAATGTAGTCATGATGACTGTTCCCGTATTCGTACTGTGTAAACGGGCAAATATTAAATCGGAAAGAGTCAGACGAGCGCTGGCCAATCTGACTCTTTGCGGTTTCGGTGTGTATATGATACATTATTTCTTTACCGGACCGAGTGTGGTACTGATGCGCGCTATCCATATTCCCATTCCTTTGCAGATACCTTGTGCGGCAGTGGTGGCATTCTGTGTATCCTGGTTTCTGGTAGCGATGGCTTATCGCTGTTTCGGGAAGAATACGAAATGGGTGTTGGGATAGGTATGCTTAATTACCTATCCGCTTTTTCCACTGCTCGTACTTTTTCAGCACTTTCAGTCCGGCATTGTTGTACCAGCTGTATCCATTACGGCGTTCATAGCCTATCTCGGAGATATCGTACTTCTTCACGCCGTCTCGGTCGCAGAAGAAAGGACGGTTGTCTTCGAGAGTGTAGAAACGCGCCCAAAGTACGGGACAAGGATAATCGTCCTGCGGGCATGGAATCATCCGGTAGTCTTTTTGGCCTTCGCTATTAGTGAAATTCTCACGCATGATACCTGTTATCTTGTTTGCCTTGAACCATGCGATGGCTGCTTCCACGGAAGCGATGATTTCGGGTGACGGATCGGGGATGGACATCAACAGTAGGACGATGTTGTCCGATTCGGCCCCGCTGAGTGAGGGAAGTTCGTAGGCACGGGCCTTGGCGGGGGCGAGGGTGTGTTCGTCATGCTGGGCGCACCACACTGTCAGTTTGCCGTTTTGCTTCACCTGAGTATTAAGGATACACTCCACACCTTTGTCGAATGCGGCACGGGCGCGTTGGCAAAGAGTATCCGGTACATAGGTGTACGGGGCTTTCTTGTTGTAAACATCACGTAGCAGGTTCATGACGTTTACCATTGCGTTGTCGTTGTAGGTGATGTGGGTATAATAGCCTTTGGGACGCGGCCAGAATTGAGGCCAACCGCCGTTGGGGTATTGCGCTTTCAGTATGTAACGTATACCTTCTAAAGCGGCCTCTTTGTATTTCTCTATATCGGTGGCCAGATAAACCCGGGAAAGGTAACGGATTTCCGTACTCGTGGCATTATTGTCGATGGTACTCTGGTTGACGTTATCTTTCGCGGCGAGGGCTTTCTTATACTCATCGGCCGTCAGTTCGGCGGGCATATAGATGTTCTTGGGCCAGCCGCCGGTCGTTTGTTGGTAGAGCAGTACATTGTCGGCAATGCGAATGGCTTCGGGAGTGGTGAAGAAAGCGTCATCCAGTTTGGGAGCTATCTTCACCCAATCCTTGTAGGGATGTTTTTCCTTGTAATCGGTTGTTTCCTGCGCATTGGCTCCGGTGAGAAGGGCGAGCAATGCGCAGAAGAGAAATGTTCGTTTCATACTATTGAAGTTTTGAGTTTCTTTGCGAACAAAAGTAGGGAAAACTCTAAAGAGAGAATAGTAATATTTGTTTTTAAGAGAGTAAATATTGTGATTTATGTATTTACTCTAAATATTGTTCCACTCTTCCACTGATTTGCAGCAAGGATATTTCGCATAGTTTGGTGTCATATTCCGCCGATAAGATACGTTCTTCGGCATCCAGCAGGCTCTTTTGCGCTTCACGCATTTCAATACCGGAGAGGTTACCGAGCATATATCGTTCCATGGCAATCTCATGGTTTTCTTTGGCTGCAACAAGGTTCTGACGTTCCAGGTTCAGCATTTGGAGGTTGTTCTGATAGGCTTGCCACAGGTTACTCAGGTCGGCGCGCAAGGCTTGTTCCAACTGTTCCCGTTCCAGACGGGCGTTTTGCACTGCGATACGTGCATTCCGGAGTTCGCGGCGACGGTTGCCGTCAAAGAGATTGAAGCCTACGGTGACGCCTACGTTCAGTCCGAGGTTGCTACGACGGCTGTTGGCGGAAATATCATATTTGTTGAGGGTATAGCCGTAGCCGCCATTCATCTTCACGTACGGGTAGTCGCGGGAACTGGCTTTTTTATAATCCAGTCGTGCCAAAGTATTGTTCTGTTCAGCTTTCAGTAAAGATGCATTGGCTTGGAGAGTGGCGTTCCAAAGTTCCTCGAAATTCAGTTTGGCGCTGACATTGATGAGGCTGTCTTCAACGATGAAAGGGCGGTCTACATCTTCGTGTGCCATTAATTCGTTCAGCTGGATGCGTGAGGTATGCAATAACTCCTGTTGTTTCATGTATTGCGCACTGTCGGCATTGAAGTCTACTTTAGCCTGCTGGTAGTCCAGGCGGGAGAAGTTTCCGATATGATAACGCTCCTCTACGATACGCAGACGTTCTTTGGAGAGCGATACGGCATAGCGGAAGTTCTTCAGGCGGATTGTGTGCTGTACATAATTGTAATATTCGGCTGCAATATTGGCTATCAAATCTTCGATGGCGATACGGGTATTGGTTTCGCCTTGTCGTTCCAGCTCTTTCAGTTTCTGGTAGTTGGCGGTGATATTGAAGCCGTCGAAGATAGTCCAGCTCAGGTTAATGCCGGCATCGACGGTCTGGTCGAACACACCGTTCTCTTTGGTTGTTTCACCGGTGGCGCGCAGCTTTGTTTCGGTATTATCCAAAGTACCTTTATAACCGGCAGATAAGTCCAGGGTAGGCAGGTAGCCGGCATTGGCAAGGGTGGCGTTGTTCTTGCTTACTTGCTGTTCGTTACGGGTGATACGCAGGGAATAGTTGTTCAACAGCCCCTGTTCCAGACAAGACTTCAGGGTATAGATAGGCGCGGGCTGTGCCTGAACGGCAAGCGTGGCGCACAGAATGATTAAGAAAGATAAAATCGTACGTTTCATTCGTTCTTTAGTTTACTTCGGTTGGTAGATACATAACTATAAATAGCGGGGACGATATACATCGTGAGCAGTGTGGACACAAGCATACCGCCTACTACGGCCGTACCCATGGCGATACGTTGGTTACATCCTTCACCTGTGGCGAATGCCAACGGTATCAGTCCCAGTACGGTAGAGGCGCTTGTCATCAAGATGGGGCGTAGGCGTTGCAGAGCGGCATCTTTGATGGCTTGCATCTTGTCCTCGCCGGTTTCCTGCTTCTGATTGGCGAACTCTACGATAAGGATACCGTTCTTTGCCACCAGACCAATCAGCATGATGATACCGATTTGGCTGAATATATTCATTGTGATGTCTCCGAAATACATGAATATCAGTGCGCCGGCAATGGCAAGGGGCACCGTCAGCATGATAATCAGCGGGTCTTTGAAACTTTCGAACTGGGCGGCCAGAATCAGGTAGATAAGCAGGATTGCCAGAATGAAAGCGAACATCAGACTGGAAGAGCTCTCACGGTACTCTTTTGAGTCACCGGTGAGGGCGGTGCGGAAAGTGTCGTCCAATGTTTCTTTAGCTATCTTGTCCATTTCGTCCAAACCTTGTCCGATAGTCTTGCCATCGGCAAGCCCGGCGGAGATAGTGGCGGATACGAAACGGTTGTAGCGATACAACTTAGGCGGAGCGATGCCGTTTGTCAGTTCTATAAGGTTGTCGAGCTGTACCATATCCCCCTTGTCGCTACGGATATAAATGCCTTTCAGGTCGGCAGGCTTGTTACGCTGTTGACGGTTGATTTCTCCCAATATCTCGTATTGCTTGCCGTTCATATAGAAGTAACCCATGCGCTGGCCGCTTAAACCGTATTGCAGTGTTTGGGCAATGTTACGGGTGCTGACTCCCATGATACTTGCTTTGTCACGATTGATGTTGATACGGGCTTCTGGTTTACTGAACTTCAAGTCCACATCCGCCATTTGGAACACCGGATTCTCGTATACTTTCGCCATGAACTTGGGAAGTACCTCTTGCAATTTCTCAATGTTGGTAGCTTGCAGTACGTACTGTACGGGCATGCCGCCGCGTCGTCCGCCGAACGAGGAAGACTGCTGCACGAAAGAACGGGCCATCGTTTTTTTCTGTACCGCTTTCGATAGCTTTTCCGCTACTTCCATTTGCGTATAGTCACGGTCCTGCATGTCTTTCAAAGTAATGCGCACGTTACCGCTACCGCTGGATACACGGGCGGTCACCGCTTCCGCATCGGGCACGATAGAATCGACCAGCTGGTTGATATCTTCTGTGTAGTCACGGATATATTCGTAGGTGACGCCTTCGGCACCACGCGTATTGATGCTGATTTGCGAACGGTCTTCCAGCGGTGACATTTCCGCGGGGATATAGTTCCAAAGAAAACCGATAATGATAATGGTTAACGCCGTAAACGGCAGTGCAATCCAGCGTTTCCGCAGGAAAGCGGCCAAAGAGCGGCTGTAAACGTTGTTCATCCCTTCGAAGAAAGGTTCGGTTTTACGATAGAACCAGCTTTGCTTTTCTCTTTTTATCAACAGTTTGGTAGCCAACATCGGTGTAAAAGTCAACGCGGCAAAAGAGGAGATGATAACCGAACCGGATACTACGATACTGAATTCACGGAACAGACGTCCTGTCGTACCGTCCATAAATACGATAGGGAAAAACACCGCTACCAGCGTAATGGTGGTGGAGATTACGGCAAAGAAGATTTCTTTGGCTCCTTCGATACCTGCCTCTTTCGGGGGCATTCCCTTTTCAATACGGACATAGATATTCTCCGTCATAACAATGGCATCGTCCACCACAAGTCCCACGGCAAGCACAATGGCCAGCATGGAGAGTACGTTGATGGAAAATCCTGCCAGGTACATCACAAAGAAAGCTCCGATCAATGAGACGGGAATTACGATACAGGGAACGAGGGTCACACGCCAGTCGCGCAGGAACAGGAAGATGATGATGATTACGAGGATGAACGCTTCGTACACCGTCTGCTTTACTTCATTGATGGAGGCACGGATGAATTTGGTATTATCGAAACCGTACGAGTAATGCACATCTTCCGGCAGGTCTTTCTGCATCTTCTCCATACGTTCGTACACGGCGTCGGCAATCTGGATATGATTGGCGCCCGGTTGCGGAATCACTACGATACCCACCATAGGCACACCGTTCATCTTCATATAACTTTTGATGTCTGCCGGGCCAAGTTCGGCGCGGCCTATGTCGCTGAACCGGACGATACGGTTGCCGTCTTCTTTCAGGATGAGGTTATTGAATTCCTCTGCCGTATGCATCAGGCCGAGCGTGCGAATCGTCAGTTCGATGGTATTTCCTTCGATACTGCCCGAAGGAAGTTCCACATTCTCATTGTCTACCGCATTCTTTACGTCGATAGGAGTGATACCGTAACCGGACATCTTAATGGGGTCGAGCCACAAACGCATGGAATAACGTTTCTCTCCCCAAATGCTTACGCTGCTTACATCGGAAATGGTTTGTAACTGTTCTTTGACCGTGAGGTCTGCTATCTCGCTAAGTTCCAGCAACGAACGCTTGTCGCTTTGCAAAGCCACCATGAGGATAGGAGTAGCATCCGCGTCGGCTTTGGATACGGTTGGCGGGTCGCAGTCGCGGGGTAAATAACGCTGGGCGCGCGAAACTTTGTCACGTACGTCATTGGCGGCCGTTTCCAAGTCGACGGAAAGCTCGAACTCTACCGTAATACGTGATGAACCCTGCTGGCTGACGCTGGAGAGGGAACGGATCCCCGGAATACCGTTGATATTCTGCTCCAGCGGTTCTGTAATCTGATTTTCGATAACGTCGGCGTTTGCTCCGGGATAGGAACAGGATACGGAGATAATAGGATTATCCACTGACGGATACTCGCGGACACCGAGGTAGTTGTACCCGATGAAACCGAAAAGCAGGATAATCAGTGTCAATACGGTGGAGAGTACCGGTCTCCGTATGCTTAATTCAGATATATTCATGATAAGAAGTATAAGGTATGAATATGAAGTATAAGGTACGAATTATGAATTACTGCTTCCGGCATAAACCTGCCATAGCTCATATTTTATTCTTGATACTTTATACTTAGTTAATGTTGTCTAATGTCACGGGTAATCCTGTGCGGAGTTGCAGGGTTCCTGAAGTGATGATTGTATCGCCTACGTTCAGACCTTGCAATACTTGCACTTCGGCTTCCGTCCGGATACCGGTGGTAATCTCTGTCGGCTGTGCTTTTCCTGACTTATAGAGGAAAATCTTATCCTTACCCATTTCCGGTACGATGGCTTCGGAGGGTACGGCAAGCGCATTCTGTATTTCGTCCTTATTCAGTTTGATACTGGCGTAGCGTCCCGGCAGTACGGCGCTGTTGGCGTTGGGATAGAGCGCACGGATGGTCAGTGTATGGGTCGTGGGGTCTATCTTTGATTCGCGTGCGTAAACAGTGGCATGGAAAGCGTTCAGCTTTCCTTCGAGCGTAAAGTCCAGCCCTGCGCCGATTTTTACGTCATTGGCATATCGTTCGGGTACTGCGAACTCTACTTTCAAGGGGGAGAGCTTGGTGAGTTTGGCTACAATGGTAGAGGGAGAAGCGTATGTTCCTACGCTGACCTGCCGCAGGCCGATAACTCCGTCAAAGGGAGCGCGAAGCTCTGTTTGTGCAATATTGGACTCTATCAGGTCGATGTCGGCATTCAAGGTCGCCAGTTCGGTCTTTACCTGCTCGTACGCTTCCTTACTGACCGCATCTCTTTCCAGCAAGGCATTTTGACGGAATACGCGGTCTTCCGCCAGCTTCAACTGCGATACCAGCCTTTGCAATTGCGCCTGAAGAGGACGATCGTTCACTTTAGCGAGCAATTGCCCTTTCTTCACGAAACTGCCTTCTTCAAAGTTGATTTCGATAATCTTGCCGGATGTCTCGAATGAAAGGTCTACTTCTTCATCGGGCAGCAAACTGCCGCTGATTTGTATTTCGTCTTTTAGCAGTTGCGGTTTTATTATTTTGGCGTTTACGTTCAGAATCTTTTTGCCTCCACGCTTACCGGTCATTACTTTATCGGCAGCCGCCAATTCCTCGTTTGTCTTGGGAAGTTGAGAATAAATACCTCCGCCTATCAGTCCGGCACCAATGAATAGGATGATGCCCCATTTTACTTTTTTATTCATATCGTAGTATTAGTAGTATATTTAGCCGTAGATTTGGACGGAAAAGGTACGAAAAAGTTTAAAACAAGAAAAGTTAATAAAAGTGATAAGGCAATAAAGCGGTAGAGCGGTAGGGGCAAGACTGCCACTTTACCGTTTTATTAATACGCTGCCCTGTATTTACCTTCTTCCTTATCTTCCAGCATGTTCAGGTAAGAGGCATAGCGGGATTCGCTGATGTAATGTTGCTCTACCGCTTCGCGTACGGCGCAACCCGGTTCATGGCGGTGGGTACAGTTGTTATAGCGGCAGCCGGCGGAAACTTTGAATATTTCCGGAAAGTAATGTCCTATTTCTTCTTCTTCCATGTCGAATGTTCCAAAACCTTTGATGCCCGGTGTGTCGATGATGTAGCCGTCACCCGGCACGGGAAACATTTCGGAGAAAGTGGTGGTGTGCATACCTTTGTTGTGGTAGGTGGAGATAGCGCCGGTCTTGATATCCAGTTCAGGCAGGATAGCATTGATAAGGGTGGATTTGCCTACTCCGGAATGTCCGGAGAAGAGAGTTATTCTCCCTTTAAGCTCTTCTTTTATGGTGTCGACGCCTTCACCGGTTTTGGCGGACACCTTGAAACAAGGGTAACCGATAGTGGTGTAAAGATTGATAAGCCCGTCCAGATAGCGAAGCTCGTCTTCATCGTAAGCGTCTGTCTTATTGAATATGATATTGACGGGTACTCGGTATGCCTCGGCTGATGCCAAAAAGCGGTCGATGAATGTAGTGGAGGTTTCCGGATAATTCACTGTTACCACCAGCATGCACTGGTCGAGGTTGGCGGCAAGGATATGAGATTGTTTGGACAAGTTGGACGAACGTCGGATGATGTAATTCTTCCGGTCTTCGATTTCATTGATGAAAGCCGTGCCTTCCTGGTTCAATATGATTTGCACGTAGTCGCCTACCGCCACCGGATTGGTGCTACGGATACCTTTCAGACGGAAGTTACCTTTGATTTTACATTCAACGTATGTTCCTTCGTCGGTCTTTACCAGATACCAACTCCCTGTATTTTTAATTACCAGTCCCCTCAAAATAGTTGAAAGTTGAGAGCCGAAAGCTGAAAGTTGAGTGCCGGGAGTCGTTGGAACGGTCATGCCGCACGGTAACTCTCAACTCTCAACTTTCAACTTTCAACTATATTTATACTGTCATAATCTCTTTGTCCTTCGCCGCCAGCATATCGTCAATCTGCTTGATATACTTGTCGTGAATCTTTTGCAGCTTTTCCTCGCCGCCTTTTTGGGCGTCTTCCGCCAATCCTTCTTTCACAGATTTCTTAAAGGCGTCGATAGCGTCGCGGCGTGCGTTACGTACACTTACTTTGGCGGTTTCGCTTTCGTTCTTACACTGTTTGGCAAGTTGTTTACGGCGTTCCTCTGTCAACGGAGGAATACCGATGCGGATGATTTCGCCGTTGTTTTCGGGCATGATGCCGAGGTCGGAGTCGATGATTGCTTTCTCAATGACACGGAACATGCTCTTGTCCCACGGCTTGATAGCGATACTGCGGGCATCCGGGGTGGTTACGGCTGCTACGTTGTTGATGGGCACCATGCTTCCGTAAGAATCGACACGGATTCCGTCCAGCAAACGAACGTCGGCTTTTCCGGCACGGATATGGGCTAATGATTCTTCCAGGTACATTACAGCCATATCCATTTTCTCTTGTGCTTCGTCTAAGATGTCTTTTACGTCTTTCATATTTCTATTGTTTGAAGTAGCTTTTAATTTGAAACTTTGCAAATATAATTGTTTCACGACAGATTACACAGATTTACACAGATTATTTTATTCGGATAACCTGTGTAAATCTGAATCCGTATCTGTCATGTAAACCGGCGGATGGGTGCGGATGGATATCAGTTATGTACCAGCGTTCCTATTTCTTCGCCTTGCATTACTTTTTTCAGATTGCCTACGGTGTCCATATCGAAGACGATGATGGGCAGGTTGTTTTCCTTACACATGCAGGTAGCCGTAAGGTCCATGACTTTCAGGCCGCGTTTCAGCACTTCGTCGTAAGTGATATCGTGGAACTTCGTAGCCGTAGGGTCTTTTTCCGGATCGGCGGTGTAGATGCCGTCGACGCGTGTCCCTTTCAACATGACGTCCGCTTCTATTTCGATACCGCGGAGGCTGGAACCGGTGTCTGTCGTGAAGAACGGATTACCCGTTCCGGCAGACATGATAACCACTTCGCCCGCTTCCATGCACTCGATAGCTTTCCATTTGTTGTAGAATTCACCGATAGGTTCCATGCGGACGGCTGTCAGCACACGGGCTTTTACGCCTGCCGCTACCAGTGCCGAGCTTAGCGCAAGGCTGTTGATAACGGTTGCCAGCATACCCATTTGGTCGCCTTTTACACGGTCGAAACCTTTGTTGGCGCCGCTCAGCCCGCGGAAGATGTTGCCGCCGCCGATAACGATGCCGATTTGTATGCCCAATTCATGGATTTCCTTAATCTGCGCTGCATATTCGGCCAGACGTTTCTCGTCGATACCGTATTGCTTTTCTCCCATCAGGCTCTCGCCGCTGAGTTTCAATAAGATTCTTTTGTATGTTGCCATAGTTTATTAATTTATTTCGCTTAGCGGCAAAGATAGGAAAATAATGCCAATCGCTATAAACAATTTTCAGTTATTCTTTCAGCGTATAGTCACCGGCTTTTGCGGTTACTGCGGCCTGCAGCTCGTCGAGTGTCTTTTCGCCTTCCGGGAATTCCACGGTCGCCACCGGCGGATTGAGGGTTACGGTGGCGTGTACGCCTTCCATGCTGTTCAATGCTTTTTCCACATGCATGCGGCAATGGTTGCACATCATGCCTTCCACTTTAAATTCTTTTCTCATGATTTTTTCTGTTGATGGTTCTACTTTATTGTCCGGTTGTCCTGCCGGGTCGATGGCAGGGCTTTCGGCACTCTCTATCTTTTTCCTTTTCAGCCGCAAGCTGTTGGTTACCACGCTGACGCTGCTGAACGCCATGGCCGCGCCGGCTATCATGGGATTCAGCAGGAAGCCGTTGACGGGGTAGAGTACGCCGGCTGCGACGGGTACACCTATTATATTATAAATGAACGCCCAAAACAGGTTCTGACGAATGGTGCGCACGGTCAGTCTGGAGAGCTTCAACGCTTCCGGTATCTTTGTGAGGTCGGAAGAGATGATGGTCATCTTGGCTACATCCATGGCGATGTCGCTGCCGCCGCCCATGGCGATGCTTAAATCCGCTTGCGCCAGGGCTGCGCTGTCGTTGATGCCGTCGCCTACCATTGCCACTTTCCTGCCGTTTTTCTGCAGGTCACTGATAAAGGCGGCCTTATCCTGCGGCAATACTCCCGCTTTATAATGAAGAATACCCGCTTTGCGTGCAATCTCCCGTGCGGTGGCTTCGTTGTCGCCCGTCAGCATGCAGACTTCGATGCCGGCGGCTTGCAATTCGCTGACGGCCTGTATGGAGGTCGGTTTGATTTGGTCTGTAATTCCGGCTATGGCAAGCGCGTTTTCGCTGTCGGCAAACCAGATAACGGTCTGCGCGTCCGTTGTCAGACGGGCGGCCTCGTCGCTTAGCGACCGGCTGACAGCAATCCGGTTCTCTTCCAGCAGTTTCCGGTTGCCGGCATAATAGGCTTTTCCGTTCGACTCGCCTTTTACGCCCCTGCCGGTGATGCTTTCAAAATTATCGATGCTTACGCTTCGGGCATCTTGTAAGTGGCGGACTACCGCTTCGGCAAGCGGATGTTCCGATAACTTTTCCAGGCTGTAAAAGATGTTTCCGGTCTCCGCCGTCTGCGTTTCCCAAATCAAATCGCCGACTACCGGCTTCCCTTCGGTTACGGTTCCGGTTTTGTCCAGTACCACCGTATCAATCTTCTTGGCGGTTTCCAGACTTTCGGCGTCTTTTATCAGAATGCCCCGTTCCGCGCCTTTGCCGATGCCTACCATGATGGCGGTAGGTGTGGCAAGTCCCAGGGCGCATGGGCAGGCGATGATGAGTACCGTAACCAATGCTAGCAGTCCGTGTGTGAATCCGCTCTGTCCGTCCAGCAACATCCATGCGATGAAGGAGAGCACGGCAATGCCGATAATAACCGGTACGAAGATACCCGCAATCTTATCTACCAATTGCTGGACGGGGGCTTTACTGCCTTGCGCGTCCTGCACCATGTGGGTGATTTTTGCCAACAGCGTATCTGTCCCTACTTTCTCCGCGCTGAACCGGAAACTTCCTTTCTGATTGATAGTGCCGGCAAAGACTTTTGCATCCTTTTGTTTGGCTACCGCCACCGGCTCACCGCTCAACATGCTTTCGTCCACATAAGAGCTGCCTTCCGTGACGGTGCCATCTACGGCGATCCGTTCTCCCGGTTTCACTAAAATAATGTCTCCCGGACGAATCTGTCCAATCGGGACAACCTTCTCCGACGAGGAACCGTCAATGACGGTTACCGTCTTGGGTTGTAGTCCCATAAGTTTCTTGATGGCGGAGGAAGTGTTTCCTTTTGCCTTTTCTTCCAGCAGCCGTCCCAGCAGGATAAAGGCGATGATGACACTCGCCGCTTCGAAATAGACGTGCGGATGAATACCCCTTTCCAGCCAAAACCCGGGGAACAGCATGTTGAACAGGCTGAAAAGGTAAGCAATCCCGGTACTGTTGGCTACCAACGTATCCATATTGGCCGTGCCATGTTTCAGTTGCTTCCATGCGCTGGTAAAGAAACTTCTTCCCAACCAGAATACGACGGGAGTGGAGAGCAGCCACATAATGAGATTGGCGTACGGCATGTCCATAAAGAACATGCCGATAACCATAATGGGTACGGACAAGACGATGGCCCATGTGGTACGGAATTTCAGCGCGCGATATTTTTTGTCGTGCGCCTGCTCCAACTCATCCGGCGTATCCTCATCCTGTTTTATCAGCAAGTCGTATCCGGCATTCTGCACTGCCTGTTGCAGGGCTTCGGGAGAGCAATCCCGGGTGTCATATTCCACGGTCGCCATTGCCGAAGCGTAGTTTACGGTCGCTTTTTGGACGCCGGACTGATGGTTTAACGTCTTCTCCACTCTTGCCGAGCATGAGGCGCAACTCATTCCCAATACGGGGAAAGTTTCTTGAACAATGCTTTTGTTTGCCATAATGTTGTATCTAAATTGTTAGCTCTTGATATGGAACTTTCAGTACCAACGGCTGAAACCGGAAATACCAACGGTTGGTACGCCTGATACCAACGGTTGGAATCTTCAGTACCAACGCTTGAAACTGCCGGTACCAACCGTTGGTATTTCCGGTACCACGGGTTGGGAACTTATTTATCTCACGTTCCAAACTTTTATATGGAACAAAGATACGGCAGGGAAGTTGCTTGGGAATTGTAAAATTCGGGATATGATTTACAAGATTACGCCTATACCTCGTCAAGCGGTTTGCGCTTGTTTGCTTTTATCTTCTTGAAATAACTGGGTGTCAACCCGGTGACGCTCTTGAATTGGGAGCTGAGATAGGCTGCGCTCGAATAGTTCAGCTTGTCGGCTATTTCGTTCAGGGATAGTTCTCCGTATACCAGCAGTTCTTTGGCGCGCTCTATCTTCTGCGCGATGAGATACTTCTCGATAGTGGTATCGGTGACTTCCGAGAACAGTTTGCTTAGCGCGCTGTACTCCCGATGCAGTTTGGCTGCCAGATAATCGGACAGGTTGACCTTCAAATCGTTGTCGTTGTAATGCACTAATTCGATGATGGCGTCTTTTATCCGCTCTGTTGTCTGGGACTTCTTATCGTCAATCAGTTCGAATCCGAAAGGCTCAAGCGAGGCTTTTACGCTCTGATATACCTCGTCTGTAACGGTGCCGGGCAGGACGGCGATGCCCAGTTCCACCGAAAGGGGGTGGAGTCCCAATTGCTCAAGCTGGTTTCTCACCACCATGATGCAACGGTTGCAGACCATGTTCTTGATGTGCAGCGTATTTTCGGAATTGGGTACGGTATCGGGCATCTTGTTCTTTTTCGAGCAAAGATAACACGAACGATTTGTTTTTGCTTGCATTTATTTGCGAATAAATATTAATGGCGCTTATCGTGACTTTCTAATCAAAATTTCATTACTTTGCGGACGATTACCTTATGGGCTCTTTGGGGACGCGGCCTGAAGGGATAATATCCTAATCGATAAAGATGAAGAAATCAGTAAAGAAACTCTCCGTAATAATACCTGCTTATAATGAGGCCGGAACCATCTTCAGGGTTTTGGAAAAGGTTATAGGCGCGGAGCTTCCTGCCGCTGTGGAAAAAGAGATATGGGTGATTGACGATTGCTCCGCCGACGATACGGAACGGGAGGTGGAGAAAGCCCAAACGCAGTATGCGGATGCCTGCATTCGGTATCTCAGGCTGCCGGCAAACCGGGGGAAGGGATATGCGGTGCGTCAGGGAATAGCGCGCTCCACCGGTGACGTCATAATCATACAAGATGCCGATTTGGAATATGACCCGGACGACTACCGGGTTTTGCTGGAGCCTATTCTGTCGGGAGAATATAGGGTTGTATATGGTTCCAGGCTGTTGGGCGGTGACAATAAGCCGATATATCGTACCTTTTATTGGGGCGGGCGGCTGGTGTCTTTTGTCACAAGCCTGCTTTTCTCCCGGAAGATAACGGACGAGCCTACTTGTTACAAGATGTTTGACGCTTCCTTGCTGAAGTCCATACCGCTTGTCTGCGACAGGTTCGGGTTCTGCCCGGAGGTGACGGCCAAGGTTCTCAGAAGGGGATATAAGATAAAGGAAGTTCCGATACGCTATTATCCGCGCTCCAGGCAAGAGGGGAAAAAGATAAAATGGCATGATGGAGTGGAAGCTATCGGCATATTGCTGAAATATAGGTTTAACGAAAAGTAAATACCGGGTATGCAATCTGAGAAAACGACTAAGGAAGGGAAACAGGAGAAGCAAAGGAAAACTTTTGCCGTGTACGCCGTGTGGCTTGCAAGGAATGTGCTGTTCATGGTTCTTGCTTTGCTCCTCGTTAAATATACATTGACGAAACAGCCGGCTTATCGTTGGGTATACAGCAGTCTGCTGAAAGAGAATATGGCGACGATAAAGAAACATCCCGAGCTTACTTTTGAAGAGAAAATGAAGATGAAGCTGGGAGTTGACTACGATTATCTTCTTTTCATAAAGCAGGCCACGCCGGAGAATGCGGTCATTCTTTATCCTTCTCAGGAGGCTTTCCTGAAGAAAGGCAGTCCGTTTAAGCGGGAAATCGGCAATAAGCTTTACGCGACCCGTTTCCTGTACCCCCGCCTGCTCATATTGGAAAGTGAATTGGAAGAAAGCAGGTATGCGGATAGGATAACCCACGTAGCCATAGTGAACGGAGAAGGTAAAGACAGGCTTCCTTATCAAGTCGATCCGGAGATTCAACACGCCGTATTACCGGTTGTCCAACCGAAAAAACAGTAGCTTATGCTTGTATTAGGAATAGTTCTCGTTATTGCAATAGGCTTTCTTGCCGTCAACTGCATCTCCGTGAAGTTTACGTGGAGCGAAAAGATAGGTCTTGCCTTTCCGGTGGGAATCGGACTGCAAACAATGATGATGCTCATCATCAACCTGCTTAAAATAAAACTGATAACTGCCAGCGTTATGCTTGGGGGAGTGTTGATACTGCTTCTGTTACTGTCGTTTCTGTACAAGCGCAGGGACGGGGTGATAATGTATTATAAGAAGGCTGTCCGTATCGATACTTCGAACTGCAACCTTGTCTGGTGCTTCTTTATCGTGCTTATTGCGTACTTCGAGTATATGAACTTTACCAAGTGTATGTATTTCCCTACGTTCGACAGGGATAGTCTGGCGGGATTTGATACCATTGGTTATGTCATGGCAAAGGAACATACTTTCAGGAACTTGAGCATCTTTCAGCAGAGCTATATGCCGCACATCCACGATGCGGGCAGTTACATGACGTATGCTCCGATGGTTCAGTTGAGTTATGCTTTTGTCTATCTTTTGGGAGCGGAAACGTCCAAGCTTGTTCCGGCATTGATGTATTTATCCCTGCTGATAGCTTTCTACGGCAGTATGCAGCGCGTGACAGGACCTACGGGTGCGGCTGTCGCCACTTTCTTCGTGCTGATTACTCCGGAGATGATTGCGTTTTCGTCGTTGTCGGCCACTAATGTCATTCATGCCGCCACTGCTTCGTCGGGCATTATTTATATTGCTTTATGGCTGAAGTGCAGGGAACGGAAAGATTTGTACCTCGGCTCCTTGCTGCTTGCCGTAAATATATGGACGCGTTCGGAAGGGATAGTCTTTATCGGTGCGGCCTTGGCGGTTGTTTTTGCGGATGTACTCAGGAACAGGCATTGGAAAGATTTGCTGCCTGTTGCCGCTGCGCTGTTTCCCGCGCTTTTGTGGGCGGTCTTTTCGTGGGTGAGCGGCTTTTATGCCGAAAATATCGTCATATTCCGTCCTTATTGGGATGCGGAGAAAGCCGGTATTATTTGGGCGTTTATGAAAGCCTATTATAAAGATACGCAGTTCTTCGGCTGGACTGTTATGGCGTTCTCTCTATCATTGCTCGCAAACGGCTGGTTCTTACTCAAGAGGAAAGATAATCTGGCTTTGCTGGCGATGGTTGTCATCTCTCTGGCCTTTTATGTGATGGTTCTTTATCAGATTGATTATAAATGGGACTCCATCCAGAATGTTCTGGCTTACTCCGCCAAGCGTTTCTTCTTCTGTTTCATTCCTATGATGTGGTTTTATGCATTGTCTAATCATTGGGCGAGGATGCTCTTTGGCAGGCTGGACAGTTTCCTGCTGTTGGAGGAGAAGTAATTTCTTTGCGGGTATGCGCAACGGCTTTAGCTGAAGTTTTCTTTGATAATCTTTCGGCTGAGCAAGGTCTGCATAGCTCCCCGTATGGAGAGGTAGATAAGAAAAGCAAGCCATAAGGCATGGTTGCCTAAAGCCGGGCAGAACCCGTAAAATGCGGCAAAGAAGCAGACGGCCGCCACTGCCATAGATGCGAGCATTCCGCGGGTGGCGGTAGCGCCGATAAAGATACCGTCCCAAATAAAGGCGGCGATTCCGGCAACGGGTATGGCAAGCGCCCAATAGAAATAGGTATCGGCGGCGGTTATCACGTTTCGGTCATCGGTCAGCAGTCCCAGAAAAGCATTCCCCCCCAACGCGTAAACCAATGTAAAGAGTATGGCCATCCAGCCGCCCCACATAAACAGGTGACGGGCGGTGTTTGTAAATGCTTCCCGGTTGCGGGCGCCTATGTATCGTCCGCTCAGTGCCTCTCCCGCATAGGCGAAGCCGTCCATTACGTAAGAGAAAAGGGTGAGGAGCTGCATCAGCAATGTATTTACCGCCAGTATAATTTCACCTTGCGAAGCGCCTGCCGAGGTGAAGAATAACGTGACGGCTACAAGACATAGCGTACGTAGGAATATGTCGCGGTTCACCTGGAAAAAGCGTACCATTGCTTCTTTTTGCAATACCCCTTTCCAAACGATGTGCTTTTTCAGTTTACCGTAACGGTTCATCCACAGTATGAGTCCCATGAAGAAGCCCGCGTATTGGGCGATCAGCGTCCCCAAGGCTACGCCTTCTACCTTCATATTGAAGAAATAGACAAGGCTGAGGCTGGCGATGATGTTCACGATGTTCTGTGTAATGGCTATGTACATGGGAATGCGCGAGTTCTGCATGCCGATATACCATCCGGAGAGGCCGTATAATCCTAACATGGCAGGAGCGCCCCATATGCAGATGTGGAAATAGAGCGTCGCCATTTCCCTGACTTCTTCCGTGGGGTGGATAATGAGGAAGGCCGCTTGCCTGATAGGCACTTGCAGCAGGATAAGGCAAAGAGCCACAGCCAGCCCTATACCTACGGAACGTATCAGCAGCCGAACAATTTCGGGGAAATCCCGTTTACCATAAGCCTGTGATGTCATGCCGCTGGTTCCCATACGCAGAAAGCCGAATATCCAATAAATGATATTGAACAGCATACCGCCTACCGCAATGGCGCCGATATAGGCGGGAGCACCCAGATGCCCCACGATAGCCACATCGATTAGTCCGAGCAAAGGCACGGTGATATTCGATACGATGGAAGGTAAGGCTATCTGTAATATCTGTCTGTCTATGGGCTTCATTCGCGATATTTTGTTTAATGGGGGGCAAAGGTACGCAGAAAAGCAAAAATAGTGGGAAAGATTAACTATATTTCTACTTTTATCTATTGATGATTGGCGGGGAAGTTTGTAAATTTGTAGGTGACTCTCTATGAGCGATTTCGGGCTGTTAAACTATATAGACTTAAAAAATGAAGACCTTAACTTTACTTTTCTTTGGGCTCTTGCTGTGCCCGATGTCACTTTTGGCACAATCGGCAGATGTGTTGTTGCAGAAAGTATCCGATGCCTTATCAGCCGGTAAGGATGATTATGCCGTGAGTTTGTTCCGTCAGGCCGCAGGCATGGGAGCGGAGCAGACGGAGATGTTTTATTGGACCCGCATTGAGAAGAACAGTGCGGTGGCTCCTCGTCTGGTACGCGAACTGGCTGCTTATTACAAGGATAAGCGGAATTATGACAAAGCATACCTTTTTTATAAGGAATGGTTGCAGTATTATCCGGAAGATGTTCCCGGCCTTGTAGCCTGTGCGGAGATGCAGATGATGCGTGGCGAGGCGAAAGATGCCTTGAAACTCTATGAGACGGTGTTGGCTTTGGATGCAGATAATCTTCAGGCAAATATCTTTTTAGGTAATTATTACTACCTGCAAGCCGAGCGAAAGAAGAAGACGCTGGAAGATAACTATAAGAAAATTATTTCTCCCACACGGATGCAATATGCCAGTTACCGTAACGGGTTATCGGATGTGTTCGCTAACGGGTATGATAAGGCTAAGAACTATTTGCAGAAAGTTCTTCAGTTGTTTCCTTCTACGGAAGCGGGAAAAACATTGGAACGGATAAAGATATTGGAAAAGGAGATGAACAAATGATTGTTCATCTCCTTTTTTCTTTTTATCGCAATCCCTATTTGGCGGTACGGATTGGTAACTTCATGAGCCCGCTTGGCGCAGAGCGCGTGCCTGCTTCCTGACCGGCTTTTGGGCCCGGTATCAGAGGACTGTATAACAAGACATGGCGAATACGCGCTCGCTGTTCGGGAGTAAAACGGTCGGAATAGCTGATTGCATAATCCATGATGTTGTATGAGACAAAGGATTCGCCTGTCAGGCAATTCTCGCGGTTCACCAAATTGGCGAATGTGAAGTTATCCGGATCATTCACCTCGATGTATGCGCAATCCATATCGTATGCTTTTTTGTTATAGGTGGGGGTATCTGCGCAATAGTCGGTATCTTCACAACTGTTTTCGTTTTCCGTTTCGGAGAATACATGGTGCAATCCTAAGTAATGCCCCAATTCATGCGCCAATGTAACGGTAATGTCCGCCGTATTGTATGTGTTTCCCGTACTTTCTTCGTTAATGAACAGGCTGTTGATGGATACGCAATAGGGAAAGGATAAGTTCTCCAATTCTAAATGGGATGCATTGATTTCACTGAGACCTGCCAGGCTATTGGCTCCTTTCACGGTGAAAGGCAGATGTGATATCCCCAATGTTGTCGTATTGCTGTTGGGGTCATTGGCGAAGTTGTAGACCATTATATTGATATATCTGTTGGGATCCCATAAATATCTTACATAGCCTTTTCCAGTTGCTTCGCTTATATCATCGTTCATAAAGGCATCGCAATCTATCGGATAGTTCTCCGGCCATGCAATGTATTCCACTCCCGGCTGTTCCATCGCTTCTCCGTCAGGATTAACGGTGGCGAGTGTAAAGGTCAGGTTCATGTCTACACTTTGCGTGCTGTTTTTATACAGCCGGTTTACCGTGTTCAATATCTCGGATAAGCGACTTTGTCTGACGTACTGTTCAGGGTCGGACTTGTCGTGATAGAGAACATGAAAAACCACAGGCAGTTTATAGTGATGCTGTTCTATGGGGGTATATCCTGCTGCTTGAGTGATTTCTATCTTTCTGCTTACCTGGATGGACGGCGACGCGACTGTTACTGTAACTTTCCTTTCTTTACTGTCGGGGTTGGCTTCTATTTGCAGGGTCAGCGTCTGATTTCCGGAGCCTTTGCCGGGAGTGATGCTGCACCATTGCGCAGTTTTGGACACTTGCCACTCTACGTCGCTTGTGATATTGACAGTCAGTGTAGCCCCGTCGCCACTGACATTGCCGAATGACGATTCGGAGAGTTCCAAATAGTCGGCTTCATTATCTTCGCAACCATATAAAATGAAACTTGATATGACGGCTACGATTAAGACTTGTATCTTCATGAGTTTATATATTAATTCCATACAAAACGTGTTTTACAAAGATAATGTTTGCCAATTTGTTTAATCAGACGATGTATTGCACCTCTTTGAATAAATACTCCCGTTCCTTGCCGTTCTCGTCTTCCAGAACAAAACGTCCGTCTTGCTCCACGCGCAGCAGGCGGGCGGAAAACCTGCCGTCGGCATCTTCATAAGGGTGAAAGCCTCTGCGGCGGAATAAGGAGCGGGCATAGCGGGCGGCTATTTCGGCGGTATAAGTACTGCCGTCTTCCGTTTGCAAACCGTTGTAGTAGATTTGCACCCGTTTCAGGATATGCGATAGAATCTCATAGCGGTCGTGCTCCTGACCGGTAATCTGCTTCAGGGATACCGGGTTGGGAGCATCGCTGTGAAACTCATCCTGATTGATATTGATTCCGATGCCGGAGATGCTGCGTCCGATGAAGTGTCCGGAGAGGTCATTCTCTATCAGTATACCGCATATTTTCTTATCTCTCCAGTAAATATCATTCGGCCACTTTATCGTAATCTCGTCCGACCATCTGTCCAGCTCTTCCTTAATGGAGAGGGAAACGATTTGCGACAGGATAAACTGGCGGCGTGCTTCCAGAAAAGTAGGATAGAGGACAAAACTGAAAAGCAGATTCTTTCCTTTGTCCGCTTCCCAGGTGTTGCCACGCTGGCCTTTGCCGGCGCTTTGAAACTCGGCTGTAACCGTGGTCAGCTCGGCAACGGATTCTTGCAGCTCATTACACAACTGGCTGATGTATCGGTTGGTTGAGTCTGTCTCGTCCAACGCTATCAGCGGATAAGGGAATGTTTCAGGGCAGGGCTTCATACTCATTGCGCGTTTTTTTAGTGAATTTCTTTATTACTTCTTCGTAAGAGTGGTCTATCAGATGTCTTATCAGCTTGTCATCTGCGTCACTGTCCAGGAACACTTGGTTCCAGTACTTTTTATTGAAGTGCCAGGCGCCTTCGATGGCGTTATAGCGGTCACGCAATTCCAGCGCGTATTCCGGGTCGCATTTCATGGTGATGCGGTCGGGGGTATTGAGGTTTATACATAAAAACATCTTCCCCATAACTCGGATAACGAGGAAATCCTCACCGAAAGGAGTGTCTTCGGTCGCAGCCTTTTTGCTGAGGCAATATTCGCGGGCGGTTTCTATATCCATTGTATTTCAGGTATTAGAGTTCTTAAAACATAGGCGGATAAAACGCTTCCTTGATATGTTCCGTTTTGAAAGCTCCTATATCGCCTACTGCCGTAATAATATCAAAACGTACGGGCATATCTATGCAAAAATGTTTTATGTAAGCATCGGCGGCTATGACAATACGGCGTACTTTCTGCCAATTGACGGCATCTTGCGGCTCGACATACTCTGTATTGCTTCGGGTTTTCACTTCGACGATAATCAGCTCATTGTCTTTGGTCGCGACGATATCCAGTTCCAGATGGTTCTTCCGCCAGTTCCGGTCGCGTATCTCGTATCCGTTACGCTCCAGATAGGCTGCTGCCGCATCTTCTCCTGCTTTTCCCAGAGCATTATGTATTGCCATAGTACGATTTTCTTTCTTTCAGTACAAAAATACGTTTTTTCTGCTTTGTTTTTACAGAAGTAAAACTAATTTTGCAAAGAAATATGAGAAAGAGAGACAAAACGTGTGCGAAAGCAACACCCGAAGAGCCTAAACGCGAGCAGCGCATGGTATGCCTGATGAGCGAGGAAGAGCTGCGGATTGTAGACCGTTATCTGGAGAAGTACAAGATAACGAATAAATCACGCTGGCTCAGGGAAACCATTCTCATGTTTATCCACAAGAATATGGAGGAAGATTATCCTACGCTGTTCGGCGAGCATGATATGCGAAGATGAGAAAGCGGCGGAGCAGGGTGTCGTGCATGATGTAGAAGAAGATAAACAGCAGGCAGGAAGAAAATGACGGATACGGATTATATGAAGCAGGCGCTTCTTGAAGCGCAAAAGGCGGGTGAGCGGGGGGAAGTACCCGTTGGGGCTGTCGTTGTTTGCAAAGACCGCATTATTGCCCGTGCCCATAATCTGACTGAGACTCTGACCGATGTCACCGCGCATGCCGAAATGCAGGCGATTACTGCCGCCGCCGCTACGCTTGGCGGTAAATATCTCAATGAATGTACTCTTTATGTCACCGTTGAGCCTTGCGTCATGTGTGCCGGAGCCATTGCATGGGCGCAGACGGGACGGCTGGTGTTTGGCGCGGAAGACGAGAAACGGGGATACCAGCGTTATGCGCCACAGGCTTTGCATCCTAAAACCTCGGTAGTGAAAGGCGTACTGGCGGACGAATGTGCCGCGTTGATGAAAGACTTTTTCGCTGCGAAACGCAGGTAATGCTTTTCTGAATAATACCGTTACAGCAGACTGCCCAGATAGTACGGAACACGAATGAAATCGTCTTGCGGAACGGATGGATTCGTCCCGCGGGACAAAAAAAATCATCCCGTGAGGCGGATTATTCCATCTCACGGGATGATTTTTTTTATCTTACGGGATGATTATTGCGCGGTCAGTTCAATAACGTGACTCTGCGTAATTGCCGTTCCGAATACATCCAAACCGACTTTCATGAGATAATCTCCCGAATATATCTTTCCATTGGCTTTTAAAGCGGATTTTACGGAAGGCATCAGATTTATCTCTTCTACTTTATATCGTTTGTCTGGGTTCAGGCCTTGCAGTCTGACGGGCATCAGTTTCTCTTGGAAGCGGGGATAAATGTCGTAGGCAAAAAGAACGGCCTTGTCGGTATCCCGGCTCACGTAATTTACAGCCATGTGATTACTTTGGTACGGAGAGACCAATCGGTACTGAACTCCGTCCATGATTGCGGCTTGCAGGCGTTTCCAGTTGGTTACCGCCGTTTGGCAATAGGTCAGCTCGTCAGCACTAAGCTCTTTCAGCCCGAGGTCAAAGCCGAGTTTGCACATGGAGGCCACGTCGGTACGGAACTTGACGGAAGTGGATTTGTTCCAGCCGGTGACGTGCGCGCACATTGCTTTGGCGGGGAAGAACTGAGAGAACCCCCATTGGATGTAGATACGTTCTATCGGATCGGTATTGTCACTGCACCAGAATTCGGTGAAGTATTTCAGCGCTTCATAGTCGCAACGGGCGCCACCGCCGGAGCAAAGCATCATCGGCACATCGGGATAGTTCGCTTTGACGCGCTTCATAACATTGTAGATGCCGCGTACATGGTCAATATATAACTGTCCTTGTTTCTCTTTGAGATAGGGCGAGTATATATTGGTGATAGGGCTGTTGCAGTCCCATTTAAAGAAAGCTGTTTCCGGATTCTCTTTTAATATATCGGCGACAACGTTGTAAACGTAGTCTTGTACTTTCGGATTGCTAAGGTCCAAGACCAATTGGTGACGGTAATAATAGGTTTCGCGGTTGGGTAGCTTGATTACCCATTCCGGGTGCTTTTCAAACAACTCGCTCTTAGGATTTACCATTTCCGGCTCTATCCAGATACCGAATTTTACACCGGCGTCTTTTGCCGACCGGACTAAAGCCGGTATGCCGCCGGGCAGTTTGTCACGGGTCACTTCCCAATCGCCCAGACCGGCACGGTCGTTTTGACGGGGATATTTGTTGCCGAACCAACCGTCATCCAGCAGGAACATGTCTACTCCCAAGTGTTTGGCTTCTTTCATCAGTGCGGCAAGCTTCTCCTCGTTAAAGTTAAACGCCGTATTTTCCCAGTTGTTCAATAGTGTCAGGCGGGGACCGTTACCGTCTTTTATGCCGTAGTTACGCGCCCATTCGTGGAAATTGCGGCTGCCTTGTCCGGTACCGTTATTGCTTAATGTGAATATGAATTCGGGCGTGGTGAACACTTCATTCGCTTTTAATTCGTAAGTTGAGGCGTAGGGATTGATGGCGGGGATTACACGAAGATTGCCTACGTTGTCTACCTCAAAGGTGAAGCGGAAATTTCCGGTCCAGCCTAATGTCCCCATGAGCACGGTGCCTTGGTGTTCGTTGACGGGTTGGTCTAATCCTATTTCAAAAAAGGGGTGTGTATGCATGGCGGCGCGGCTGCCGAGTTTCGTATCGATGACTTTCTTGCCGAATTGTAGTTGCTGGCTGCTCATCTGCGCTTCTTTGGCCCAGTCGCTGCTGAACTCGGTGAGATAGTAACCGGAGTTGTTGAAGTAAAGCATGGTAGAGGCATAGGAGGATAGGGTAACGGGTTTCTTCTCCTGATGTCTGATTTCACTCCATGTCTTGATAATGTTCTCTTTGGGATAGGCTATGTAATGTAGGGTAACTTCTACCGGATACTGGTCGTCGCGTAACAGAATTGTTGTTTCCGTACCACCTTCAACGGCCTTGTCGGATGAAGAAACATAATATAATATGGTGGATGGATTACCGTCGTGGTGCGTGATACTAATGGCCGGTTCAAAAAAATCTTCGTTGCCCGAACCGCTGTACACTTCCCAACCCCGTTTGCTTACGCTGCCATCCGAGCCGGCATGTATATTCCATTGGAAATGCTGCAAGTCTTGCTCATGCAATAGTTTTTCACCCAAATAGGTTTGGTACAGACGACCGTTTTCCCCTACCTGGAGTATTAAGTCTGTGTCTTTTGTAGAGATGCGGATTGTTTTGTTATCCGTTGCATTAACATACGTCAGGGATGATAACGCGAAAAGAATAAAGGCAAGTAGTGTTTTCATGGTGTGTTTTATTGTTATTCTTCTTTGATTTCCTCAAAGTCTACGTACTCTCCTTCATCTTGGGAGAATAGTTTTTTGTGTCTGTTGTGCGTGGGGGCTTCTTTAGTTCTTGTGTCCGGCTCTTCATTGGGAGAAGGGCCTGATTGCTGTCTGTCATTAAAAGAATATCCCCTTCCGGATTGGTAATTTCCGTTGTCATTCCGGTAAGTGCTCGATGAACGGCGGCCGCCTAATCCGAAGACGCTTCGGATGACAGTGCCTATAATGCTAAGCCCGATAAGCAGGATAGCAATTATAATGATAAATAAGAATCCTAAAAAATGAAACATGGGCTAATGTCTTTTTATGTGTTCGTTTTCAGCGAACGATAGTACAACAACCGTGCCAAGAAAATGTTTATTTACGTTTTCCTGTTAGGAGTGACAGTAAGATGTACCATACAATCACCGCTGCAAAGCCGCTGACTTTTAAAAAAATAAGGAGTGGAATGCAGACAATCAGGAAAATGAAACTTACTTTATTGTCTTTCCATGAAAGATTCTTGAACTTCAATGAGAACATCGGTATTTCCGATACCAGCAGCCATGAGAACAGGCAGACCAATATTAACAGATAAAAAGGATTGAAGTTCCCGGAGATAAGGATAGGATGTATGCCCGCCACTAACGATGCCCAGAAAAGGGCGTTGGCAGGAACCGGCACACCGATAAAGGAACTGGTCTGGCGGGTATCGTTATTGAATTTCGCCAAACGCAGCGCCGAGAATACGGAAATAAGGAATGCGGCATACGGCATGTAAGGAGCGATGAACTCCATGGATGCCGGATAGTACATTTCTTTGAATAAGGAAAATACTACCAATGAGGGGGCTACACCGAAACTTACATCATCCGCCAAGGAATCCAAATCCTTTCCGATGGGGGAATGCGCGTTCAGTAAACGTGCCATCATACCGTCGAAGAAATCGAATACGGCACTGAGGATAATGAATACAAGCGCCAGATTGTAGTTGGCCTCGAAAGCCATGACACAAGCGATACACCCGGAGAATAAGTTCAGACAGGTTAAGGTGTTTGGTATAGAACGGGTGATGCGATTTGCCATTGTTATTTAAGTTTTGCTATCACGGTTTGATTACCGGTAGTCAGTTGTCCGAGTTTAACAAGCACTTCCGTACCCAGCGGGAGAAATACATCCACGCGGGAACCGAACTTGATGAAACCCATATGTTCGTCAATATAACATTCTTCGCCCGGTTCGGCATAGGTTACGATACGGCGTGCCATAGCGCCCGCAATCTGACGTGCCATGATTTCCACGCCTTCGGGAGTTTCGATTACTACGGTGGAACGCTCGTTGTCGGTACTTGCTTTAGGCAGCCAGGCCTTCATGAACTTACCGTTCTGGTGAGACACCGACTTCACGGTTCCGTCTACCGGGTACCAGTTGGCATGTACATTGACCAGACTCATAAATATGGAAACCATGATACGGCGGTCATGGAAATATTCGGTTTCTTCAACTTCCTCCACTACCACAATCTTCCCGTCAGCGGGAGCGACCACAATCTTTTCAGTCTCTTCCTGACCGAACAAACGTATCGGGCAACGGAAGAAGTTTACCAAGATTCCATAAACTATAAGGCTGATGACGGCCACTACATAGAACGGAATCTTGCACTCCAAACCGAAATAAAGTCCGGCGTTTACGGCAAGTATCAACAGCAAACTGCCGGCCAGTGTATGTGTGCCTTCGCGGTGAATGCGTATTTTCTTTAGTTTTTTAAGTCGACCCATGTATCTTGTTTTATTCTTTTCTGATGCAAATTATCTGCAAAAATAGGCTTATTTTGAAAATCTAACAAGAATTTAGTCATAGAATTGCAGATGTTGATAACTTTTTGAGGAATATTTTTGTTAGATATCGCATAGGTCGTACCTTTATGCTCACTTATAGAAAGGATAGATTTATGCAGGATTTTGTTCATTTGCACGTACATACCCAGTATTCGCTCCTTGACGGCCAGGCCAGTGTGAGCCGTTTGGTAGACAAGGCGATGAAGGATGGTATGAAAGGTATTGCCGTTACCGATCATGGCAATATGTTCGGTATCAAGGAATTCACCAACTATGTTAATAAAAAGAACGGTGGTCCGAAAGGGGAAATAAAAGACCTGAAAAAGCGGATTGCCGGTATAGAGAGCGGTGAAATAGCATGTGAGGATAAGGAAGCGGAGATAGCGGCTTGCAAAGCGAAGATAACGGAAGCCGAAAATAAACTGTTCAAGCCTATCATCGGTTCCGAAATGTATGTGGCCCGCCGTACAATGGATAAGAAAGAGGGTAAGCCCGACCAAAGCGGTTACCACCTGATTGTATTGGCGAAGAATGAAACTGGTTATCATAATCTTATAAAATTGGTGTCCCGCGCATGGACTATGGGATACTATATGCGTCCGCGTACCGATCGCAATGAGCTGGAGAAGTATCACGAAGGCCTGATTGTCTGCTCCGCCTGTATCGGTGGAGAGGTTCCTAAAAAGATTATCAATGACCAATTAGAGGAGGCAGAAGAAGCCATCCGTTGGTATAAGAATCTTTTCGGAGATGATTATTACCTGGAATTGCAGCGCCATAAGGCGACCGTTCCCCGTGCCAATCACGAAGCTTATCCTTTACAGCAAAAAGCCAATGCCAAACTGCTGGAATATGCCAGGAAGTACAATATAAAAGTAATCTGCTCCAATGACGTTCACTTTGTGGACGAGGAGAATGCCGAGGCGCACGACCGCCTTATCTGTTTGAGTACGGGCAAGGATTTGGACGATCCGAGCCGTATGCTTTATACCAAGCAGGAGTGGATGAAAACCAAGGCGGAGATGAACGAACTTTTTGCCGATGTTCCTGAAGCGCTTTCCAATACGTTGGAGATTTTGGACAAGGTGGAATACTACTCCATAGACCATGCTCCTATCATGCCTACTTTCGCCATTCCCGAGGATTTCGGAACAGAAGAAGGATACAGGCAGAAATATACGGAAAAAGATTTGTTCGATGAATTTACGCAAGATGAAAATGGGAAAGTAGTCTTGGATGAGGAAGCCGCTAAAGCCAAAATAAAGCGTTTGGGCGGTTACGATAAGCTTTATCGTATCAAGCTGGAAGCCGACTATCTCGCCAAACTGGCATTTGACGGCGCCAAACGGATTTACGGTGATCCGTTGTCGGATGAAGTAAAAGAGCGTTTGGTGTTTGAGTTGTACATCATGAAGACGATGGGTTTCCCCGGTTACTTCCTGATTGTACAGGACTTTATCAATGCCGCCCGTACGCAACTGGGAGTTTCGGTGGGGCCGGGACGTGGTTCGGCTGCCGGTTCGGCTGTGGCTTATTGTTTGGGTATTACCAAGATAGACCCTATCCAGTACGACTTGCTGTTTGAGCGTTTCCTTAATCCGGACCGTATCTCGTTGCCTGATATTGATGTGGACTTCGATGATGACGGACGTGGTGAAGTGTTGCGTTGGGTAACGGAAAAGTACGGACAGGAGAAGGTAGCGCATATCATCACGTATGGTACCATGGCAACCAAATTGGCTATCAAGGACGTTGCCCGTGTACAGAAATTACCCTTGTCGGAATCCGACCGTTTGGCCAAACTGGTTCCCGACAAAATCCCTGATAAGAAACTGAATCTTCCCAATGCTATCGCTTACGTACCGGAATTGCAGGCGGCAGAGGCATCGCCCGACCCGTTGGTACGCGATACGTTGAAGTATGCCAAAATGCTGGAAGGTAATGTGAGAGGTACAGGTGTACACGCTTGCGGTACGATTATCTGCCGTGACGATATCACCGACTGGGTTCCTGTCAGCACGGCGGATGACAAGGAGACCGGTGAGAAGATGCTCGTTACCCAGTACGAAGGTTCGGTCATTGAAGATACGGGGTTGATTAAAATGGACTTCCTGGGATTGAAGACTCTTTCAATCATTAAGGAAGCTGTTGAGAATGTACGTTTACATCGGGGATTGGCATTGGATATCGACAAGATTTCCATCAATGATCCCGCTACCTATAAATTATACTGTGACGGACGGACTATCGGTACATTCCAATTTGAATCTGCCGGTATGCAGAAATATCTGCGTGAGTTGCAACCCGGTACGTTTGAGGACTTGATTGCCATGAATGCCCTCTATCGTCCGGGGCCTATGGACTATATCCCGGATTTCATCGACCGTAAGTGGGGACGCAAGCCTATCGAGTATGATATTCCTATTATGGAGAAATACTTGAAGGATACATACGGTATTACTGTCTATCAGGAGCAGGTCATGCTTCTGTCCCGTTTGTTGGCGGACTTCACCCGTGGCGAATCCGATGCTTTGCGTAAGGCGATGGGTAAAAAGTTGCGGGATAAACTGGATCACATGAAGCCGAAATTCATTGCGGGCGGACAGAAAAACGGGCACGATGCGAAGGTGCTCGAAAAGATTTGGACTGACTGGGAAAAGTTCGCGTCTTATGCTTTCAATAAATCTCATGCCACCTGCTATTCATGGGTGGCTTATCAGACGGCTTTCTTGAAAGCGAATTATCCGGCGGAATATATGGCTGCCGTCATGAGCCGAAGTTTATCCGATATAACTACCATAACCAAACTCATGGACGAATGTAAGTCGATGGGTATTAAAGTACTTGGCCCTGATGTGAACGAATCGAACTTGAAGTTTACCGTCAATCCGGAAGGTAATATCCGTTTCGGATTGGGTGCGGTGAAAGGAGTAGGTGAGGGTGCTGTGCAAAGCATCATGGAGGAGCGTGAGAAGAATGGTCCGTATACAGGTATCTTCGATTTCGTACAGCGTGTCAATTTGAACGCTTGTAACAAGAAGAACCTGGAATGCCTTGCTCTTGCCGGTGGCTTTGACAGTTTCCCCGAGTTGAAGCGTGAACAATATTTTGCCGTTAATGCCAAGAATGAAGTCTTTATCGAGACATTGGTACGCTATGGTAACCGTTATCAGGCGGATAAAGCGGCAGCGGTCAACTCTTTGTTCGGCGGTGAAAATGTGGTAGATATCGCTACTCCCGAAATTCTTCCCGCAGAGCGTTGGAGCGACCTTGACAGATTGAATAAGGAACGTGATTTAGTCGGTATTTATCTTTCCGCTCATCCCTTGGATGAGTACTCCGTAGTGCTGGAACATGTTTGTAATACACACATGGCGGAGTTGGAGGATAAGACACTTCTGGTGGGACGTGAAATTACCATGGGCGGTATAGTCACTACCGTCCGCCGAGGCATCAGTAAGAACGGCAATCCTTACGGTATAGCCAAGATAGAAGACTATTCCGGTTCGGCAGAGTTACCTTTCTTCGGGAACGATTGGGTAACTTATCAAGGCTATTTGGGTGAGCGTACTTTCCTTTATATTAAGGCGCGTTGCCAACCTAAACAGTGGCGGCAGGATGAATTGGAACTGAAGATTACCTCTATGGAATTGCTTCCCGATGTAAAAGAGAAACTGATAGAGAAGATTACGATTCTTATCCCGCTCAGTGTACTGAACAAAGCATTGGTGACGGAATTGGCAGAACTTACGAAAGACCGTCCCGGTACTACGGAACTCTATTTCAGAGTGACCGATCCGGATAGTAAGATGACTGTTGATTTGGTGTCTCGTCCGGTGAAGCTTTCCGTAGGCCGTGAACTTATCTCTTATTTAAAAGAGCGTCCGGAGCTTGAGTTTCGGATAAATTAATTATCTTTGCTTCACTGATAACAGTAAGAAGATAATGTTTGCTATTGTATTATTGAATTAATATTTAAACTTAATATTTAGAAGAAATGGCTTTAGAAATTACAGACAACAATTTCAAGGAAATCTTGGCAGAGGGTAAACCTGTAGTAATTGACTTTTGGGCACCGTGGTGCGGACCCTGTAAAATGGTAGGTCCTATCATCGATGAATTGGCAGGTGAATATGAAGGTAAAGTACTTATCGGTAAATGTGATGTAGACGAGAACGGTGATGTAGCTGCCGAGTATGGTATTCGTAACATTCCTACCGTACTGTTCTTTAAGAACGGGGAATTGGTGGATAAACAGGTAGGTTCTGCCCCCAAGTCGGTTTATGTAACGAAGATTGAAGCGTTGTTATAAGGTACTATTTGACAAATTTAAAATATAAAGCTATGGGACTGGAAGACGATTTTTTGAAGAATGATCTCGATGATGAAAAGACCATTGAGTACATCAAAAACTATTTGCCGCAGGAGTTAAAAGAGAAGTTCTCTGATGACGAGTTCTATTATTTCCTCGATTTGATTGACGAGTATTATTCCGAGAGCGGCATCCTTGATGTGCAGCCCGACGGTGACGGATATATCGAAGTCGATTTGGAGAAAATCGTAGATTACATCATCAAAGAAGCTCATAAGGATGAAATGGGTGATTATGATCCGGATGAAATCCTTTTCATTGTACAAGGTGAAATGGAATATACGGAATCTTTGGAAGATGAGTAAATCACAGTTTAATTAATAAAAGGAAAGGCGCAGATTGTAAAACCTGCGCCTTTCCTTTTATTAATTAAACTGTATTGGTCTTTCTTTATTATGCCATTGGCGGAGTATTCAGAAAAAAGAATACTGACATTCCGATAAGTATCGCTCCTAATACGCCATAAAACCAGCGCGCTTGCCGGCGGCCTACGTTTCGCACAACAAACTGCGTATTTTGGGCGGTAAAGAACCAATTCCAATCCAAAATAGCAGCCAGCAGGGAGATAATTCCCGCGGCAACAAAGATACCTTGAACAATGTATTGGCTCATTGTAAAGTGATTAGCTGTTAATTTAGTAATCTATATTAATCCAGTGGTTCCAGCGTCACTTTTCGTTCACCGCTTTCCACCTCTTCAATAGTAACTTTTACGGTATTTCCCGGCAGAAGCTCTTCAATCAATTCCGGCCATTCGATAAAGCAAAGCGCACCGCTGTACAGATAGTCTTCATATCCCATGTCGTACACTTCTTCCAGTTTCTTGATGCGGTAGAAGTCGAAATGATAGATTAACTCTCCGGCAATATCGGAACGATATTCGTTGACGATAGCGAAAGTAGGAGAGGTGATGACATCGGACACGCCGAGTTCTTCGCAAACCGCCTTGATAAAGGTTGTTTTACCGGCTCCCATCTTGCCGTAAAGAGCAAATACCGTATTGTCGCCCATCGCTTCGATGAATTGGCGGGCAGCTTCATGAATCTGGTCTAATGACTGAATTTTGATTTCCATTATCTTGTATTTTGATGCAAAGATAACCAAAAACTTTTTCCTCCTTTACAGATTGCGTAAATAATAATGGAGAAGAAGATTATGGCTGCTCCCGAAGGAACATTGAGATAGTATGAAATAAGCAGTCCCCCCAAGCAGCTAAGATAGCCGATGCCGATGGATAGCCATATAATACGGTGAAACCTGTGCGAGAAGAGATTGGCTGTCATTTGCGGAATTGTCAGTAATGAGATAACCAGCACGATACCCACCATACGGAGGCAGGCTACGATAGTCAATGCGATGAACATCATCAATACATATTCAAAAGCCTGTACAGGAATACCTTGTGAACGGGCAAATTCGCGGTCGAATGCTACATAGATTATCGGATGCAGGAAACACGAAAAAAACAAGATAAGTAATATCGCCAGCCCGCCCAGCAAGGCGATGTCGCCAAATGTTATTGTCAGGATATTCCCGAACAGATAAGCGGAAAGGTCGGGGGCAAATCCGGGAGACAGGAATGTAAAGATGATGCCCAATGCCATTCCTAACGTCCAGAATACCGCAATAGCAGAGTCTTCACGCATATCTTTTCGTTTGCTGAGCCATTCTACACCGAATGCCGACAGTACTGAAAAGATAGCTGCCGAAAGAATCGGTGAAATTCCCGTGTACAGCCCCATTCCTATACCTCCAAAAGAAGCATGCGTCAGTCCGCCGCTGATGAATACCAGTCTCCGGGTAACGATGTATGTACCGATAATTCCGCAGACAATGCTTGCCAGCAAGCTGCCGATAAGGGCATGTTGAAAAAAAGTATATTGTAAAAGTTCCATGTGGCGGTGATTAGTGATTAATTCTCCTTTCTCCTACAATCAGGAACACTTCGTCTTTTATGTTGTCCGGTAGCGCGATGCCTCGTAGTTGCAGGCTGCGCACCCATCCGGCCACATCTTCCGACTGCATGGTATAGAATACGTCACGAAATTCTTCTTCTTGTTCGGGAGTATACCGGTCGGGAGCAGTCCCGATGTATTTGTCCAGTTCCTCGTCATCATAATATTCTATTTTCTTGCTGACGGCGGCCAGCAGACTGTCTTTCTCGCATACTTCGTGCTGTCCGCAACATTCCATATCTGCTTCCTGCACTTCGGGCATGGCGTCCAACTCGCCGTTGTCAATTTTCTTTTGAAGTCTGCGGTTGCGTACTATTCCCGCTATGGCAGCTACGATGGCGAGGGCAATCAGGCTAATAATCAGTATCCACATACGTTCTCTTTCCTTGAAAAAAGTGTCCTTATAAAATAGAACGGACAAAGATACACATTGTTTTCGTATCTGACTTCTTTTGGACGGGCAAAAAGGTTGATTCTCTTCGGAGAAACTGGCGGATAGCAAAAAGAAACATTGCCTTTTACCCTTGTTCGTTGGAGATTGTGAACCCCGCTTTCTTTAAATCTTCCCAATAGGCCGGGTAGGATTTGGAAACTACTTGAGGTTCATCAATCACTATCTGCGGTAATACGATGCAGGCAGGAGCAAATGCCATTGCCATACGATGGTCTTCGTACGTGGAGATAATCGGGGTGTTTTCAGCAGGACAACGTTCTCCGTCCCATAACAGAATGCTGTCCTGTTCGGAACGTACCAAATAACCTAACTTTCGCAGCTCGGTGATAAGGGCGGCGATACGGTCGGTTTCCTTAATTTTGAGGCTTTGCAAACCGGTAAAGCGGAAAGGAATGTCCATCAGGCAGCAAGTTACGACAAAGGTTTGTGCCAGGTCGGGAATGTCTACCATATCCTCTTCCAAGCGCGAGACGGGTGTACCCGCCAATGTCAGTCGTACGCCCCGGTCGGTATATTCGGTATGTACGCCCAGTCGGGAGAAAATCTCCGCGCCGCGACTGTCACCTTGATAACTGCGGGGAAACAGCCCGAGCAGCTCCACCGTTTCATGCTCATCACCCTTCGGAGATTCTTCATCCTTCATTCTTCGTTCTTCATTTCCCCTCAGCGCCAATATCTGATACCAGTAGGATGCCGCGCTCCAGTCGCTCTCCACGGTGAACGGGACATCCCGGTAACCGCCGGGATATACGGTGATGCTGTTTTCGGAACTCCATTCGGCACGTCCGCCGAAGTCGTGTATAAGCTGAAGCGTGAGGTTGATGTAGGGGCGGGAGATGATACTGCCCGTAAGGTGCAGGCGCAGTCCGTTGGGAAGCACCGCTCCCATCATCAGCAAGGCGGAGATATATTGCGAACTGACGTTTCCGGCAAGGGATATTTCATCGCCTTGCAACTCCGTCCCCGTGATGCGCAGAGGTGGGAATCCTTCTTGTCCGGCGTAATCGATTTTTGCTCCGAGCAAACGCAGCGAATCTACGAGAATACGGATGGGACGTTGCTGCATGCGTTGCGTTCCGGTGATGATACGGCTGCCGGGTGTCACGCTGAGATAGGCGGTGAGGAAACGCATGGCCGTCCCCGCTGCCATAATGTCTATATGCTCGGGATTGCCTTGCAGCGCGCGCACCATGACACGGGTATCGTCGCAATCGCTCAGATTACAGGGCGTTTGCTTGCCGTGAGCAAGGGCGTGCAGGATAAGCGCACGGTTACTGATACTCTTGGATGCCGGCAATTGAATAGCGGCGTGTATCGGGGTGCCGGGGGCGGAAACGGTATAACGCATAGTTGTATTTGTTAAGTTACGGTAGTGGAGAGCTTTATATTCCGATGCAAAAGTAAGACAAATCTTTGGGAAATGGAAGCATGTTCCTAAAATGAACAGGATTGCTTAATAATATGTCTCGCCGGACTTATGGAAATACACTACTTTTGTGGTTCAAATTAATATGTAGTATGGTAAAAGATAATTCTAAGTTGTTTCTACTTGTATTGCTGGGTATGCTGACTGCTTTCGGCCCATTCGTCACCGACATGTATCTGCCCAGCCTTCCGGCTATGGGAGATTATTTTCAAACCGCTTCTTCAATGGTACAGTTGGGACTTACCACGAGCATGATAGGGTTGGCGGCAGGACAAATCTTGTTTGGTCCGCTGAGCGACCGCTACGGGAGGCGCATACCGTTACTGACAGCCATGTGGCTGTTTATCGTCTCTACCATTCTTTGTCTGTTTGCACGGGATATTCATCAGTTTGTGGCTTTTCGTCTGGTACAAGGCATAGCCGGGGCAGGCGGTATTGTAATCGCCCGTTCGGTGGCTGCGGATAAATATTCGGGTAAGGAACTGGCGAAGATGCTTGCGGTTATTGGCGCTATCAACGGAGTGGCTCCGGTGGTGGCTCCTATTATCGGAGGTGTATTTACGGAAGCTATCGGCTGGCAGGGCATCTTCGGTATTCTGTTGGGATTGGGCGTTGTGTTGCTTGTCGGCAGTTACTGCTTTCGGGAGTCATTGCCCAAGGAGCACCGTTCGGTAAGCCGGTGGGGAGATACATTCCGCAGTTTTAAAGTGGTGCTGCAAGATAGGCAATATGTGTTTTATGTGTTGCAAATGGCGTTTGCGCAAGGAGTGCTGTTTGCCTATATTTCCTCTTCACCTTTTATAGTGCAGCAGCATTACGGATATTCGCCGTTGGTATTCAGTTTCTGCTTTGCTGTTAATGCGGTGGCGATAGGGGTTGCGGCTGCGACATCCGTGAAGTTCAGGCGTCCTGTCAGTAGTACGTTGATAGGCTGTGTGGGCATGGCGGTGGCTGCACTCGGAGAGTGTACGGCGCTTATGACAGGATGCGGTTTTTGGATGTACGAAGCGCTTCTGCTGGTTTTGTTGTTTATGATGGGGCTGACTTTTACGTCTACCACAACATTGGCGATGGAGTGTCAGCGTGACAATGCGGGTACGGCTTCCGCGCTATTGGGGGCTGTCTGTTTCGCTTCCGGCGGAATTGTCTCTCCTTTGGTGGGGCTCGGTGATATCCTGGTATCCACGGGAATTATCTTTGTCATCAGTGCCGGCTGCTCGTTAAGTTGCATCCTGCTGGCTTTGGGCAAAAGGCGGGCTAGGCTTTACTTCGCATTCGGTACGTCTCCGAAACGTTGAGGCAGATAAATATTGAGTGTCTGCCGTTTCTTTGAATAACGGAGTTATCCGGATAGGCTTGAAACCTGCGATGCCGCAACCGGTTTCAGTAATTTTCAGAATATTGGTTGCAGGTGACGGACGGAAAGTTCCAGTTCACCCCAGTCTGTCATCGCATTGAAAAGGCGGACGGTGGAGTAGGAAGGCAAATCTTCCATGCGTATATTCTTTTCCGTAAGAATGCCTTTGTCCAATAGCTCGGCTCGTTTGGTTCCTTTCAGCAAAGGATGTTGCGGAGTGTACCACCGCTTGCCGTCGAAGAGAGCGATGTTGGCAATGCTGGTGTCGGTGAGCAGGCGCTGGCGGACAATGAGAATGTCATCACAAGAGCCGCGTTGCGCAAACAGTTGGTTGAGCGCTTCACGGTCGGCGCTTTTGTAGGTGTAACCGATGTCGTTTGCCGATATCAACGCCAGTGAACGGACGGGACGTAGGATGTAAGGGGTACAAGTCACTTCCTCGATACCGCATCGTCCGTAGACTATACGCAATCTGTGTCTGCCGTTTTCGGGAATCGGGGGCAGAAAATCGGTCAATTGCAGGCCGGTACTTTCCGGCCAGAAGTGTGTGCGGGTATCGTTCAGCCTCCGTTCATGGTAGGCTAAGTTACGAACCACTCCGCCGTCAATACGTATGGTTTCAATAAATCGGCACATATATCTTTTGTTTTACCTCGTTGTATTCGCTTTCCCATCGGCTTTGGGCGGTGATACCGCCGCCGGCTTTGAAATAGAGTTGCCCGTTTTCTTGTTCGATGAAGCGTATCATGACGGCGCTGTCCAGTCGGCCGTTGGCGTAGCAGCCCATAACTCCGGTGTAGAATCCCCGTTCGTAGCCTTCCGCTTCGGCGATGATTTGCATGGTACGCGGCTTGGGAGCGCCGGTAATAGAGCCGGCAGGCAATAACCGGAAAAGGATATCGCCGAGCCGCTCGGTATAATCATCGGGCAGCGTGCCGCATATTTCAGAGCTTGTCTGCAGAATCGCTCCTTTGTTGGTTTGCAGGCGGTCTATATAGCGATAGGACGTTACGGTGACGTGTTCGGAAACCATACTGATATCATTGCGTATCAAATCGACAATGGTGGCGTGTTCCGCCGCTTCTTTGGCATCGTCCAGCAATATTGATTCGGCATGGGGCAGAGCGGCATCAATCGTTCCTTTCATCGGAAAGGACTTTATCCTGCCTTCTTCCATGCGGACAAAGATTTCGGGCGAGAAACAGACGAAACGGTCTTTCAGCCAAAGCTTATACAAAGCGTGAGCATGCAGAAATACATCCTTTAGCGTCAGGTTAGTGCGAAGCGGAACTTTGCACGTCAGATTGGTCAGATAACTGTTTCCGCCCAGCAGGTTATGTTTCACGATATCGAAAGAACGGCGGTAATCGGCTGGAGACGGGGGAGTAAAGTCCCAATCTATTGTTCCGGTATACCGGGCATCTGCATCGGGGGCATTATCGGCTTCTCCGAATCGGTAGAGGCAGACGGACGTATCTATCTCATCGAGGGCTTCAACGTACGACTGCTCTTGCGTATAGTCGATGATGAACAGAAAAGGTGTGTTTTTACGCCCGAATGTGTTCATGCGGGCGATGGCTGTTTCTTTGTCCAAGGCTCTCATCGTCTTAAATCACCGTTGCAATAATTTGGATGGATAATATGAGGAACACCATCGCAATAGGATACACCGTAGCATAGGCCACACTCGGAATATTGCTGTCCGTCATGGAGTCGGCGGCTGCCAGGCCGGGAGTACTCGTCATGCCTCCGGTAAGGGTTCCCAATAAATCGAGGATGCTGATTTTAAAAAACAGCCTGCCTGCGATTACGGCTATCAGCATGGGCACTAACGTAATGGCTGCGCCCACGCCGAACAGCAGCCAGCCGCTTTCCTGAAAGGTAGCTACTAAATTCTTTCCGGCCGATGTCCCTACTTCGGCGAGGAATAGCAGCAGTCCCAATTGTCGCAGCAGTTGGTTGGCTGGACCCGACATAGACCAAATGATGGGGCCTGTCTTGCCTACGGCGCTAAGGAACAAGGCCACTATCAGTATACCGCCTGTCAGTCCCGGTGAGAACGACAAACCACCGGGGAAGGATATATTCAGTTTGCCAAATAGCACTCCGAGCACGATACCCATTGCGATTGGAAAGAAGTCCGTATCGGACAGCTTCTTGGCATTATTGCCCAACAAACGCGCCAAACCCTTCAGCCCTTCTTTCTCGCCGACTACCGTCAGCTTATCGCCGAACTTAAGGGCGAGGTCGGGTGAGGGGGAGAGGTCGATACCGCTTCGGCGGACACGCGTTACGGTGCAGCCGAAGTTCTTCATCAGGTTCAAGTCTCCCAGCTGTTTGTTTATCATATCCTTTTTGGTGAGCAGCAGAGACTCTATTTCCTGGGTGTGGCTCAGCGGGAGCTCGCCCTCTTCGCGTTCGCCTACCAGAGTGGCAAGTTGATTCAGGGCTTCGTCACTGCCGACGGCTTGTATGTAGTCGTTTTCGTGGAGTACGGTATGTGCGGTCGGGATAGAGATTTGCTCGTCATGCTTGTGGCGGGAGATTACCGCGCCGGTCATGGCACGGGCATTGATTTGCATCAGGGTGCGTCCGAAAACGATAGGGTTCGTAATGCGGTAAATGCAGGTAATCAGTTCGGGGAATTGTCCGCGGCGTTCTTTTTCCAAGCGGCGGGCTTCCCGGTCGAGGTCGATATGCATGATGCGGGGCAGCAGCTTCACGAACAGGATAACGCCGATTACTCCGAACGGATAGGCGATACCGTAGGCTATGGATGCCAGCGGTGAATGCGTGCTGTCGATGGCAACGGCAAGTCCCGGAGTACTGGTCAGTGCGCCGGCTATCAGCCCTACCACGCTTGGCGTGTCGATGTCGAACGCATACTTCAGCCCTGTCGCCGTCAAAGCGGCGGAACAAATAATCAGCAGGGTGATGATAATGAGTGTCTTCCCTTTGCTCCGGAAGGAATCGAAGAAGCCCGGACCGGCCTGTATGCCGATGGTGAATATGAATAGTACAAGCCCGAAGTTTCCCAGCTCTTTAGGGATAATCACCCCGAAATGTCCGAAGAGCAGGGCGATGAAGATTACTGCGGAAACGTCGAGCGACAATCCTTTGATTTTGATTCTTCCCAGCATGAAGCCTAAGGCTACGATGAGGAAAAGCGCGAAGTAAGAGGAATTAAGCAGGTCAGTGAACATAGGCTCGGTGAATTAGTCTTTTCGTGGGAACAAAGGTAAAGGAAAAAAGTTAGATAGAGAAAGTATTATTTATCTTTGCAGCCGCTAAAGATTTAAAGAAATCCGTCTTATGGAAATAGATTTGACTACCCCCGCTTTGCTGTTTTCGGCAATATCCTTGATTATGTTGGCGTATACCAACCGTTTTTTGTCGTATGCCGGTCTTGTGCGCGCTTTGAAGGAACAGCACCAGAAGAGCCATTCGTCTGTAACCGCCGCGCAGATTGCCAACCTGCGTAAACGTCTGTATCTGACACGTGCCATGCAGGTAACGGGCATAGCGAGTTTGCTGCTGTGCGTAGTCAGTATGTTCTTTATTTATATCCGGCTTTATCTGGCCTCGGTTTATATTTTCGGCCTTGCTTTGGTACTGCTGATTATCTCGCTGACTATTTCAGTATACGAAATTTATATCTCGGTGAAAGCGCTGGAGATACATCTGAACGATATGGATGATTAGAGAGAGCGTTTTTTCCTTCTTACGGAACAGTTTATTTCATCCCGCGAGACGGTTGTTTTTGTCTCGTGGGATGATTTTTTTTATCTCGTGAGATGAATATTTTTGTCCCGCAGGACGAATCTTTTTGTCTCATAAGACGGATTCCAGCTCTTTCAGCAGCTCTTCTACGGCTACTTTGAGCTGGGTGTCTTCGCCTTTCACAATGGTTTCGGGCGAGTTGGCGACTTTGATATCCGGTTCCAATTGGGAGTTCTCCAAATAACTGCCGTCGGGCAGACGGTAGCCTACAACGGGAATGCCGAAAACGAGGGAAGGGTCTTGCAGGCGTTCCCACGATACGCTGGTCATAGTTCCCGGAACGGGCATGCCTACGAGCTTGCCGATATTCCGGTGGCGGTATACCCACGGCGTACCGTGCGCATTGGAATAGTTGGCTTCGCACGTCAGCATGACAGACGGCTTGTTCCAGCGGCGGCTGGGCATATCGCAAGCTTCGCGACCGCGGATTACCTGCGTAAAGTACTTCTTGCCGCTGAACAGAATCTCGATATCTTCGTGCAGACGGCCGCCGCCATTGAAGCGGGTGTCGATGACGATACCTTCGCAATTGTTGTATTTACCCAAAATATCCGAGTAAACGGAACGGAAGCTGTCATCGCCCATCGACTCGATATGCACATAGCCCAAACGGCCGCCAGACCATTCGGCTACATCTGCCGCGCGTTGTTTTACCCAACGGGTGTAGAGCAGAGTGTTTAGCGCACTGCCGCTTATCGGGATTACCACTTCTTCCCAACGCTCTTTGGTCTGCGGGTTGTAGAGCGAGACGAGGGTTTTCTTTTTGGCCTTATTGTTTACTAATGTATAGTAATCCGTCTCGGGGGTAATCTCCATACCGTCAATCTTTTCGATAATGCTGCCTGGTTTCACCTTGGTAGTGGCGTTATCAAACGGGCCTTTTTCTATTACTTCGGCTATACGCATGCCTTTGTCCCGGTATTTCCAGTCAAAAAGCAGTCCCAGGCTGGCTGTCGGTTCGCTCTGTCCGGAAGGGGAGTAGCGACCGCCGGTGTGCGATACGTTCAGTTCGCCCAACCATTCGCTCAAGAGTTCGGCAAAGTCGTAGTTGTTGTTGATGTGTGGCAGGAACTTACGGTAGGCGGCGCTCATGGCATCCCAGTCTACGCCGTGCATATTGGTGTTGTAGAAACGTTTCTGCTGTTGTTTGTACACATGCCCGAACATATATTCGCGTTCTGCCGCCAAATCCATTTTAACCTGCGCCTGATAAGTGACGGGTTTCAACGTATTGGACGCCATATCCATTTTCTGCATGGTTTTGCCACCCAGCAGGAAGAGGTTCTTACCGTCTTTGTCCATTTCCATGGAAGCCCAGCCGGCATCCATTTTGTGAAGGAGCCGGGTATCTTTCTTGCGGAGATCCATTTTCCAAAGGTCGTAACCGTCTTCAAAGGCTGCGAAGTAATAAAGGCTTTCACCGTCTTTGGAGATGATGACGCTGCCCATATCCGAAGAATTCGGGGTGAGACGTACAATGCGGTCTTCAATGTTTTTCAGTTCAACGACAATGTCTTTCACTTGAGGCTTGTCATTGCCGGTCTTTTCTTGTTCTGTTTCTTTCTTGCTGCGCTTTTTATCTTTGGCGGTATCCTTGTCTTGCGTTTTCTTCTGTTCGGCTTCCAATTCTTTGCGCAACTCGTAATCTTCTTTGCTCAGGCAGTATTTGTCGTAAGCGTCCTGATTGAGGAAAATAAGCATGGCGTCGTCTTGCGAGCCCCATGAGGCGTGGGCGCGCATACCGTAACGTTCTGTCTTGAACAGAATCGCGTTACCGTCGAGGGCAAAACGGGGCGAACCGCTCATGTAACCGCTATTGGTCAGATTGACGATGGGACTATTGCCTTGCGCGCTGACAAGACCTATATCGGAATACGGATCGTGTCTGTTGCCGATAAATTCGAGGGTAAACCATTTGCTGTCCGGTGACCAGGCATAACTGAATTCGCCATCTGTACTGTACCAGGTGGAACCGTCGGTAATCCGGCGTACTTTCTTCGTGTCGAGGTTGAGTACCATCAGGCGGATGCGGTCTTCTATGAATGCCAATTCCTTACCGTCCGGTGAGAATTGCGGGCAAGTGCGCTCGACAGTGGCGGAAGGCAGTAGCGCTTCCTCTTTTATAAGAGTGGCATTGGGGAAGTTGGGCTCTTCCTCGCGGGCAATCTTGGCGAGATAGAGCTGCCAGTTGCCGTTACGTTCGCTGGCGTAGGCCAGCGTACGATTGTCGGGGGCAAAGGACAGACTGCTTTCGTTGGCAGGGGTGTGGGTGATTTGCTTGGTGGTAGCGTAGTCTGCCGAAGTTACAAAGACTTCGCCACGAGCTATGAAGGCTATTTGCTTGCCATCCGGTGAGACGGTGGCCGAGGTTGCTCCGCTGGTATAATTCAAGCGGGCTATCTGCGGACGGTCGTCACGGGTGATTTCTATTCGGACTTTTTGTGGTTCCGAGTTGTTCTGCTGTGTGTATATTTCGCCGTCGTAACCGTAGCACAATGTTCCGTTGGTGCTTATGGAAAGGAAACGTACGGGGTGGGTTTTAAAGGAAGTTACTGCTTTCACTGCCTCCGGTCGGTTCAGCGGGAAGGCGTATACGTTGAATGAACCGCCATCGCGTTCGCTTAGGAAATACAACTCCTGTCCGTCCGGAGAAAGGACGGGGTTACGGTCTTCACCGGCACGTTGGGTGAGGTTGGCATGTTTGCCTGTGCGGGCATCGTACATCCATATATCACGTGTGACGGATGAAGTGTGATGCTTCCGCCATTGGTCTTCAAACCCTTTTTGGTCTTGATAGAAAAACAGTTCGCCCGATTTGTCGAAACAGATTGCTTCGGCAGGTGTACCCAATACCTGTTCGGTACGTCCACCGGTTACGGATACTTTATAAAGCTCAGTCATGGCAGAACGGGGAAAGAGGGCGCTTTCGGCTGGGTCTTGAATGGCGGCCGAGAAGAGGATGTATTTACCGTCGGGGGTAAATGCGGATGGGATTTCTCCGGCCGAGTGGGTGGTCAGGCGTTGGGCTGTTCCACCGTTGGCAGGCATTACGAATACGTCGAAGTTACCGTATCTGTCACTGGCAAATGCTATTTGCTTGCCGTCCGGTGACCAGACAGGGGTCGATTCGTAGGACTCCTGCGTAGTGAGTTGTATGGCTGTACCGCCTTTTGCAGGAACTTTGTAGATGTCTCCTTTGTAACAGAAAGCGATTTCTGTCCCGTCGGGTGAAATTTGTATGTCACGCATCCAGAGAGGAGTTGTTGCATAGGTGGCGAGAGTAGTGAAACTCAGCGCGAAGTAAGCGAGTATCTTTTTCATAATGAATGTATTTCTATTGGATTAGGGATTTATAGTAAGAGTATTGTTTTGATGAAGTGGGCTTTGGTTATTATTTCATTCCCCTTGCCTTGTACACAATCTCTTTGGCATTGTTGATGTTCTGCAGCTTTTCTTCGGCGGCACGCTTGATGTCTTCTCCCAGCGTAGCTACCCGGTCGGGATGGTGCTTTAATACCAATTTGCGGTATGCGGCACGCACTTCTTCATCGGTTGCTGTGGGGAGTATTTCCAATACTTTGTAAGCCGCGTCCAATGAATTGCCACCCAAATTGAGCATGGATTCCACTTCGTTTTCGGATAGTCCCATATAAGTCGCCACTTCTTTCAACGCTTCTATTTCTTCACGACAAACGTTGTTGTCGCTTCGGGCTATGTTGGCGAGGAAGCCCAACAACTGCAAGCGTTCTTCGTATGTCAGGTTGGCGGCAATTTGCATACCGCAGTCACGGATGGTATTCTTGAATGCAAGAGGGTTTTGCATATCCATACGCTTACGCTGCTCAAAGAGGTTGAGTAGTATCCGTTCTCCTTCGCTGACTGCGGCCACACCGAAATTCGTTCGTAAGAAATTGCGGACGTATTCCATTTCACTGTGCATGATACGCCCGTCCGCCCGTATAATGTACGAGGCCATTACCAGCATTGAAAAGAGAAAACTGTTCCGCTGTCCGGCAAACACGTCTTCCGTTGTCTGTCCGTTACCGTAGGTTGCCGTATAGCTTGTTGTATTACCGCCGAGGTCCATCAACGAACCAAGTGCATATCCTGCCAATGCGCCGAGCGGTCCGCCTGCCATAAAGCCGATGATACCGCCAATCCATTTTCCTGCTCCCATAATTTTGTTCTTTGATTTTGCAAAAGTAACTATTCTTGCCTAAATACAAAGAAGGGCGATGCCAAGAAATACGGAATAATGCGAATAGAGATTATAGATTGGCTATATGGAGCCCGGTTTATCTTTTTTCGTTTACATTGATTTAGATTTCGGAGTATTATAAAAAAGGATTTAACTTATTGGTTTATTGCCGTAATCAAAGATGTTATATTTTGTTCTTTTACAAATTGTTCGAAGTCGTTCTTTGAACGTCCGTCCAGCTTTAATTCATTATTCCAAACAGGCAGCCTTTTGCGGCAGATAATATGTGTTAGTATCAGACAGAACTCAACAATTAAGGGATTGTGCTCTTTTCCCGTATCGTACCAGCATATTTCTAATTTATGGATAGAGTCTCTTTGCATCAATCGAGGCCATAATATACTTCTAAAGATAAGTTCGCCCGATAAATCATCCTTCTGCCGCCCGTAAAGTCTCCTTCGCAGTCCGCCCTTGCGAGGGATGGGACGGTTGTCTTCAAAATGGCCGGAACTGCCTATGTAAACGATTTCTTTGTCGCCTTTATCTTTGGGATAGCCATATACGATATATACGCCGCAACACTTGTCTATATTTTCATATTGGATTTCCATGCACTTTGCTTTCAGATTATCTTCAATGCCGAAAGAGAAGGAACCGTTGCTGTATTTCTTTATAAATTCGAACATAGGCTAATGTTAAGGATTGTATTGAAACTATTAAGGGTGAATTTGAAAGTAAAGATAGGAATTTATGGATTGGTATTGCTTATATTTCTTTTTGAAGCCGAAAAATTTAATAAAAATGTAATCGCTATAAAGAAAAAGGAGCTAAGCCATTGACTTAACTCCTTGATAATTACCAGTCGGGGTGACTGGATTCGAACCAGCGACCACACGCCCCCCAGACGCGTACTATATAGCGTAATAATCTTTGATTATCAGTGTTGTAGGATTCTCTTTTACTATTGGTTGACTTTATGGTTGACTTTGTTATCAACAACCAAGATGAATTAATAATAAAGTTAATAATCTCTCTTTATGGTTTAACACCATAATGCAAATCTAAGCAACCAACACTATTGCGCGATATTTGATGCTTTGAGCGTATATAGAAGCAGCATAAGAATTTTCTCAAATGCTGCTTCGTCTTAAATTAGTTTGGCTATTAGTCAATCTTCTTATAAGTAGTCGTAGTTATGTCATCCAATTCTAAACTGCCATCGTCCAAATTATCCCAATCCTCAAAAGCGAGAACCAATTTAGTGGCTGTAAGTTCATTGACAGTAAGGACATCAGAATAACCATCATTGTAGGAGATAGTCAGTTTATTGTCTTTTAAAGACCAACGACTTGTTTCTGTATATCCACCATCCACACGGCTTTCTATGCAAGTTCCATCAGCTTTGAACTCCCACAAACCATTGGTATATGCTTCGTCAGAAATAACTACTTCTTTACCATTCTCCACTTTGTGAATCTTCTCCCATGTGGATTGCCATTTACCTATAAGGTTGGCTTGTTCAATGATTGTCTGTTCTTCTTCATCATCACTACAAGCTGTAAAGTTCACAACCAGCATGACCATTAATAAGGTCATTCCTAAGAATCTTAAAGTTTTCATTTGTTGTTAAATTGGTTATTATTTACGTTTATAAATTATTATATCACTATGCCCATTGTCATTGAGGTATAGTTCCTCTTTGGTTATCTTAACTACTGTATAGATGGTATTTTCTTTTCCCCAATCAGTTGTGTAGTAAGTAACGAACATATATCTGTTAGGGAAGTATTCAAATCTACCGCTTAGAGTTTCATTCCCACTTATCTCTGTATAGGAGTTATCCTTGTTAAAAGTAAGGGTTTCTCCCTCTGCTTCACCTGTTCCCTGCCAAGTACCAATTAATAATTCCAAAGTATTGTCTGGCTCTTGTTGGATAATTTCATTAGTAACATCATCCCCACAGGAGCTAACTCCCATGCTCAATGCAACCAATAATGAGGTTGCTAATAATCTAATCATTCTCATTAATCTATTTTATTTATAAAGTTTTGTTTCAATTCTTCTTCACATCGAGTAGGTGTCTTATATGGTTTAATTAGGCATAGAACAATAAATGCAGGAAAGGACAAAGTAAATGTAGTAACGATAAAAAGTGCCCACCAGCTAAATCCCTTGAACTGATTTATATAGTCTATTCCATAAAATATGTACCATCCCCAATAGCATAAAAATAGCAAGAATATGATGAATTTTATGGTTCTCCATTTCTTCTTATTCTTTAACGCTGTTTGATATTCAAGGCTGCTATTTAATATCTTATATCGTTGTTGTTCCCATAATTGCTTTCTACAAGTTATCCATTGTTCTTTATAATGCTTCAACTTATTTTCTTCTTGGATGCGCTGCCTCTCTGCCCTTATAGCTTGTTCGTGTTGTAATTGCTTCTTCTCCTCTACTTCCTTTTGTCTTTTAAGATAAAATGTAAGGTCATTCAATGATTTGGGCTGAAAGATGTTACTATGTTCCTCGTTAATCATAAAGAGGTATTCCTCTGTTCCATCTTTCTGTAAGACGAATAATAAATTATCCAAGAATGATGGATGCAACATGTATGATTGTTCCTTGAAGGAGATTATGAGAGATTTGTTCGCAGAAATGTACTTCCATGTGGCATTAATTACATTTCCTTTGCTTGATGCGATAAGTGAACCATCCTCCTGAAAGATGTATAGTTCTTTATATCCTGTATTATTAAATATCTGCCAAGACTTATTGCATAGTATAGTTTTTATATCCAGATTATCACTGAATCTGTTATATCTGTTAAGAATATCCAACAAGTAGGTTTTCATATCCATTTATCTATGCCTACCTGTTCCCTATGGATAAGCTGTTAAAATAAAAGAGGTGTGGGAACTATATCTGTCTTATCCTATGATGGGGCTTCTCGCATTGCCTTGACTGTGGATAAAACAATAGCAACCCACACCAATTTGACAATATCTAAGCCTTATAGATATAAGGTAGGTATATATCAATGGTGGGGTGCTATTGCTATCATCTTCACAGTCAGTTGAAATTTTGCGAGAATTTCATCACGAAGATAATTTCAATAACACCTTTCGTTAAATATGTCCTTCCAACTCCCTATTTCATTAGTTTATTGGAATTGGCGCAAAGATAGCGAAAGGTTCTAAATTAATGAGCATGGAGTGAGGATAAATAGTAACTATTGTGTCATTAAACATAGTCAGCATGAAATATTTAGTCTGAATAGTATCTAAACTCTGCAAATCCATGTGGGTATCAAAATGATAATTCCCCTTATAAGAACTGAATTTTAGAAATTGTTACCCACATGGATTTATAAAGCTAAAGTTAATTTCTCCGTCTGAATTTGAGGGTAGGACAAATTCAGATTGGGGTCTATAAGACTGACCTTGCTCTAAATTTGTCCTGCCTGTCATTAGAAGCTCAAACACTCATAAGTCTGCAAGATTTCCTCCTGCCTTAATCCCAAGTATCTCTTAGTAATGGCAACAGAACTATGGTTGAACAGTTCCATCAGCTTTACTAAGGCAAGTTCAGCATTATCGCTGTTCATGTTATAGACCTGCCGACCAAAGGTCTTTCTAAGAGAATGGCAGCTAAAGTTCTTAATCTTTAACCTGTACTTCTTCTTCACCTCTTTAAGAATGATATTGATTCTCTGGACTGTGAAGATAGTGCCTTTCTGACTTACTAAGATAGGTGCATTGACTCCAACAGGATTTATATGTTCGTAGCATTCTTTAATATGTTCCTGTAATTGTGGATTCAGTCTGATAGTCCTTACCTTACTTGTCTTTTTCTCTATTACTGTAAACTCGTCAGCATCTAATATCTGCTTCCACCTTAGAGATAGAATATCAGATATTCTTAATCCTGTGAAGCATCCCAAAGCTATAAGAAGTGAGACTTTATAATTCTCATCTTTGGCTAACTTCCTTATGAGGTTCATTGCGTCAGACCAAACAAGATAGTCTGCTGTTGTGCTTGAATATTTAAGTGACATAATGTTCTGTTTTATAATGAAATGAATAAAAGTGAATATTAATTTTGAGTTGGATTTACTAACTCATTGATTACTAAAGGAACATTCACTAATTATCAAAGTGAATATGATAAGGACACCCAACTTAAAAATTGAATGTCCTTTACCTATTATAGCTCTCCCTCGTCAGCGAAACTGTAATATCCTGTATCAGTAAGGATGATATGGTCTAAGATTTTTATTCTCATAATTTGGGCTGCATCCTTGACTTGCTTAGTAATTTCCATATCCTGCCTACTTGGTTTCAGATTACCACTTGGATGGTTATGTGCAAGAATGATGGCTACTGAATTGGTAAGTAATGCAGCCTGCATGATAACTCTCACATCAGCACAGGTTTCAGTAATTCCACCCTCTGAAATGAGCGTATAGCCTAAAACTTGGCTGGCTTGGTTTAGGAACAGCACTTTGAAATATTCCTTGTAACAGATTGTACCCTCTTTATATGTAGGGAGTAAGTATTTATAAGCGTCCTCTGAACTGACTACCTTATATATATTCTTGAATTTGGGTTTGTAAGATAGTTCCACTTCTCCCACAGTATAATCTATATTCATAATGTTGCTAATTTAAGTGTATAAATAGAAAAAGGACACCTAACTTAATAGATGTCCTTCTCATTAAATGTAATAATGTAGTTACTTCTTGGAATAGTGATATTTCATAGAGAATATATAAACCTCTATCATATCATCATGCACAGAATAGATAAGCCTGTGTTCTGAATTGATTCGCCTTGACCATTTACCTGCCAACTCATATTTGAGAGGTTCGGGCTTACCTATTCCAGTGTAAGGATGTTCCAATATATCAGCAAGCAGTTTCTTTATGCGTTTAGTCATATTGGGGTCATTTTTCTTCCAATATTCCCAATGCTCTTGTGCAATAGGAGTAAATATCAGTTTCATAATTCATCTAAATTTACTTCTATTCCTTTGCCTGCCTTTAAATCTTCTTCTCCTTTACGAATATCATTCATGGTCTGTTCAGACGACATAATATATTCAGTTTCCTTTAAAGAGTTATATTCTTCCAATGAAATCATTACTACTCCTGTGCCATTGCCACGATTAATAAGCACTGTGTCGCAATCGTCAATGACTGAATCAATATAACCTTTTAGATTGGCTCTTAAATCTGTGTAATTGGCTGTTCTCATAAGTTCTCCTTTCTATAATGCAAAGATATGTACTTATTTGCGTACTTACAAATTTAAATAGTTAATTATTAAGTATAAAGAAAGGACAACTAACTGAATAGCTGCCCTTTCCTCTCTCAATCAATAAGCCCATTTAATCAATGAACCATTTATATCTCTCATCACCATGTAAAGCTGCATTGATTCCCAAAGCTATTTCAGTAGCATTCAAAGAACGGTCTAAGAATGAATCAATATAGCTTGACTTGTTAGCTCCTGTAAGCGAGTTGTAGAACTTCCACATATTAAGCTCACTTCCAAAGCTGCCAAAGTTTTCGTCATTGATGTATGCTTTGGCTACGCTGTTAATCTGCGTATCAGTAAGCAACATTCTTGGTAATGCCTTTTGATAGCCTGTTGGCAGGCATTGATAAAGCCGCATCTTACCTATAATCTGACAGAATTGGTGTTCACTCATGGAAGTGTTACCTAATTGCTGCATCAGATAAAGATGTCTGGCAGGATTGTAGTTGTTGAACAGTTCCAAAGCAGCACGATAGAGTTCAGTTGTGTTGCTCACTCTCAAATCATCCTTGTAGCCATCAGTAAAGACACACATATTGCAACAGACTTGGTTTTTGAAGCCAATAGCCAATCGAAAGAGTTCTGGCACTTTCTTGCTGTATAAGTTCATCTGATTATAAGCCCTCACACCTACAATGGAAAGGTTGAGCTTGTTTCCTCCAACCGTTTCATAGATAGTAGAAATATCAATGCTGAAAGCTGCTCTTTCATAATAGATGGTCTTGTCTGATTCCAATAATTGATTAGCTGGCTTGTGGATGGCTTCTGGGATTCTTCCTTTAATAATGTGGCTCACACGAATATCTGCCTGTTCCACTCTCTCACCACTAAAAAATGATTGGGCTGCATCCTGTATGGTTTCCACAAATGCAGCATGGTTAATGGTAAGTTCGTTGTCTTTAGAGAACACAGGTGTAATGCAGTCATGTTTTAGATGACGCAAGGTTGCTTCCTGCGTGTTGGCTTCAATGAAATGGTTGGCAGGTTTTACAGGTTCATCCACGATGACGGTTGCTTCCTCTGCATATTCACCCAAATTCATTCTCTCACGATTGTTTGCCATAGCTGGCATGATAACTAAATTTCTCATAATGATAAATTGTTTAAATGGTTATTGATTGGATTAATTCTGGAATTGTCAAAGCCCATATCATTTAGGATTGCTCCATGACGATTTTGACTTCACTACAATTCGCTGAATTACATTTAAGCGATATTACAATTAGACTATATTACCATTATGTCTGTATTGTGTATCGCTTTAAGAAGTCCATGAATGATGTGAGGTGAATAGTAAAATTTATAATGGTTGAGGGGGTGGGTGGCTGTCTATCAATTCTCATTTTCCTTTTGCTTGGTGAGAGGGGACTAAAATGGTGGTATGGTATCTCGTGCAACATTTTGGGGATTGGGGTTATAAAATCCATTTTTTGCCTTAAATGTTGTACCCAACCTTAGAAATCCAGCTTTAAATGCTTCTAAATTCATAATAAGGCAGACTTAGGATTATTCGTACCATCTATTAATATAATAATAAACAGTACGAAAAATCCTGCTTGCCTGTTATTGGGGCTTGAATCCTATCTTAAACACGTTTTTTGAGTTGATGGGATTCCACTCCTTACGTTGTTTGGCTATATCATTGTCTAATAATAGTTCATTTGGAGTAAGCTCTATCCCTTTGGGTATATATCTTAACAGACCTGCACTATATAAATCCAGATTATAACTCTCAACACTTTTCTTACCCATCCCCAATTTATCAGCTAATTTATTAGAAGAAAGCAATATCTTGTTATCTTCTGCTATCAATAGGAGCTTGATATAATATCCTTTCACTTTAATATCCAAATTCACTTTCATAAAGAGGTAGGATAGTGTTATAAAGTTGGGATGGTCTATTGGTGGGATGCAGTAAAGACTTCTCATTGTAAATTCATATATAGGGTGGTTGATTGGTACAGGGTATCTCTTTCTAACCAACACTGCCTCTATGTCTTTATTGAAATTCTTTAGAGCTGTTTCTTCCTCTCCAGTCCGTTTGGCTAAATCCTTAATTCTCCATCTGACCTTATAATAGTCATTTCTATATAAGGACAGACAGAAGAACCTGTACAAATTGGGTGGATTGAGCTTATCCACTATTGATTTATTAATGGTGGCATAGTCCTGCCTAATGTTACTTGTCCTGCTTTGCAGGTGTCTTTGAGGTATCTTCATATTCATTAGTAGCTGATTGAACATTATTGGTAAACACTAAATCTTTCTTCTCTCGTTCCATCTTGTAATAGTAGGCAGTCCCAAAGTATATCTTGGCTTCCTTTCTATTTTGGAACTTCTTTCCTGTTGGCAAATGGATAATCATGTCAGTTTGAATATTAATGAGTTAATAAGCCAACTTCTGCAATGATATATAATAGGTAGTAACCTTTCCATTTTTCTTTCTCCTTGTCTTTAGATAGTTATTAAGATTAGCCCATAATCCAATATGGACTTTGTTATCTTTCACTCCCTGTTTAAGAGCCTTAGCTCTTATCTGCTCATAAGTAAATTCTTCCATTTTAGATATTCTGAATAGTTTGTAAGTCTGTTAATCTGTGTGGTGGAATTATCTGTTTATGGTATTATAAAGATAGTAATTCCATGAGTGGGGAACTAATGATAAGACCACACATTTAAGAATTGGACTTTAGACCATTCAGAATGTATAAGAATTTGGGGAGAGTAAGCCCACCTGTCAGATGGGCTTTGCTGTTGGTTTCTTATGCTTCCAGAGCTTCTTTCAGTATTTCTATGAAGTCATCTTCTTCTTTAATATCTTTCCAATTTGTTTCTGTATAGTTCAGCTCTTTCAATTTGTTTAATGCTTCAAATGCCTGTTCTTCGCTTGTGGATTTGGCATAACTGTTGAAGTCTTTGATGAAGTAACGTTTGGTAATGAAACTGACGCTCATGTTGGCTGCCTTGCATAAGTTGATGAACTTGTTTCCTCTTTCAATGTTAATTTCCACACCTTTTGGAAATATTATTTTTTCACCTTTTAAAGCCTTGTTTACTTGTTTGTCTGGTAAACTCTTACCTGTGTAAATCAGCATGGCGGTAGATGGGTTGAAGCCTTCATTCAGCAATTCCGCCACATTTTGGAACAGTTCATCTTTAGTTGTCAGAGAAGCTACAACCAATTTATCCCTCTTGTCCCAACTGCTGCCTACATTATTAATATCAACCAGATATTCTCCTACGTTTTCAATATCTCTTACATGAACATTTGGAATCAGATTCTGATATTCTCCTGTTGCAATCAGTTTGGCAAATGCTGTACTTCTATGCTGCCCATCAAGGATAACGAAGTAGTCTTTGGCTTCTTCTTTGGTAAGTTCCTTTCCATTGATGTCTGTTACAGTATAACCTGCTTCAATCAGCTTTGAGGCTTCCATTACGATAATGGGAAAAGCCTTGTCATATTTATTGGCGGCTATCAAAGCTATAAAGCCATCCACTTTCTTGGAATTTACAGGTCTGTTGTTCTTAACGAATGCTATCTTTTTCTGTTGTTCAGTTCTTACACCTGTTTCTTCATCCACTACTGAGAATGTGAAAAAGCTATTGACAGCTTTCTCTTTGGATATTCTTTCAAATTCCTGTGCCTGTTCCAGTTTGGCTTTGGCATTATCAACTACATTCTTTTGTGCTGCTATCACTGCTTCATTTGCATTTCTTTTAGTGAGACGCTGTAATTCCTTTTCTTCTTGATTCAAAACCTTAGTCAGTTCCTCTACGTTACCCATAGTTGCGTTATTTGATTCTACACTGTTATTAACCATCTTTGTTTCATTTACATTTAATGTTTTCATATTCGTTTGTTTTTAATTGTTATTAAAATGTTCTGTGCAATCGTCAAACCTATGCGCACTTGGCTTTCTGATTACGCTGCAAAACTACTTGCTTCTGGGCTGATTAAAAGAGAGAAAATAATGAGCGGTTTTGCTTTCCCTCTTAATTATTAGCTCGTCCGCTCTCGTTTTGACGGTGCAAAGATGGTATATAATGGCTGGATTAAAAGAGAGAAAAAAAGTCCTGCTTTTATGTACCCTCTTAATGGTATGAAGCAGGACTGTATTAATTATCAGAAGTTTATTAGAAGTATATGCTATTCGCTGTATCAATTCTTTTGTCTTTATATTGCTTGATATAGCCTTTTAAAGTAAATTCATCTTCTGAGAAATTCTTATTCGTGGACAGCTTGGTGAAGTGGATAAGCCTTGATATGAGTAATGTCTTACTAAGTGATATGGCACTTCCTTTCTTTTGTCTGATATTAAACTGCTTGTTATATGGCTCTAAATTGAAGAAGTCATTGAACATCTTATAGAACAACCATATCTGAACGGATTCCTTTTCTTCTGCTTGGATACTTATGCTGACTTGCTGGCTTTGCATCCAAGGGTGTTCCTCCATCTCCTTTAAGTTATTGGCAATGGTAGCAGCCAAATATCCTATGGCATTCTCATTATCAATTACTATCTGATGCTTGCCCTCCACCTTTACAGATACGGTGATAGGCTTTTTAAAACTTACTCCAAATTGGTTAATCTCCTTATGATTGTCAGCTATGGCTTTGGCAAATTTGGTGAGCTGTTCTATTCCAATGCCTGTGGCTTTCATCCCATCCAAGCACGTGCCACAAGTATAGTCAAAGATGAACAGGAGCAAAAACCAGAACTTATCTATATCAACTCCCAAACCTTTCAGAGTATTCTGTATATCCTCATGGGCTATATAATCTTCGTATGTGAAGTTGCCATATAGTTTATTTTGATTGCATCTCCTTATGAATATAGGTAAGGCGGTAGTGCCACAGACATATCTTTCTCCTGTGGATGTGTCTATATCTACGTCTGGAACATATTTTATGGCTATGGCTTCCATATATTCCAGACGGGTGTCAATGTTTATATAATCGTCCTTTAGTTGCTCCATAATTATTAGTTTAAGACAAAGTTAAAAAATAATCCCCACCTGCATTGCTGCAAATGGGGAATTATTGGCTTAGAGTAAATTCTTCATGGCATCATCTACTTGTTCATTATCAAATTGACTTAGATAGATTTGGGTGGTCTTAATATCTTGATGTCCTAATGCTTGTGATATAATTCCTATATTTACTCCAGACTTTTTTAAGATGGTTGCGAACGAATGCCTTGCAACATAGGTGGTAACTTCTGCTGTTATTTCTAATTCTTTAGCAAATGCTCTTAATTCTGTGTTAATCTGATGGCAGATTTTATGTACTCTGTTATTCTGCTGCATAGGTGTAACATGACGCTTATTATGCAGTATAGGAAACAAATAACCTGTCTGACGTTGATATAAGCTATATTTTTGAATAATCTGTTTGGCTCTATCTGTCAGCATCAAGTTTATGCTTCCATGTGTCTTTTGTCTTTGATAAAGCAATCTATTTTCTACAATATTCGTTTCTGTCAAGTGGGCTATATCCACAAACGAGATTCCACCACAGAGATAAGAAAACGTAAAAATGTCTTGTGTAAACTGCCGTTTCTCGCTTGCTTGACTGCAATCTGCATCTATGATTTTAAGAATATCATCTTTAGATAACGCTCTCTTAGCTGTCTTGGTATTGAAGCGGCTTAGTTTGTATTCTATGAATGGATTTTTATCTCTGCTGACAACTTTAGCTTCAATGGCTTTGTTAAATGTAGCTCTTAGTGTTCTGAATTGATAGCTGATAGTAACATCATTATTGCCTTTACAGCGCATCCACTTTTCAAACTTCTTGCAGAACTCTACATCAATATAACTAAAGGTGTAATTTAACTTCTTTCCTTTATTGAAATTCTTTAGTGTTCTGTACGAATTGAGATAAGCATAGCTTGTGCCTATTCTGCCATCTTCTTTCAGTTCTTTAATCAAAAATAAGTAGAACTCTTCCACTGTTTGGGCTTTAATATCTTCTTTCTGCCCATCAATTAAAGACAAGGTAGTAAATTCTTCATTTTTGATTTCCTTATCAAGCACTTTTGATTGGTAATCCATTTCTGTTCTCAAAATAATTTGCTTGATTTGGTTTCTGTTAGGACAATTAGATTTTGGTTGATTCTTGTCAAAATCCCAATGTTGAGGATTAACAGATATGCCCAAACTCCTCATGGTACGTTTCCCGTCTTTAGCTATTCTTACCATTAACGGTGATTCTCCATTTGCAAGCACTTTATGCTTGTAACAGATTACAGAAATTGATGCTTTCATTAAAATTACGGTTGACTTCTTGGTTGACTTTTACGCGTCAACCATCGCGTCAACCGCCATAGTTACAAGAACTACCTAAAACAAAAAAGCATCGACAATCATCAGATTATCAATGCTTTTTCACCAGTCGGGGTGACTGGATTCGAACCAGCGACCACACGCCCCCCAGACGCGTACTCTAACCGGGCTGAGCTACACCCCGAATTGCGGATGCAAAAGTACGGCTTTATTTTGAAATAGCAAATAATTCCTTAACTTTTTGCTCCTTTATTTTGTAACTTCTTTATATTCTTTATGCTAATAAGGAGCTTATACACCCATACATTCCCGATAAAAGTCGAATACCTCGAATATTGTTTCTTTGTCTGCCGTTTGATTCAAACAAATATCCCCGACTTCTTTAAGCAGTGTGAAGTTAATGATGCCGGCGGTATTTTTCTTGTCATGCTGCATCAGTTCATACAAGCGGTCATATTGTTTGCAATTAAAAGCAAAGGCTCCGTAATTCTCCTTGATAAACTGAATGGTTTGACGCATCTTTTCTTTAGGGAAGCCCGTTTGTATATGCGAAAGATAAAGTTCACATACTATTCCCCACGCTACGGCATAACCATGGAGTACCGGACGGTTTTCTGCCAAGGCAAGGCTCTCGAAAGCATGCCCTACGGTATGGCCGAGGTTAAGCACCTTACGTATACCATGTTCTTGGGGGTCTTGTTCTACAATATCTTCTTTTACTTGAACAGAACGGCCTACCATTGCTTTGAGAGCAGTATAGTTTATGTTTTCCGTATCGAAAGATAATAATTCTGTTAAATGTTCGGGAGTGCTGATTAGACCATGTTTCAGCATTTCGGCGTAACCGGAGAAGAAATTATGGGAATCGAGACTGCGTAAGAATTCGGTTTCCAACAATACGCTGGCGGCAGGTGCAAAAACTCCGATTTCGTTTTTCAATCCGTTGAAATTAATACCTGTTTTTCCGCCTACCGATGCATCTACCATAGCAAGCAAGGTCGTGGGGATATTGATATAAGCTATTCCTCGTTTAAAGGTGGAAGCGGCAAAACCGCCGAGATCGGTTACCATACCGCCGCCCAAATTTATTAATAGTGAGTGGCGGGTAGCTCCTTGCTCGCTTAAAGCCTGCCACACCGAAGTCAGCGTTTCCAGATTCTTATGCATATCTTCTGCTCCGATAATGATTTCGGCAGCATCTTGCAGTGCGGGAATACTTTGCAGTTGCGGCAAACAAAGACGGTGGGTATGTTCGTCGGTAAGGATGAAGAGCTTATCGTGAGGACACTTCTCAATGGCATGCGTCAGACTGCTTTCGAGTTTTTCGCAAAGGATTACTTCTTGTTTACTCATGAGAAAATTGCTGATTTATGATTTATTGCGGGACAAAGATAATTCTTTCGACAATAAATGCTACCTTTGTCTCACGAAAATAAATCTGAAACCATAATTCTGAAATCCAAATGAAAGCTTTACTTCCCGTATATTGTCGTCCGCTTGGATATTGTATAATTGCGCTCGCTTTGTTTCTGCCGTTCTTAATGGTGATGATGGGCAGGGTAACGGATGCTAATTTGCTGTTTTATAAGGAATGTTCCAAACTTTTGATGATGTTGGGGGCATTGATGATAATATTCGCTTTAACAAAAAATGAATGTAAAGAGGTGGAGGCAATACGTAACAAAGCTACGCGGAACGCTATGTTTTTGACGGTGTTTTTCATCTTTGGTAACATGCTCTATCGTGTGGCACAAGGTGATTTGATGTCTGTAGACTCCTCTTCTTTCTTGATATTCCTGATTATAAATGTTCTTTGTCTTGAATTTGGTATAAAGAAAGCGACTGTTGACCGGTTATTTAAGCGGAATAATCGATAATTAAATAAAATCAATCTGTTAGGCATTAAACCTTTTGTCCGTAAGTTTGTCAAATGAAGCAGTTACAAATAAACATTGTTGATCATTTAGAAGACAGGGCATGAAAAGAATTATCACCGGAGCAATGTTGTTGCTGGCAACGGCATTATCCGCTTTTTCACAAACAAAAAACATTACCGTCTCCGGTCGTGTGGTCGAGGATACGAACGAACCTGCGGTACAAGCTACTATTCAGTTACTTTCATTGCCGGACAGCGCCTATGCTGCCGGTGTCGCTACTACAGGAAATGGCTATTTTACCTTGCCGAAGGTGAATGCCGGGAAGTATGTATTGAAAGTTTCCTATATCGGTTTTAAGAATAAATTTATCCCTTTGCATCTGTATGCCAATGTACTGAATAAGAATGTCGGTACGGTAACGCTCGAAACGGATGCCATTATGCTCGCTGAAGCCGTGATAACCGCCGAAGCGCCGCAAGTACAAGTGGTGGAAGATACATTAATGTATAATTCTACCGCTTACCGTACTCCGGAAGGCGCGATGCTGGAAGAATTGGTGAAGAAACTTCCCGGCGCCGAAATTGATGACGACGGTAACGTGAAGATTAATGGTAAGGAGTTGAAGAAAATTATGGTAGATGGCAAAGAATTCTTTGGCGGTGATGTAAAAACCGGATTGAAGAATTTGCCCGTCGATATGATTGATAAACTGAAAACCTACGATAAGAAATCAGACCTGGCACGTATCACCGGTATAGACGACGGTGAAGAGGAAACGGTGCTTGACCTCACTGTGAAGAAAGGCATGAACAGGGGCTGGTTTGGTAATGCGGATGTTGCTTATGGTACGGAAGACCGCTATATGGCTCGTATGATGGTGAATCATTTTGTGGATAAAACGCAGTTCTCCTTGATCGGTTCGGCGAATAATGTCAATGACCAAGGCTTCTCGGGCGGTGGCGGTGGTCCGCGTTGGCGCAGAAATAACGGTTTGGTGGCTACTAAAACATTGGGTGCGAATTTCGCTACGGAAACATCCAAACTGGAAGTTGGCGGCAGCGCCCGATATAATTATAGAGGCGCGGATATTATCAGTACCAACTCCTCCGAACGTTTCCTGCAGAACGGAAACTCGTATTCAAACTCCAATTCCGTCAATAGGAACAAGAATATAGACTTTAATGCTGATTTCCGTTTGGAGTGGAAGCCGGACTCAATGACCAATATTATTTTCCGTCCGAACTTCTCTTATGGTAAAACGAATAATGCTTCCGGATCGGAGTCGGGAACATTCAATATCGATCCGTATAGTTTGGTTGCCAACCCGAACGATTTCCTCAATTTCGACCAGATGACAGATGATCCTTTGGAAGATATTCGTGTCAATGCTACGAACGACGCTTCTTTAAGTAAAAGTAAGAGTATCTCTACAGCGGCTACTTTGCAGCTGAACAGGAAACTTAATGACAGAGGACGTAATGTTACTTTTCGCGGACGTTTTGGTTACGGGGATAACGATAACGACCAATATACGCAGTCAGAAACTCGTTACTATCAGATATTGAATGCATTGGGAGGTGACTCCATCCTGTATCGTAACCAATACATTACGACTCCCACCCGCAATTATAATTATAGCGCCCAAATTACATACAGCGAGCCGATTGCACGGGCTACTTTTTTACAGTTCAGTTATCAGTTCCAGTATAAGTATAGTGAGAGCGATAAGACTACGTTTGATATGTTGAGCTTTCCCGAATGGGATATCAACGGACCATTACCCGCAGGATATGAAACGCATCCGGTGGATAGTTTGGGCAAATATGCAGAGTATAGGTACTATAATCATGATGCGTCTGTATCGTTGCGTTTCATCCGTGAAAAGTATCAGTTGAGCGCGGGAATGTCTTTCCAGCCGCAACATTCGGTACTGTCCTACAAACGTGGTGATTATATGATTGATACGACACGTAACGTATTTAACTTTGCTCCGAATATTGATTTTCGCTACCGTTTCTCCAAAGTGAGCCAGTTACGTTTCATGTATCGTGGGCGTAGCAGTCAGCCGAGTATGGAGAACTTATTGCCGATTGCCGATAATTCAAATCCACTGAATATCAAAGTGGGTAATCCCGGCCTGAAACCTGCGTTTACGCATAATATGCGTTTGTTTTATAATACATATAACGCAGAACTGCAGCGTGGTATGATGACGCATGTCAGCTTCTCGACGACTCAGAATAGTATCAGCAACAGTACGATATATAATGAGCAAACCGGTGGGCGAACTACCACTCCGAAGAATATCAACGGTAATTGGAACGCTTTCGGCATGTTTGGATTCAATACGGCATTGAAGAATAAGAAGTTTACGATAAATTCTTTCTCGAATATCAATTATGCCAATAATGTAGCTTTCCTATACAATAAGGATACAAAGGTGGACGATAAGAATACCACTACCGGATTAACGCTGAGTGAACGGTTGAACGGAGCTTATCGTAACGATTGGTTTGAATTTGGACTGAACGGTTCTATTTCTTATACGGCCGAGCGCAGCAAATTGCGTCCGGAGAATAATCAGGAACCTTATACCTTCTCTTACGGTGCTTTGACTAATATAACGATGCCCTGGAAGATGACGCTTTCTACCAATATTACCAATCAGAGTCGTCGCGGCTATACGGATAGCAGCATGAACCGTAACGAATTGATTTGGAATGCCCAACTTTCGCAGTCTTTCCTGAAAGGTGCGGCTACTGTAAGTTTTGAGATGTACGATATACTGAAACAGCAGAGTAATATCAGTCGTTCGTTGACGGCAGATGCACGTTCGGTATCTTCTTATAACGGTATCAACAGCTATTGTATGCTGCACTTTATTTATCGCTTGAATATCTTTGGCAGTAAGGCTGCTCGCGAAAGCATGCAGGGGCGAAGAGGGTTTGGCGGCCCTGGCGGCCATCCGGGAGGACATCGGGGCGGATTTGGCGGTGGGCGTCGTCCGTTTTAATGTTAATCAATGTAATAGGTCGTAAAAATCCCTTTGTTTTTTATACATTTGTTTTACTCTTTATGACAAATGTATGTTTGATTGGAACCTCATAGCCAGCCTGATTGCCACAGTAGCATTTGATATAATCTATTTTGGTGCAATTATCGGAACAATTACGGTCATCATCCTCGACAACCGAAATCCGGTAAAGACGATGGCGTGGATATTGATATTAATGTTTCTGCCATTAGCGGGGCTTGTGCTTTACTTCTTCTTCGGTCGTAGTCAACGGCGTGTACGTGTCATCGGGAAGAAGAGCTACAACCGTTTGCTGAAGAAGCCGATGGCGGAATATCTTGCCCAGAATTCGTGTGTACTTCCGATGAATTACAGCCGTCTCATCGCCCTGTTCCGTAATACTAACCAAGCATTTCCCTTTGACGGAAACCGTGTGGAAGTCTATACGAGAGGGCTTTCCATGCTCCAATCCTTGTTGCGCGAGTTGCAGAAGGCTACGAAACATATCCACATGGAGTTCTATATTTTTGAGGATGATGCCATTGGGCGTATGGTGCGAGATGTATTGGTAGATAAGGCAAGACAGGGGGTAGAGGTGCGTGTTATTTATGATGATGTGGGATGCTGGCATGTTCCCCACCGTTTTTATGATCAGATGCGTGAGGCGGGCGTGGAAGTGCGTAGTTTTTTGAAGGTTCGTTTTCCATTGTTTACCAGTAAGGTGAACTATCGTAATCACCGTAAGATTGCGGTTATTGACGGGCGTATCGGATTTGTCGGCGGAATGAATTTGGCAGAGCGTTATATGCGCGGATTCTCTTGGGGTATCTGGCGTGATACTCATATTTTGCTGGATGGTAAAGCTGTGCACGGCTTGCAGACGGCGTTTTTGCTCGACTGGTATTTTGTAGATCGTACTTTGATAACGTCCGCCCGCTATTTTCCGAAAGTCGATAATTGCGGAACCTCGTTGGCGCAGATTGTAACAAGTGAACCGATAGGCCCTTGGAAAGAGATTATGCAGGGACTTGTCATGGCGATAACCGGTGCACGAAAATATTTCTACATACAAACTCCTTATTTCCTGCCGACGGAGGCCGTTGCCGTAGCAATGCAGACAGCGGCTTTAGCAGGAGTTGATGTGCGTTTGATGCTCCCTTACCGTGCAGATAACAGACTGACGCATTTAGGCTCTTGTTCTTATTTGGCAGAAGCATTACGGGCGGGAGTGAAAGTTTATTTCTACAAAAAAGGATTTCTGCACTCCAAATTGATGGTTTCGGATGATGAATTATCTACTGTAGGCTCTACAAATGTGGACTTCCGTAGTTTTGAACATAACTTTGAAGTGAATGCATTTATATACGATACTGAAACGGCTCTCCAGATGCGTGAGATATTTCTGCAGGATCAACGGGAGTGTGTACAAGTATTCTCCAAGAACTGGGAAAAACGACCGTGGTATCGTAAGGCGGCAGAGAGTGTGGTGCGTTTGCTGGCACCACTTTTATAGTTGAAAGTTGATAGCTGAAAGGTGAAAGTTTCACTGTGCGGCAAACTCTCAACTTTCAACTTTCAATTTAAAAAAGGAGAAGTTTACGCTACCGTATACTCTTCTTTCTACAAAATGAGGATGGCTTTCAAAATTATTGCTTTTTCCATGTTCCAGAACAAACAGACCGTCTTCTTTTAAAAGGTTATTTTCAAAAATCAGGTCAGGTAGAGTTTCAAGTCCTTTTAGCTCGTAAGGCGGGTCGGCAAAGATGAAGTCGAACTGCTCTCGGCCGCCTCGTATGTATTTGAATACATCACCGCGGACGGGTAGACATTTGTCGGTTTTCAGTTCTTGCATCACTTTACAGATAAAGGCGTAATGGTCACGGTCTCTTTCTATACTGATAACCTGGTCGCAACCTCTGGACACAAGTTCTATGCTGATACTGCCTGTACCGGCAAACAGGTCAAGGGCACGCACACCCTCCTCAAAGTCGAGATAGTTGGATAGTACGTTGAACAGGTTTTCTTTGGCAAAATCCGTAGTCGGGCGTGCTTTGAATGTATGAGGCACATCAAAGCGTCTTCTTTTATATATTCCGCTGATTACTCGCATAGGTTAATGGCTTGCAGGTCAAGATTAGTGGCAGGGTTCATGATGAATACCTGTCGGATGAATTTTCTCAGTTCGGGCAGCAGTTGCTCTTTGTCGGACAGTTCGCCGGTAAGGTGAAGTTCGTCGCGTTCCTGTTCCATGCCGAGTTGTTTCCATATATAGAGGATGTAGTAGATACGGTCGTTGGCTTCCTTGCACGCAAAAGCGTTGGCGAATGTCAACCGGCCACGTTCGTAGGTGTATATGTCTACTGCTTCTTTACGTAGATGTACATACATTTTCCGGCAGTTGCCCAGCCGGCTTTTAGTCGCAAAGTATTCTATAAACGGACTTGCTTGAGAATAGAAACGGATGTTCGGATATTGTTCCCGTAAAAGTGAATAAGTACTTTTATCCATACCGAACAGTACGACTATATTGTTTTTGTGCAGAATATTATATTGTACCAGTTCGTTTTCCTGCTTGGGGTGATTATGATAGAATACGGTTTCTACCTGTTCATCCTCAAAAAACTCTAAAGGAATGAATGTGAAGCGCTTGTTTGCCATGAGCACATTGACACGGCGGAAAGCGAAGTTCAGCCATTCCACTTCCCGGAAAGTTTGTTTCAGGTTGGCGGTTAAAGATAAAGAATCATCTACCTCACGCTCATAGAAAGAAACTTCACCGTCGCCGAGAGGGTTGAATATAGAAAAAGAAAATCCATCCGTACTGAGACGGATGGATAAGGTATATTGTTCCGATTTACTAAAATCAGTTGTTTCTATCATACGTATTGTCGGTGGATTATTCCCAGTTACCGGCGTTGTTGTTAGCTGTTTCCAAGCTACCGATCATCAAACCTGAGTATTTACCTAACTTAGTTTGAAGGTCTTTCAAGTTAGCGATTTCCTGCTTGTCCAAACCATTCAGATATACATCGTACGGAGTCTTAACCTCGAGCAGACAGAAAGGAGCACCTGATTTGGCTGTATCGTTGCGGATAGCCATTTCAAACTGCGCACCGTTTCCGAAAGGAACATATCTCATAGAATCTGCGTTGAAGCCTTTCGGGAAGATAGTATCCAATACGGCTACCCACATGGTATCACGTTTGAAGTTTTCCAATCCCCATTTCTTTACTTCTGAATAGTTACCGGTCTTCTTGGCTTTATTGATGATGTTGATAGCTTTCTTTTCAGTCAAACCGTCTTCCAACTGTTTGTCATCCAATTCTCCTTGTTTGAAGATGAACGGAAGTTTCTGATTCTTTACGAAGTCAATCAGCGTATCGAAACTGGCGGTATATTGTTGGTCATGCAAACCACGATATTCCAACTGTGCTTTACGGATGTCGATCAGACGTGCGATAACTGCTGCGTCTCTGTGCTTTTTGGCTTCTTCAAAGTTTATAGGACCCATGATACTGGCATAGCAGATATAAACTAAGACCAGAGCACATAAGCCTAAAACGATATTAAATACTGTTTTCATGATAAATATGTTTTTTAGTTGTTATATTCGCACCGCAAAAATAAAAGAAATAAATTTAAAAACGATAGTTCCCGTTACTTTTTTCTATTACAAAAATGATAAATAACTATTTAGAAAGGCAAATTAAGGAAAATTTTCCTTATCAACCAACTTCGGAGCAGGAAATTGCAATAAAATCTTTGTCGGAGTTCCTTTTGTCGCCACGCAGCGAGGCGGTTTTTCTGCTTCGTGGTTATGCCGGAACGGGTAAAACGTCGTTGGTAGGCGCTTTGGTCAAGACGTTGGATAAGTTGCAGCAAAAGGTGATATTGCTGGCTCCGACGGGGCGGGCGGCGAAAGTATTTTCTGCTTATGCGGGACATCCGGCGTTTACAATTCATAAAAAAATATATAGACAGCAATCATTCTTTAACGAGACAAGTAATTTTTCTGTGAACGATAATTTGACAATTCACACGTTATATATTGTGGATGAGGCGTCGATGATTTCCAATGAAGGCCTGTCGGGAACTTCATTCGGAACGGGACGTTTGCTGGATGATTTGGTACAGTTTGTTTATTCCGGTACGGGGTGCCGTCTTTTACTGATGGGCGATACGGCGCAGCTTCCGCCGGTAGGAGAGGAACAAAGTCCTGCACTTTTTGCCGATGCTTTGAAAGGATATGGGCTGGAAGTACAGGAAGTGGATTTAACTCAAGTCGTCCGTCAGGAACAGCAATCGGGTATATTGTGGAATGCAACCCGTTTACGGCAACTGATAGCCGAAGATACTTGTGAAGCGTTACCGAAAATAAAGATAACGGGCTTTGCGGACATAAAGGCATTACCCGGTAATGAGTTGATAGATAGGCTTGAAACATGCTATGACCATGACGGATTGGATGAAACCATTGTGATATGCCGTTCCAATAAACGGGCGAATATTTATAATAACGGTATTCGTGCCCAGATTCTTTGGAGGGAGGATGAACTGAATACGGGAGATTTGCTGATGGTTGCGAAAAATAATTATTTTTGGACGGAACAGCTTCAAACGGATATGTTGCGCAATGGCGAAAAGAAAGAAGCTGTTGCGCAAATTCCCGATTTCATAGCCAATGGTGAAACCGCCATAGTACGCCGGGTACGCCGCACCCGTGAGTTGTATGGTTTTCGCTTTGCCGATGTGACTTTGGCATTTCCTGATTATAATGATTTTGAGTTAGAGGTGAATCTCTTGCTGGATACTTTGCATAGCGATGCCCCCGCGTTGCCTAAAGCAGATAACGACAGGCTTTTCTATACTGTTCTGGAGGACTATGCTGATATAACGACGAAACGTGAACGGATGAAAAAGATGAAAGCCGATCCTTACTATAACGCTTTGCAGGTGAAGTACGCTTATGCCGTGACTTGCCATAAAGCGCAGGGCGGGCAGTGGAAGAACGTTTTTCTCGATCAGGGATATATGACGGACGAGTATTTGACACCCGATTATTTCCGTTGGCTGTATACAGCCTTTACCCGTGCTACGGGGACGTTATATTTAGTAAATTATCCGCAGGAACAGATTGGATAAATAAAAGAAACCCCGTCTTGGCAAAGGAAGCCGAGACGGGGTTTCTACTTTATGGTGATTGGAATAATCGTTTAGATATTTGCCAGTTCTATCACTTTCTCAACTGCTGCATTCAGCCCGTCGGGGTTCTTACCGCCGGCAGTTGCAAAGTGAGGTTGACCGCCACCGCCGCCTTGTATCAGTTTGGCCGCTTCTTTCACCAGATTACCGGCTTTCAGGCCACCGGCCACCAAATTGTCGCTCAGCATTACTGTCAACATCGGTTTTCCTTCAAATACTGTTCCTGCAACGAAGAAGAGGTTTTCTGTAATTTCCCCGCGCAGTTGGAAAGCGATATTCTTGACTGCATCGGCAGGTATCATGGCTGCACAGAATTTGATTACTTTCACACCGTTTATTTCCTGAATGTTCTGTAAAAGTTTCTCTTTCAGTTGCGCTTCTTTCTCTTTCATAAAGTCTTCCACCTGTTTCTTCAAACCTGCATTTTCCTCGATGTATTTGCGGATTGCGCCGGACAAGTCGGGAGCGTTGTTGAAGAGCGCTTTCAAATCGCGCATGGTATCCTGGAACGTATCGAGCATTTCTTCTACACGGGCTCCGGTATAGGCTTCGATACGGCGGACACCGGCTGCAACGGAACTTTCGGATACGATCTTTATCATTCCGATGTTTCCGGTAGCGGCTACGTGCGTACCGCCACAGAATTCGATGGAAGAACCGAATTGGATAACGCGTACATGGTCACCGTACTTCTCACCGAATAAAGCGATAGCTCCCAGTTCCTTGGCTTCTTCAATAGGAATGTTGCGATATTCTTTCAAAGGAATATTGGCGCGTATCTTGGCATTTACAATATGCTCTACCCGGCGGATTTCTTCGTCCGTTACTTTCTGGAAGTGAGAGAAGTCGAAACGTAAGGATTCCGGACTAACCAAAGAACCTTTCTGTTCAACGTGCTCGCCCAGCACTTCGCGCAACGCTGCATCCAGCAAGTGAGTGGCAGAGTGGTTGGCGGCGCAAGCGGCGCGTTTGTCCGTGTCTACACATGCCATGAGCGGAGCTTCCAAATGTTCGGGAAGCTTCTTGGTAATATGGATAGGAAGATTGTTTTCCTTCTTTGTGTCAATGACTTCAATTGTTTCGAATTCGTTCACCAATACACCGGTATCGCCTACCTGACCGCCGCTTTCGGCATAGAACGGGGTTTTGTCCAGTACAATCTGGTACAATGTCTGGTTCTTCTGCTTTATCTGTCGGTAACGCAGAATGGATGTTTCGTATTCCGTATAGTCGTAGCCTACGAATTCGGTTGTACCTTCCTGCAATGTAATCCAGTCTCCGGTTTCCACGGCTGCTGCATTACGTGCGCGTTGCTTTTGCTGCTGCATCTCGGCGTCAAATTCTTTGATGTCGGCTGTCATACCGTTTTCGCGGAGAATAAGCTCCGTAAGGTCGAGCGGGAAACCGAATGTATCATAAAGCGTAAAGGCGTCTTTACCGCTGATTTCAGTCTTACCGGCTGCTTTGGCATCCGCCATGGTCTTATCCAGCAGACGTATGCCGGTTTCCAAAGTACGAAGAAAAGAATCTTCTTCTTCTTTGATAACTTTGGCTATCAGTTCTTTTTGTGCGTTCAGTTCAGGATATGCACCACCCATATTTTCAATCAGTACAGGCAGTAACTTGTACATGAACGCCTGTTTCTGTCCGAGGAATGTGTAACCGTAACGCACCGCACGGCGAAGAATACGTCGGATTACATAACCGGCCTTGGCATTGCTCGGCAATTGGCCGTCAGTAATAGAAAAGGCAATCGTACGGATATGGTCGGCGATTACGCGCATGGCGATATCCTGTTGCTCATTTTTGCCGTATGCGGTTCCTGACATGTCGCCGATTGCTTTCAACATCGGTTGGAAAACATCGGTGTCATAGTTGGAAGTCTTGCCTTGCAATGTACGTACCAGACGCTCGAAGCCCATTCCGGTATCGATAACCTTGGCGGGAAGTCCTTCAAGGCTGCCGTCCGCTTTACGGTTGAACTGCATGAATACGAGGTTCCAGATTTCGATAACTTGCGGATGGTCTTTGTTCACCAATTGCGATCCGGGAACTTTGGCTTTCTCTTCTTCCGAACGTGAATCCACATGGATTTCGGAACACGGACCGCAAGGGCCTGTATCACCCATTTCCCAGAAGTTATCATGCTTATTTCCATTGAGGATATGGTCTTTCGGCAAGAATTGTTCCCAGTAAGAAGCGGCCTCGTTGTCACGCTCCAGACCTTCTTCGGGACTGCCTTCGAACACGGTTGCATAGAGGTCTTTCGGATCCAGCTTCAGCACGTCTACCAGATACTCCCATGCCCAGGAGATAGCTTCTTTCTTGAAGTAATCGCCAAAAGACCAGTTACCCAACATCTCGAACATGGTGTGGTGATAAGTGTCATGACCCACTTCTTCCAAGTCATTGTGTTTTCCGCTGACACGAAGACATTTTTGCGAGTCCGCCACTCTTTTATATTTCGCCGGGTGATTCCCCAAAATAATATCTTTAAACTGGTTCATACCCGCGTTGGTAAACATCAGCGTGGGATCGTCTTTAATCACCATTGGAGCCGAAGGCACAATTTGGTGACCTTTACTTTCGAAGAAACTCTTGAATGAGTCTCTGATTTCATTTGCAGTCAACATACTTCTTATTTCTGATTTATGATTTCCGATTTATTGCTTGTGATTTATGACTTACACATTCTATGACTCACCTTCCGATAAATCATAAATCGTCGGTCATAAATCTTATAATTCTTGAAAAAACTGTGCAAAGATAGCTTGTTTTTCGTATTTTTGTCGCATTGATAATGAAATATTTACTCTCAATGCGCAAAGTTTACTACATTTATAATCCGCGGACACAGACTTACGACCGAATTTATCCTACCGTCCGGCAACGGGCGTTGAGCATATTGCGCAGGCTGTTTTTCGGTATGGGGTTGGGAGCCGGCAGTTTCATCATATTATTGCTGATTTTCGGTTCACCCTCCGAGAAAGAGCTGCGGAAAGAAAACAGCCGGCTTCAGGCGCAGTATAATGTCCTTTCACGAAGAATGGACGAGGCGATGGGAGTATTGCAGGATGTACAGCAACGTGACGACAACTTATATCGCGTCATTTTCCAGGCTGACCCTGTTCCGTCGGCTATCCGTAAGGCGGGGTACGGCGGTACAAACCGTTACGAACATCTGATGGATATGGCTAATTCGGATTTGGTGGTAAACACTACTCAGAAGATGGATATGCTCACGAAGCAGCTTTATATCCAATCCCGTTCGTTTGACGACGTGGTGGAGATGTGCAAGAACCATGATGAAATGTTACGTTGCATACCTGCCATTCAGCCGATTTCCAATAAGGATTTGCGTAAGACGGCTTCCGGTTATGGCACGCGTATCGACCCTATCTACGGAACTACCAAATTTCATGCGGGTATGGACTTCTCGGCTCATCCGGGGACAGAGGTATACGCCACTGGCGATGGTAAGGTGGTAAAAATGGGATGGGAAACCGGTTACGGCAATATTATTATCGTTGACCACGGCTTCGGTTATCAGACTTGGTACGCTCACTTGCAAGGTTTCCGTACGCAACTCGGTAAGCGGGTGGTACGAGGTGAGGTTATCGGTGAAGTAGGCAGTACGGGCAAGAGTACAGGTCCTCACTTGCATTACGAAGTGCATGTAAAAGGACAGGTAGTAAATCCGGTTAACTATTACTTTATGGATTTGAGCGCCGAAGATTACGACCGTATGATACAGATTGCGGCCAATCACGGTAAGGTGCTTGATTAATGGATTGTATAACGACTGATTGATAGTATTGTCATGCTGAATACCGATAAAGAACTGAAACTGTATTACTCCATTGGCGAGGTTGCCAGAATGTTTGACGTCAACGAATCGCTGCTTCGTTTCTGGGAGAAGGAATTTCCGCAACTCAATCCCAAGAAGGGCGGGCGGGGGATACGCCAATACCGTAAGGAAGATATTGAGACTGTGAAGTTGATTTATCACCTGGTTAAGGAGCGTGGGATGACGTTACCCGGCGCACGCCAGCGGATGAAAGACAATAAAGAAGCCACTCTCCGGAATTTTGAAATCGTAGAGCGGCTTAAAAGTATCCGTGAAGAACTTATCGGTATGAAAGAATCACTCGATGCCTTTACCTATGAAGATGTAGAGGCATTGAAAGAGAATCTTATCAAAGAGAATCTTTAAAGGATTATCCCTCTATTCTCGTTACCTGCTTGATATTCTGTATCAGTTTCAAGTTGTCGCAGATGCTGCGCACATCGTCCACGTCATGTACGTAAAGCTGTATCTTGCCTTCAAAAATGCCGTCGGTCGTTTCAATCGTCAGCTTGCGGATATTAACGTTCAGTTGGCGGGAGATGACCTGTGTAACTTCGTTCAGCAGTCCCATGCTATCGATACCTTTCAGATAAATCGTCACAAGGAATGACAGCTCCTTGTGAGTATCCCATTCGGTTGCGATGATGCGGTTGCCGTAACTGCTCTTGAGGCGTGCGGCTACCGGACATTGGCGCTTGTGAATGATTATCCGGTTCTGCTCGTCTATATATCCCAGTACATCGTCGCCGGGAATGGGATGACAGCAATCCGCCATGATATAGTTCTTCTGGATGGTTTCCTCCGTAAGTTTCAATATCTGTTTGGTATTGATTTTTTCTTGCGGAGCTTTATCTTCGGACGGCTGCTCCTTTGTGTCTTTGTTATCTTTGTTACCGAAGGAAAAAGTCAGGAACTTCTTCCAGTTGGTACTCTGCTTTTCTTTGAAGGCGTTTCTGTCCGCATCGCCCAATACGAGCTTTTTGCCGCCGACGGCAACGAACAGTTCGTCGCGGGTATGGAAATTGTGCAGACGGGTGAGCTTGTCTAAAGCTGCATCATCCATGCGTATATCCTCATTCTTGAAGAAGTCGGCAAGCATTATTTCACCCTCTTTCTGATGGGCTTTCGCTTCCTTGCGCAGGATGGATGCAATCTTGGCGCGGGCACGGGCGGTAGTGGCATAAGCTTCCCATTCCGGTTGTACGCGCTGCGATTTGGAGGTCAGAATCTCCACCTGGTCGCCGCTCTGCAACTTATGGCTGAGAGGAACGAGTTTGTGATTTACTTTCGCGCCGATGCAGTGGCTGCCGATGTCTGTGTGCAGGGAAAAAGCGAAATCCAATGCTGTCGAGTTCTGCGGCATGGTCTTGATTTCGCCTTTCGGGGTAAATACGAAAATTTCCGAGGCAAACAGATTCAGCTTGATGGTATCCAGAAAATCAATGGCGTCCGGTTGGGGGTCGTCGAGTATCTCCTTGATGGTACGCAACCATTTATCCAGCTCGCCCTCATCCTCACTGCCACCGCCTTCTTTGTATTTCCAATGGGCGGCGAAGCCTTGCTCCGCAACGTCGTTCATACGCTCGCTGCGAATCTGGACTTCAATCCATTGTCCGTTATTCCCCATAAGGGTGACGTGCAAGGCCTGATAACCATTGGCTTTCGGGTGGCTCACCCAGTCGCGCAGGCGGTCGGGATGCGGTTTGTATATTTTGGATATGGACACGTATATGTCGAAGCAGTCGTTCAGCTCCTCTTCCATATTGCGGGGTTCGAAGATGATGCGTACGGCCAGCAGGTCATAGATTTCCTCGAACGGCACGTGCTTGGTCTGCATCTTGTTCCAAATAGAGTAAATGGATTTTACGCGGGCGAGAATGCGGTATTTCAATCCCATCTTATCCAGTTGGGCGCGTATCGGAGCGGTGAATTCTTTGAATACCTTGTCGCGCTCTACGGCTGTTGCCGCCAGCTTTTCTTCAATTTCGCGGTACTCTTCCGGATGTTCGTACCTGAAACTCAGGTTTTCCAACTCCGTCTTTATCTTGTATAAGCCTAACCGGTTGGCCAGCGGCGCATAGATATACAAGGTTTCACCGGCTATCTTGAACTGCTTGTTGGGCAGCATGGAACCGAGCGTACGCATATTATGCAGCCGGTCGGCTATTTTGATAAGGATAACGCGAATGTCATCGGACATGGTGAGCAGCAACTTCTTGAAGTTCTCTGCTTGCGCCGAGGCGCGGTCACCGAAGATACCGCCTGAGATTTTGGTCAGCCCGTCTACGATTTGGGCAATCTTAGGGCCGAAAATGTTTTCAATATCTTCAACCGTGTAATCGGTGTCTTCCACTACGTCGTGCAACAGGGCGGAGCAAATGGAAGTCGACCCCAAACCTATCTCATTGCACACAATCTTGGCAACGGCGATGGGGTGCATGATATAAGGCTCGCCCGAACGGCGTTTGATTCCTTTATGCGCCTGATTGGCAAAATTGAATGCTTTGGTTATTATTTCGACACGCTTGCGGTGCTTGGTTGCCAAATAGTCGTTCAACAGTTCCTGGAATGCCTGTTCAATCATTTCTTCTTCGGCTTTCTCTTTCTCCTTCTGGCTTACACTCTCTTCCATATACTGTTTCTCCTTTCTTCTTCACTTTTTGCAAAAATAAGCAATTTTCAACACCGGACAAGCATTTATGTCTTTATTTGTAAATCTTCAGTCTCTTTCCTGCGTTAATTTTTGTGCTTCTCAATCCATTCCAGCTTTTTATCTGATTGACGGTAACGCCATATTTACGGGCGATAGTCGACAGGGTTTCTCCGTTGCGTATCCTGTGGTAGGTTACATCGCCTTGTGAAGAACTTTTTCCTTTGCTGCCGCGTGCTTTGCTGCGGGTATCGGCCACGGAAACGGTTCTGCGGTTTTTAAACAACTCTGCGCTGCGATGGGCATAAATCGTGTCTTGTTTGTCAATAAAAGTACTAATGGAGTTTATCGGTAAACGGAGTGTCTGAGGTTTGCTGTCTCCCGGGATGATATTCTTTTTGTACTGGGGATTCAGGCTTTTGAGCTCATCCATTCCGATGCCGCAAACATCCGCGATTTGCTCAAAGTGCAGGTTGCGGTTCACCTGTACGGTATCTGTGGCATCCGGAATATTGGTCTCCATCGGGCAGATATTGTGCTTGCAGTAGTACGTCATTACGTAGTTGGCGGCAATAAAGGCAGGTACGTATCCCCGTGTCTCTTTGGGCAGGTAATTGTATATTTCCCAATAATCCGTTTTGCCGCCCGCGCGACGGATGGCTTTGTTGATTGTTCCGGGACCGCAGTTGTAAGCGGCGATTACCAGATTCCAGTCCTGATAAATGGCGTACATATCCTTCAGATAACGTGCGGCGGCCCAGGTCGCTTTAATCGGATCGCGGCGCTCGTCCACAAGGCTGTTGCTTTCCAGACCGTATATCTTGCCCGTGTTCAGCATGAACTGCCATAAGCCGGAGGCTCCTGCACGGGATACGGCCGAAGGGTTGAGAGCCGACTCGATAATCGGCAGATACTTGAGCTCCAGCGGCAGACCGTATGTATCGAGCGCTTCTTCAAAAATAGGCATATAGAAATTGCAGGCGCTCAGCATGAAAGCCACCTGGTTGCGGAGGCGTCCGGCGTACATGTCGATGAATTTGCGAACAATCTCGTTGTAAGGCATCTCCATGACGGTCGGCATACGTGAAAGCCGGTCGATATATACAGAGTCGCTGAATTCCGGATTGACGGTAGAAGTGCTGCAATCCTTTCCCAAATCTATATAGTTTTTTGCTTTCCAGTCGTTGAGCAGGCTGTCTACGGGGTAAGTCATGCTCTTGGGCAGGTCGATGACTTCCCGGCGCTCCGTTCCGTTTTCACGGATGATGACGTCTACGCTTTCCTGGGCATACGCTTGCGGAGCCGCAAGCAATACACTGAACAGCAGTGAGGAACCTATGATTATTCTTTTCATGTATGTAGGTTTATTTGTCATGGATAAATCTGTTTTATTTGTTTTTAAAATCGGAAACTGCATTGCAATCCTACGGAACGGTTGGACGGGTTGCTTATCTGATTATTGATGACAGTCGGCTCCACCTTCATGCTGAGGTCGGGAGTGATGTCGAAGTTGGACAGCTCGGCGTCCACATAGGCGTCGATGACGGATAGCAGATATACTCCGATAAAGGCGAAGATACTTAAATCCCGGTATCTGCGATAGGTATCTTTTCGCTTGCGCAGCAATTCCTTCAGCTGGGTTTCGGAAACCGTGTATCCGGGGGGCAGCAGGTCGGTGATGCTGCTGGACTGCATGTTGCCGTTCATCGCGTCTTTGTATGCGGTGGAGTAGTCCTTATACATTTTTCCGTTCCACGTCAATGCATAGGCGCATCCGGCGAAACCGCCGTAGAATATAGGCAGTTTCCAGTATTTACGGTTGTAGATTTGTCCGCCGCCGGGAATCACGAGCGCCAGCCAGGTTGCCTTCGTAGGGTTGGGAACCCACACCTTTGGGTTGATTTCTCTTTTCAGGCTGTCTGTCGGCGCTTCCGGTTCTTCCAAGGCGGGAGCGGAGGTCATTTCCAATAACTTTTTCTTGTTCTCGGCCGCAATGCTGTCGGCGGTGGCGATGCTGTCTGCCGAGGTAACGGCCTGGTGAAGCACCGGTTCGTCCATTGTCAGACCCAGGCTGTCGGACGGTATCCGGGCAGCTTGCCGTATGGCGTTGAGGGAGTCCGCCTGCAGCCTGTGTATCCTTTTGGCGGCGGCGCGCGGACGGTTCTGACCATACATAGCAATCCCTGCCGTCTGCATAAAGCAAAGCAGCAGGGCGATACCGATTTGATATATTCTTCTCTTCTTCGTCATTTATTTTTCAGCGTATCGAGAATACCGATGATACGTTCCAATTCTTCTTCGTTACCGAACGGGATACTGATTTTTCCTTTCCCTTTTTCGGAGCAGGTCAGTTGTACTTTGGTGCTGAAGAAGCTGGAAAGCTGCTGCTTCAGCATATTGAACTCTTCGGGCAGTTTGGCGCGTTTGGGAGCAATCTTGCGACCGCCGCTTTTCACGGTTTCCCCTTCGTTCAATGATTTCACGATTTCCTCTACCTTGCGCACGGAATATCCTTGCTCGAGTATCTCCTCGAAAATCTTCACTTGCAGTTTGGGGTCGCCCAGCGTTATCAAGGCACGGGCGTGTCCCATGTCTATCTGCTTGTTTTGCAGTCCCATCTGGATGGGAGCCGGCAGTTTCAGCAGGCGCAGGTAGTTGGCGATGGTGGTACGTTTCTTTCCTATGCGTTCGCTGAGGCGTTCCTGAGTCAGTCCGTATTGTTCCAGCAGGTGTTGATAGGCAAGCGCTATTTCCACGGAGTTCAGGTCTTCGCGCTGTATGTTTTCGATGAGCGCCATTTCCATGACATTTTCATCGTCGGCCGTACGGATGTAGGCGGGGATGCTTGTCAGTCCGGCTATTTGTGAAGCGCGGAAACGGCGTTCGCCGGCAATAATCTGGTATTCATCATCGGATAGCTTACGCAGGGTGACAGGCTGGATGATACCAATCTCTGCAATAGAATCGGCAAGTTCCTGCAACGCTGTTTGGTCGAACTCGCGGCGGGGCTGATTGGGGTTGACGGCAATCTTCGACAATTCTATTTCATTGATAGAGGAAGAGCCTTCGGTCTGCACCTCGTCCATAGAGAGCAAGGCGTCCAGCCCACGTCCTAATGCATTTCTTTTCTGTACCATCTGTTTATTTACTGTTTTACGATTTACAATTTACTGTTTTGCCATACGGGAGATTACTTTTCGTTGTGGCTGATTAATTCTTTGGCCAGCGCGATGTGGTTTTTGGCTCCGGTGGAGTCTGCGTCGTACAGGATGGTGGGAAGCCCGTAGCTGGGCGCTTCGCTCAGCTTTACGTTGCGCTGGATAACGGTGTTGAACACCAGTTCCTGGAAGTGGCGCTTTACTTCATCGTATATCTGGTTGGCCTGGCGCAGGCGTGAATCATACATGGTCAGCAGGAATCCTTCGATTTCGAGTGCGGGGTTCAGCTTGGACTTGATGATTTTAATGGTGTTCAGCAGTTTGCTGATACCTTCCAGCGCGAAGTATTCGGCCTGTACGGGGATGATAACCGAGTCGGCGGCCGTAAGCGCGTTGATGGTAATCAGCCCCAATGACGGTGAGCAATCTATCAGGATATAATCAAACTCTTCTCTCAGCGGGGCAAGCACTTCTTTCAGTATCTTTTCCCTGTTTTTAAGATTGAGCATTTCTATTTCGGCACCTACCAGATTGATGTGGGAGGAAATAACCTTCAATGTATCAATCTCTGTGTCGTGAATAGCGTCGCGCACATCGGCACGGTCTATAATACATTCATAGATAGTACATTCCGCCTGCTTGATGTCCACGCCCAACCCTGATGAGGCATTTGCCTGGGGGTCTGCGTCCACAACAAGAACTTTCTTTTCAAGCGTGGCGAGAGAAGCTGCGAGGTTAATGGTCGTTGTTGTTTTTCCTACACCACCTTTTTGATTTGCCAAAGCAATTATTTTTCCCATAATTTCAATGTTTATTGGCAGCGAAATAAGTGATAATTCCGAATAGCGCCTACTAAAAAAGAGAAAGATTGCAAAAACGGTTGAAAAGTCGCCTGTTTTGTTAATAACTCCCGGGCGTTTATTTCGGTTCTTCCCTATGAAAGTACGCTGGAGTACTCCTTCTCTGTGTTGGCAGGCAAATATACGTATTTATCTTGAAATGAAGCTGTTTTTTTGTCTCACTTGCGTAAGATTAAGATTTATTTCAATGCGGGCGTTGCGCTGCGACGCGTTTTGTGCCGGCCTGTTTTGATGTACATCCAAACAAGTTTTCACTATAAGCAAATCTTTTTTTCAAGCGTATCAAACCGGATTATCATCGTAGGAAAATACAGGGTCTGTCCGGGCGAAACGCACTGTCTGTCCGAGGTGAACGCATAGTCTGTCCGGGTGCGACAGACGGTGTGTTTTGTATGAAAAAACGGTTTGCATGTACCCCCTTCACCTTTCACATCCTTTTATTGATGCGGGATAGCGGGTGAAACCGTCTTGCGGGATGGATTAAACCGTCCCGCGAGACAAAAATATCCGTCCCGTGAGACGGATAAATCCATCCCGCGGAACGAAATCATTCATCCCGCGAGACAAATCAGAACGAAACGCTTTAAAGCCGGCCTTCACCCGCTATCCCGCATCAATAAAGGGATGTGAAAGGTGAAGGGGATATTCTTCTCTTTGATGCGCGTGCGATTACCGGACTAACGCCGATACAAACTCCCATGCGAAGTACCCGCATAAGACGCATTTTACCACCGTGCCGAACAGGAAGCCGAGCAGTGAACCCAATCCGGACTTTAACGCCTGGCGGGTTTCCCTGCCGCCGAAAAGCTCACCGATGAATGCGCCGAGGAACGGGCCGAGGATAATGCCCCAGGGCATGAAGAACAGTCCGATGACGGTTCCTATGAGGCATCCGCGTGTTCCCCACCGGGTTCCACCGCTGTATTTGCTGCCCAGCATGGGGACGAGATAGTCGAGTACCTGAACGATGACGACAATCAGCAGCCAGAGCAGTAATTGTGTGGCGGAGAATTGCGCCTTATCGGTGAAGTGCAGCAGCAATAAACCGGCATAGGAGACGGGCGGGCCGGGTATGGCGGGCAGTATGCAGCCGGCCAGTCCTGCTATCAGGCAGAGGATACCCGTTATGATGAGAATGATGTCTGGCATATCTTTTTGAGTGTTGGTGGTTAATATGTGGTTCTCTTTTGCTAAATTTGTAGCAAATTTAAAAAGAAATATGGAAAATCAGAGACCTTTAATATTGATTTCCAATGATGACGGCATCATTGCGAAAGGAATCAGCGAGTTGATAAAGTTTCTCCGTCCGTTGGGCGAGATTGTGGTGATGGCGCCGGATGCGCCGCGTTCGGGCAGTGCGAGCGCGCTGACTGTAACGGAGCCTATCCGTTACCAGTTGCTTCGTAAGGATGTGGGGCTGACGGTTTATAAATGTTCCGGTACGCCTGCCGATTGCGTCAAACTGGCGTTCCATACGGTACTCGACCGTAAGCCCGACCTCGTGGTGGGTGGTATCAACCATGGGGATAACTCCTCTGTCAATGTACATTATTCGGGTACGATGGGCGTGGTTATCGAGGGTTGCCTGAAGGGGGTTCCCTCTATCGGCTTTTCACTGTGCAACCACGAGCCCGACGCCGATTTTGAGCCTGCGGGAACGTATATCCGTGAGATAGCCCGCCGGGTGTTGGAAAAAGGATTGCCGCCGCTGACTTGTCTTAATGTCAACTTCCCCGACACCAAAGAGCTGAAAGGGGTGAAAATCTGCGAACAGGCCAAGGGACAGTGGACCAACGAATGGGAGAACTTTGCCCACCGGGGCGATGCGCATTATTATTGGCTGACCGGAGAATTTGAAGAGGCTGAAAAAGAGAATGAAAAGAGCGACCATTGGGCGCTTCAAAACGGCTATGTGGCAATAACCCCGACCACCGTGGATGTAACCGCATACGGCTTGATAGACGAATTGAAGACCTGGTTCTGACACTTCGTTTGGACACAACTTCAGAGAGTATAAATTAATTTACGGTATTTATGAAGTATTATTTGATTGTCGGCGAAGCTTCCGGTGACCTGCATGCGTCTCACCTGATGAGCGCTTTGAAGGTGGAAGACCCGCAGGCTGAGTTCCGCTTTTTTGGCGGCGATTTGATGGCGGCTGTGGGCGGAACGCCGGTGAAGCATTATAAGGAATTGGCGTATATGGGTTTCGTTCCCGTCTTGTTGCATCTGCGTACTATTTTTGCCAATATGAAGCGGTGCAAAGAAGATATTGCGGCCTGGCAACCGGATGTACTTATTTTAGTGGATTATCCGGGATTCAACCTGAATATCGCCAAGTTTATTCATGCCCATACGCAAATCCCCGTGTATTATTATATCTCTCCCAAAATATGGGCTTGGAAGGAGTACCGCATCAAGAATATCAAGCGGGATGTGGATGAACTGTTCTCCATTCTTCCGTTCGAGGTGGAGTTCTTTGAAGGCAGGCACCATTATCCCATACATTATGTCGGTAATCCGACGATGGATGAGGTGACCGCTTTTCAGGCCGCTTATTCGGAAACTTCGGATGAGTTCCGGCAGGCCAACGGCCTTTCCGCAAAGCCTGTCATAGCGCTGCTCGCGGGAAGCCGCAAGCAGGAGATTAAGGATAATTTGCCGGATATGATTCGGGCTGCCGCTTCATTCCCCGATTATCAGTTGGTGCTGGCGGGGGCTCCGGGCATTTCTCCGGAGTATTACCAAAAGTATGTAGGCAACTCGGATGTGAAAATAATCTTTAACCGTACGTTCTCTTTGCTTCGGCATGCGGAAGCGGCACTGGTCACTTCGGGCACCGCAACGCTGGAAACGGCGTTGTTCCGGGTTCCGCAGGCGGTATGCTACCATACGCCGATAGGTAAGGTTATCGCTTTCCTGAAACGGCATATTTTGAAAGTCAGGTACATTTCTTTGGTTAATCTTATCGCGGACCGTGAAGTCGTGAAAGAGCTGGTTGCCGATACCATGACGGTGGAGCGGATACGTGCCGAACTTCAACGTATCTTATATGATGAGGCGTACCGCAGGCGGATGCTTGACGGTTACGAATATATGGCGTCCCGTTTGGGCGAGGCGGGAGCACCTGCGCACGCAGCCCGTAAGATGGTGGCTTTGCTTAAGAAACGTTTTAAAAAGTAGGACGATATTTAATTTCTTGTTAAAAGGAATAAAGCCGGTGCAGTAAATGCCCGGCTTTTGTATTTTCCATACAGAAATAAACAAAAAGACTTTAATTATGAGAAAGCTACATTGGTTATTTATGGCAGTTTGTTTGGCTGTGATGCCTGTACTGCAATCCTGTGATGATAACGACGGATATTCAATCGGTGATTTCACTCCACCGTTATGGGCTACGGTGCGTGTTACCGGAAATGCTTTTTATCTGGACTGTGATGTTTGGGGAACCCTCTGGCCTGTGAATACGGATTTGGGATGGTACGAACCGGTCGACGGAAAGCGCGTGATTACCATGTTTAATCCTTTATCCGACGGGTTTGACGGGTACGACCACGCTGTGAAGCTCTTAAGTTTGCAGGATGTGCTGACGAAGGAAGTCGAAACGCTGACTCCCGAGACCGAGGAAGAGTTCGGTAATGATCCTGTCCTGATATTTAAAGGGGATATCGGTATCAGCGGAGGGTATATGAATATCGTGTTCATGCAGAATCTGCCCTCCAAAACCAAGCATCGTATCAGTCTTGTGCGTCCGCAAGATGATGCGGATTTATATGGAGAGGACGGTTACATACATTTGGAACTCCGCTATAATGACTATGAGGACTTGACGGGGCTGCGCGACTACGGCGCGGTATCGTATAACCTGAACAGCCTTGACGTGACTTCCGAGACAAAAGGCATTAAACTGAAACTTAATTCGGAAGTAAACGGTGAGGTGGAATTGGTATTCGATATTGTAGCTGCCGATGATAATACGAAGGATATACGAAACCTCGACTTATCGAAGATGCGGCTGAAGTAGGAAGGTCGTCGTATTATATGCGTGAAGAATAGGGTGTTTTAAAACCCGTTTGCCGATTTCTTTTTAGGCACGGATTACACGGAAAACACGGATGAACTTGAAAAGAGCCGTGAAATTCGTGTAGTCCGTGCCTAAAAAATATTGGTTTCTTGTTTGTTAAATCATTGTCAGTATATACAGATAGACCACCGCTGCGGGAATGGCCATTAGGGCGCTGTCAAAGCGGTCGAGCATTCCGCCGTGTCCTGGCAGGATGTTTCCGGAATCCTTGATGCCCAGTTGGCGTTTCATCAGCGATTCGGTCAGGTCGCCCCAGGTACCGAAAATAACCACGATGACTGCCAGTCCCGCCCATTGCCACATGGACATGAAAGGGAAAAAACGGGCAAATACAAAGGAAGAGGCGATGGAGAAAACCGCTCCGCCTATGCTGCCTTCCCATGATTTCTTGGGAGAGATGCGCTCGAACAGACGATGCTTGCCTATTAAAGAACCTACGCAATATGCGCCTGTGTCACTCAGCCAGATAAATACAAAGATGGAAAGCGGCAGGATAGGATTGTAAGTCACGCTGCTCGTTTCCGGTGAATTCTGGAAAGCGAGTACATTCAGTAACGCGAAAGGCAAGGCTACGTATAGCTGGCTCAATGTGGAATATGCCCAGTTGCCGATAGGATTCTTCTTTTTCAGATATAACTCCGTAATCATCAAATAGAGCAGCAGCCCTAAATAGGGTAAGAATACGCGCGCGTCGATAGCGGACGTACAAAAGCCCATGAGCGCGAGGAACAGATAGGCTCCGCCTAAAGCGGTAATCGTCCTGTTGATACCGACCTCACCGCTTTTGTTTACCAAATGGGCGAACTCATGCACGCTCAATGCGCTGATGATGGTGAACAGAATCCCGAATGAGAGGGGGCTGTAAAGGATACAGCCCACCAATATGACTACAAATAATGCACCTGTAATCGCGCGTTGTATGAAGTTATTTTTCAAAGTGTTCTCGTTTTAATTGTTTGATTCGGCGTGAGCCGTATTGTCGGTTTTGTCTGAAGCCTCTGTGTTACGGCTTTCTTCTTCTTTCACTTCTTTTTCCGCTTCTTTGGCCTTGGCGGCTTCTTGCTCTTCGGCTTCTTTCAACTCTTTAGAGGTCTTGCCGGCACTGATGATTTCCTCGGAACGGGAAGCCCACGGACGCTTGCCGAAGATTTCTTCCACATCTTCCGCAAAGATAACTTCTTTGTCTATCAACTGTTGAGCCAGCTTGTTGTGGCCGTCCCTGTTGTCGGAAAGTATCTTCTTGGCACGCTCGTACTGCTCGTTGACCATACGCTTTACTTCTTCGTCAATCAGCTCGGCGGTCTTTTCGCTGTACGGGCGGTTGAAAGAATACTCTTCGTTATTGTAGTAGCAGAGATTAGGCAATTTGTCGCTCATGCCTAAATAGGCAATCATGCCGTAAGCCTGCTTGGTTACGCGCTCCAGGTCGTTCATGGCGCCGGTAGAGATTCTTCCGATGAACAAATCTTCGGCAGCGCGTCCTCCCAAAGTAGCGCACATTTCGTCCAGCATCTGCTCCTTGGTGGTAATCTGTCGCTCTTCGGGCAAGTACCAGGCAGCGCCCAGGGCGCGTCCACGCGGAACGATTGTTACTTTAATCAGCGGATTGGCGTATTCCAACAGCCATGAGATGCTGGCGTGTCCGGCTTCGTGTATGGCGATGGAACGGCGTTCCTCTTCTGTCGTAATTTTGGTTTTCTTTTCCAATCCGCCTACGATACGGTCTACGGCATCCAGGAAGTCCTGCTTTTCTACAAACTTCTTTCCGTGACGGGCGGCAATCAGGGCGGCTTCGTTGCAGACATTGGCGATATCGGCACCGGAGAAACCCGGAGTTTGGCGGGCCAGTAATTCCACGTCCACCGTATTGTCTATCTTAATGGGGCGCAGATGTACGCCGAATACTTCTTTACGCTCGTTCAAGTCCGGTAAATCAACGTGTATCTGGCGGTCGAAACGTCCGGCGCGCAGCAATGCTTTGTCCAAGACATCCACACGGTTGGTTGCGGCGAGAATGATGACACCGCTGTTGGAACCGAAACCGTCCATTTCGGTCAGCAATTGGTTCAATGTGTTTTCGCGTTCATCGTTACCGCCCATAGCGGCCGCTTTGGCACGGGCACGTCCCACTGCATCGATTTCGTCGATGAACACGATGCAGGGAGCTTTTTCTTTGGCTTGGCGGAACAGGTCGCGGACACGGGAAGCGCCTACGCCGACAAACATTTCCACGAAGTCGGAACCTGCCAATGAGAAGAACGGTACGTTGGCTTCTCCGGCTACCGCCTTTGCCAGCAACGTCTTACCTGTTCCCGGAGGGCCTACGAGCAATGCGCCTTTGGGTATCTTGCCTCCCAGGTCTGTATATTTCTGCGGTTCTCTCAGGAATTCCACGATTTCCTCTACTTCCTGTTTGGCTTCGGCAAGTCCGGCTACATCCTTGAAGGTTACCTTTACGGGAGAGTTCTTTTCAAACAGTTGCGCTTTGGATTTGCCGACACTGAAGATGCCGCTACCGCCGCCCATGCCGCCACCGCCACTCCAGCGACGGGACAGGAATATCCAGAAGCCGATAAGGAATGCGAACGGCAGTATCTGCCAGAGGATTGCACCGAAGTAGTTACGCTTCTTTTCGTAGTTGATGGAGCCGTCGAAACGAGTCTCGTCTTTTTCTTTCTGCAGGAAGTCACCCAGGCTTTCGCGCGAGGGGGCTTCTGTCGTAATCAGAGGATTCTTGCCTACACGGCTGGAATCGGCTTTGAATACATTGGGCACATATTGGGGCTTGACGTATGCTTCTACGGAGTTATCGTCATAACCGGTCACTTTGCTTATATAGCCGTTGCGTACATATTCCTGAAATTCGTCGTAGGGGATGTTTTTGCTGGCTGTACCGCTTTCGTTGGTGAGATACAGTCCCAGTAACATCATGGCTATAATCATATACAACCAGTTCAGGTTGAACTTGGGCATATTGGTTTTAGAGGGCTTTTTATTGGTGTTATTGTCCATAAGTCTAAATTAATCGAGGTCGGGGATTTGAGTTAGTTTGGCATCTGCCCATAGGTGTTCCAGATTGTAGAAGTCACGCGCTTCCGGCAGAAAGACGTGAACCAATACATCGGAATAGTCCATGGCTACCCATTCGGCGTTACGTAAACCGTCTACCGCAAAAGGCTTGCTGTTCGCTCCTTTACGGGTGAAGTCTTTTACAGAGTCTACAATGGCGCTTACTTGGCTTGGAGAGTTTCCTTGACAGATGACGAAATAATTACATATAGTATCGTCTATTTGGGTAAGGTCTGCTATGACGATTTTTTTTCCTTTTTTATCTTGAATACCTTCTGTTATTTGTTGAATTAGTTTTTTAGCTTCGTTCATTACACATTATTAATATTAAACAGGTGACAAATATACGTTGATTTATTATATCAAACACGCAAAAGAGAAAAAGTCTTTCATTTTTTGTTTTTTTTTAGGTATATAATTCTTTGTGTCATGGTATCTTATCAGATTTTAATGAAAAAAATAACGGAAAATGTTTTGGTTTATGGAAAACTTTGTATCTTTGCACCGCAAAACAGAAATGCGATGCTCAATTGGGCTATGGTGTAATGGTAACACTACAGATTCTGGTCCTGTCATTCCTGGTTCGAATCCAGGTAGCCCAACCATAAGACATATATTTAAAGCTAAAGAACCCACTAAAATCATAATTTAGTGGGTTTTTTTATTAGGCAAAAAAGAGTAAATTTGCAACAACTCAAACAATACTAATTATGGCAAAAGAATTATCGCTGAAATACGGCTGTAACCCTAATCAAAAGCCGGCCCGCATTTTTATGCAGGAGGGGGAGTTGCCTATCGAAGTCCTGAACGGACGTCCGGGGTATATCAACTTTATGGATGCCTTGAACGGTTGGCAATTGGTGAAGGAATTGAAAGAGGCTACCGGAATGCCGGCCGCCACTTCATTCAAACATGTGAGCCCGGCAGGAGCCGCTATCGGGCTGGAGCTGGACGAAACGCTAAAAAAGATTTACTTTGTTGATAACCTGCCGCTTTCACCGCTTGCCAATGCCTATGTGCGTGCCCGTGGTGCCGACCGTATGTCTTCTTATGGCGATTTTATCGCCCTGAGTGATGTATGTGACGAGGCTACCGCCCGTTTCATCAATCGTGAGGTTTCAGACGGGGTGATTGCTCCGGGCTATACCGATGAGGCGCTCGAAATATTGAGAAACAAGCGTAAAGGTACTTATAATGTAATCAAGATTGATCCGGCTTATAAACCGGTTCCGATTGAGCATAAAGACGTGTTCGGAGTTACTTTTGAACAAGGGCGCAATGAGATTAAGCTGAATGGCGAGGAGTTGTTTGCTGATATTCCTACCCGGAATAAGAATTTCTCCGAAGCCGCCAAGCGTGATTTGATGATAGCGCTTATTACCCTGAAGTATACCCAGTCTAATTCCGTATGTTATGTGAAAGACGGCCAGGCAATCGGTATCGGCGCCGGTCAGCAAAGTCGTATTCATTGTACCCGTCTGGCAGGAAATAAAGCTGATATATGGTACTTGCGCCAACATCCGAAAGTGCTGAATCTGCCTTGGGTGGAGAAGATACGCCGTGCCGACCGTGACAATACGATTGACGTTTACATCAGTGACGATTATGATGATGTATTGGCTGACGGCGTTTGGCAGCAATTCTTTACGGAGAAGCCGGAGGTGCTGACCCGTGAGGAGAAACGTGCCTGGCTGGATACTTTAAGAGGGGTTGCACTGGGCTCTGACGCTTTCTTCCCCTTTGGTGATAATATTGAGCGCGCGCACAAGAGTGGCGTGGAGTTTATAGCGCAGGCCGGCGGTTCGGTACGCGATGATCATGTTATCGAGACTTGCGATAAGTATGGTATAGCAATGGCGTTTACGGGTATCCGTCTGTTCCACCATTAAGAGGTGGATGTGCCAAAATAAAATTCACTTACTATTTGTTTCTTTTCAGGCACGGATTACACGGATTTTATGGAAAATACGGATTTCCTTTATCCTTTTCCGTGAAGTCCGTGTAATCCGTGCCTGAAAGAAATTATCAAGTATATTTTGACGCCCCCTTCTATAAGATTATTACATCTATCCCGGGCTTTAGCTTTTCCTGATTTTGCGGGTCGGCAATTTGTATATCCGTCACTTTTCCTTTACTTCTCTTTATTTGTACAACACAGGGTTTCAGGGCTTTCACCTTTATTTCTCCATTGTCGAAGGTGTCGGGCTTGAAGAAAACAATTTGCAGGATTCCAGATTTCCGATTACTAACGGCTTGTATCTCCATATCGTTCCGTTCAATTTTCAGATGCCGGTGGGAGTATGCTTTCATCTTTTCCGGATGGTTGATTCCCGGTACAATGATATATGCGTAAGATGCATTCCGGGGTGACTTGCCGTGATTAATGCTCAGGTTGAACACAGGTATGCTGATTTCCGTAGCAGGATAATTGAAATTGATTTTTGCCCAGTTGCCTTTTTGCCTGTTCATCCTTAGCTTTACATTATTCTCCTGAAGGAACAGGTAGGCGATGCTGTCATGCCAGATCCATTGCGGAGCTTGCTCAAAAGAAAATTCTCCTTGGGCTGCTTGCTGGAGTGTCTTTCCTGTATTTATCCATGTGTCTCCGTCTAAATGGCATTGATTGAGGGTGGTAACGATGTCTGCCGGGACATCCGAGCCGATGCCGCTACCTAAGCAGACCACTTCGTTGTCGAACATAAACCATGACTTTTGGGCTTTTACGCCATAATCATTCAGCCTGAAGGTCATTACACCGTATTTCCCGTCGGATACTCCGCCTGTGAATGTACAGGTTCCCTTGGTTCCCCAGTCAACAGGATTGCGTTTTTCTCCTGCGGGCAGAGTGGTTCCCGGTATTCTGTCCCACTCCCAAACGGGGAAGATGTCAACATATTCATTGCCATTGACACGAATGTTGGTAGCACCGTCACTCATATAGGTTCCGTATATATTTTCGCCGTTACCGCTTTCGGTCTTGTTGGTGCGTGTTGAGGAGGTGCGTACGGAAAAGTCGTAATTCTGTCGGTTGTGTAACATGTAGTCTGAACAATAATACATTGTATTTCTGTCCGAACGCTGATAAGATGCTTCCCGGGTGAGGAAACGGCGGGCAATGCTCGCATATTCGTCGGCATGTGCGGCATCGAGTGTCTGTAAGTTTTTAAACAGGACTGCGCAATCTCCGTAATCCAATGTTCCTTTGCGGCTGACACCTCTGCCTGTTACACTGAAGTCCAGATATCTGCTGCGGAATACGTTGAAGTAGGTGTTGCGGATAAAATTGGAAAACAGGTTGAGTTTCTCCGGATTCATGGCATATTTTGTGCCGTTGAGGATATTGCCCATGCGCACTATGTTATCAACAAACACCGTTCCGTATCCGCCGATGTAGAGTTGTGGCCCGTGCTGGTGATAGGACAAGTCTTCCTGTATGCCTTCGTTCGCGACAATTTGTACGGGATAGAATATTTCATCGGCGTTGACGCGTACAATGCTGTCATTTTTTAATAGGCAACCTCTTATTAAATGATGAATGGCAATGTCCATTTTATTGGCGCCGGTCCACTTACGCGGGTCGCTGCGTTCGCCCATTGCTTTTAAGATAGGCGCACTGATTTCGGGCGGGAGCTTCTGTTGTCCTGCATCCATCAGGGCGAGGAGCGAAGCTTGCGTTTGCGGTACGGAAATTTGGTTATACCACCAGTTGAAACAGGTAGGATCTTGTGCTATCCAGTATTGCAGGGCAGCCCTGATTGCATTGTATAATACCTCGTTACCGTAATAGCGGGATTGTTTGTCGGTATATGAAGCGGCTATTGTAACCAACCGCTTCAAGTGGTCTGCCGGTTCCCAGTTGGTACGGAAAAAACAGGTATAATCGAGGTCGTTCCATTTGCCTTCCGGGAGCATGGAGCGTAATAATCTCTCTGTTGCTTGGTCTGTTTGCTGCGGGGTGGATTTGGCATATAGTTCTTCGCGTATCCGGTCGAGAATTTGCTCATATTCGTCCTGCGGGATGCCGGCTTGGCTTTGGCTTCGCTTTCCATTGGCGGGATTATAGTAGGCGGGATAGGAGGGTGCCTGACGTTTTATCTCTCCTGCCATTTCCAAGGTAACCACTCCTTTGGCAGCTCGGTTGGTATATATTTCGGCAACGAGGTTGATGCTGTTTTCCGTTCTGCCTTGCGGATGATATACCAGCCGTATGGTTCCTTTCTCACCGGGTTGATAGGCTTTTTCAGACCATTCGGACGAGGTGCATCCGCAACCGGTAATGATGCTTTTGATAGTGAGAGGTTTGTCACCGGTGTTTACGAACCGGAAATCATGGCTGACGGTTTCGTCTTGTTCCTGAACGGTTCCCCAATCGAATTTGGTTTCCGAGAATGTGATTTCTTGTGCTGGTAGCAGACTGTTTGTCGTCAGCAGCACGATACCTAAGGTTAGAATTCTTTTCATATTTCAGCAGTGAGATTAGATTTGGATAAAAAAGAGGTTATGCCAAAAGCCTTCATTCTTTTGGCATAACCTCGTATAATTAGATTCAAAAAATTATTCCGCTTCGTTGATTGAATTGTCAATCACCTTAATTTTCTGTTTAACCAGCTCTATATCGCCTTTCAGTTTCTCAACCTTACGGTTAAGCTCGGTCAAAAGACTGTTGCCTTTCTTGGAAGAAGCCGTCAGGAAACCCAAATTGTTTTCGTAAGTCTGCAATTCGTTTTTCATGTTTTCGCAGGCACGTACCAGTTTGTCCCGTTCACGGTAGAGGGCTTGCGGGCTACCTTCCTGAATATTGCTGATAGACGATTTGAAGTTACTCAGCTTCTTGTTGGAAGCGCTGATGTTGAAGCGTTCAAACAGCTTGTCTATCTGGCTGTGATATTGTTTGTAAATCTTGTCTTTTTCCTTAAATGGCACATGTCCTATGCCGTTCCACTCTTTCATGAGTTCGCGAACCTGTTGGGTGGCTTCTTCCACATCCGTCGTTTCATCGATGGCGGTCAGCTTTTCGATAATGGCTTTCTTCTTTTCCAGATTTTCCTGTTCAACGGAACGTTGTGAAGAAGTCGCTTTGTTCTTTTGTTCAAAGAAGTAGTCGCAGGCGGAGATGAACCGCTTCCAAATGGCGTCCGAATATTTCTTGGCAACAGGCCCTACTGTTTTCCACTCTTTCTGGAGTTTGGTCAGTTCGTCCGCTGTCGCTTTCCAGTCGGTACTGTCTTTCAGGGCTTCCGCTTTTTCACATAAGGCGCGCTTCTTTTCAAGGTTCTCGTTCATGCCTTCTTTCAGGGATTTGAAGAACTCGCCTTTCTTCTGGAAGAATTCATCACAGGCTTTGCGGAAACGCTCAAATATCTTCACGTTCATCTTTTGCGGAGCAAAACCGATGGTTTTCCATTTGTTTTGCAAAGCGATAATTTCCTGAGTTTTGTTTTCCCAGGAAGCGAAGTTGGTAAGCTCGCTGTAATCAATGGCCTCGATGATTTCGCAAATTACGGTCTTTTGGTCGAGATTGTGTTGCTCAGTCTCTTTCAAAGCTTCGAAATGTTGCTGGTGACGACGGTTCACGGTAGTAGAGGCTGCTTTGAAGCGTGCCCATATTTCGTCGCGCAGTTCTTTGGCTACCGGTCCTGTGTCGCGGAATTCCTGATGCAATTTCTGCAATTGATGGAAAGCGGAAACCACATCCGGTTCGTCTGCCAGTTTCTCGGCGGCTTCGCAAAGATGATTCTTTATTTCAAGATTCTTCTTGAAGTCATATTCACGGAATTCGTTATTCAGTTTCAAAAGGTCGTAGAACTTCTCGACATACAGTTGGTAGTTCTTCCACAGTTCGTTAATCTTGGCCTGCGGCACGATTTTAACTTCGTTCCATTGCTGCTGCAACTTTTTGAATTCCGTATAGTTCTTATTGGCGTCTTCCGGAGATTCCACCAACTCTTTCAGTTCCTCGATGATAGAAAGCTTGATTTGCAGGTTGAGTTCTTTCAGTTTCTCCTGTTCTGCATTGAGCGCGCTTCTTTTTTCCTTGATGACGGACATGGTATTTTTGAATTCCTCTTCCAAAGCGTCGGCTTGTGGAACAAACTCTTCAATAGCTCCCCCATTCTCAACGAATTGCTTCTTTGCGGCTTCCTGCTCTGAGTTATGTAGTTTGTAGAAAGCCTGTTTCAAACCGTCTATCTCCGATTTGGCAGCATTCTCCACGTCTGTTGCAATCTCTTTGAGTTTGTTCAGGATTTCTTCTTTAGTGAGCTTTTGAACTGATTCGGCCGGCTTGTCGGTCAAGGTTGCCTCAGCGGGAGTTTCTGTTGTTGCCGGCTCAGAAACCTCTGCTGTTTTCTTGTCTTCTTCTAATTCCACCGGTTTGTCGGGGAGATTAGTGTCATGAGTGTCCGTCATTTGTATTTACTTTTTAGAAACGGGATACCCCGTTCGGGTTACATTAGGTTACAAATTAATGAAATAAAATGATTACTTCATACTTTTTCCCTTAATTTTTTTCAATTTAGCCGTTTCAGGCCAATAGTACGGTGATGCCCATATACATCATCATGCCGATAATATCGTTGGTGATGGATATAAACGGACCTGTGGCGATGGCCGGGTCTACTTTCAGCTTTTCGAGTGTCATGGGTACTAACGTTCCGAATATGGAAGCGAACATGACAACGGCAAACAGACTGATAGATACGGAGTAGGTAACTGTGGCCGTACCGCCGAACCGTACAAAATTATATATGTATACCAATAAGGATATGATAGTCGCGTTGATTACCGCTACCACGGATTCCTTGGCAATTTGCTTGAATGTATCTTTTGCGTCCAGAGAACTGTTGGCAAGGCCCTGCACGATGATTGCGGAAGACTGGGTTCCCACGTTTCCGCCCGTGCCACCGATTAACGGAATGTACAGCGCCATTTCGGGGTGTGCGGCGAAAGTCGCGTCGAAATTGCCTAATATCATGGAGTTGCCGATACCGCCCAACATACCGATAAGCAGCCACGGCAGGCGTGCGGAAGTCTGGCGCATGACATTGTCGTCCGTTTCCACGTCCTGTGACAAACCGGATGCCAATTGGTAGTCGCGCTCCGATTGTTCGCGAACCTCATCCATGACGTCGTCCACGGTGATTTGCCCTACCAGGCGGCCTATACTGTCGACGACGGGCACTGCCACCAAGTCGTATTTCTCGATGATCTGTACCACTTCGTCCGTGGGAGTGTCTACATGGACGGAAATGGGGTCTTTCCTCATCACATGTTTCACTTTGGAAACGGAGGGAGAGGTAATCATCTTCTTCAACGGGAATACGCCTTGCAGGCGTTCGTCATCATCAATGACGTATACGTAGTAGATTTCGTCCAGCTGTTCGGCTTGCAGACGCATTTCTTTCAGACATTCCGGCATACTCCAGTTCTCGTTGACGGTTACCATTTCCGTACCCATCAAACCGCCGGCGGTGTCTTCATCGTATTTCAACAGGTCTACGATGTCTCCGGCCTGCTCTATATCTTCAATATGCGAGAGGACTTCTTCCTTTTTTTCCTCGTCGAGGTCGCGCATCAGATCTACGGCATCGTCCGTATCCATATAGTCCACAAACCGTTTGGCAATGGTTTCCGAAGGCAGAAGCTCCAGGAATTCCTTTCGGACATCTTCGTCCATTTCTACCAATACGTCGGCGGCTGTTTCGTTGTCGAGAAGACGATAAACGAAGCGCGCCTCTTCGGGCGCGAGGTCATTACACAGTTCGGCAATGTCTGCCGGATGCAGGTCGATAAGAAGCGCCTTGACGTTTTCCGCGTCTTTCTGCTCTATAAAGCTTTTGACTCTATCTATGTATTCTTCGTTTATTTCCATAACTCATTGTATATCGCCTAAGGCTGAAAGCCGTTAAATGCTCATTTGTCTGTTTCTTCTTTCATTTCTTTCAAGGCTGTTCCCACCCGGTTGGTCAACTCTATAAACTCTTGTACGGACAGTTGTTCGGGACGCTTATTGAAGAGGATGTCTTCGGTCAGCGGACATTCTTTGCCGAGTATCGGTTTTATGGAATTGCGCAAGGTTTTCCGGCGTTGGTTGAATGTGGTTTTTACCACCTGCTTGAATAACTTTTCGTCGCATCCCAATTGTCGCGTGTCATTGCGAATCATACGGATAACGGCGCTTTTCACTTTAGGGGGAGGGTTGAATACGTGCTCGCTTACGGTGAAGAGGTACTCCACGCGATACCAGGCTTGTATCAGTACGCTCAGAATACCGTACGTCTTGCTGCCCGGACCGGCGGCGATGCGCTCGGCGACCTCTTTCTGTATCATGCCCGTGCAGCATGGTATCAGGTCCTTGTTGTCCAGCATTTTAAAGAAAATCTGGCTGGATATGTTATAGGGATAATTACCCGTCAGTACGAATGGCTGTCCGTCGAACAGGCGTTGCAGATTCATTTTCAGGAAATCGTCCTCTATGATATTATCCTCCAATTGCGGGTAAGCTTCCCGCAGATAGGCTACCGATTCGTAATCCACTTCCACAACTTTCACTGTGCGCTCTTTGGGTAAAAGAAATTGTGTCAGTACCCCCATACCCGGTCCCACTTCCAGTATCGGGAGTTTGGGACAGGCGTCTACGGTGTCGGCGATGTCCTGCGCCACTTTCAGGTCTTTCAGAAAGTGCTGGCCGAGAAACTTTTTAGGTTTAACTAATCTCATGTATCAACTAAATCGTTACTTTTGCGGTTCAAAGGTAATCCTTTTCGGCGAATTACGAGTTACAAATCACAAATTACGACGCGTGCCGGATGAATTTTAAGGTAAAACGATGAATAAGATAATAAAAAAGACATTGAAAATCGTGTTGCCCGTTCTTTTGGGCGGTTTTATCCTGTATTGGGTGTATCGTGATTTTGATTTTGAACGTGCCAAAGAATTGCTTTTGCATGGTACGAATTGGGGATGGATGCTGTTCTCACTGTTCTTCGGCGTGATGAGCCATGTGTTTCGAGGGTGGCGCTGGCGACAGACGCTGGAACCGTTGGGGGCTTATCCCAAGAGGAGCGATTGCGTGGATGCCATATTCATTTCCTATGCTACCAATTTGATATTGCCCCGTGTGGGTGAAGTGTCGCGTTGCGGTATTCTGGCTAAGTATGATGATGTATCGTTTTCCAAATCTTTGGGGACTGTGGTAACCGAGCGTTTGGTGGATACCTTGTGCATCCTTTTGATTACGGGACTTACTTTTCTGGTTCAGATGCCCGTGTTTCTCCGCTTCTTTCAGGAAACGGGTACAAAAATCCCTTCACTGATGCATCTGCTGACATCGCCCTGGTTTTATGTGTCCCTGTTCTGTGTTATCGGCGTGCTGGTGCTTATGTATTATCTGATGCGGATGCTTTCTTTCTTTGAGAAAGTGAAGGGAGTCGTGCTGAATGTGTGCGAGGGGGTGATGTCGCTTCGTAATGTGAGGAATATCCCCTTGTTTATTCTCTATACGTTACTTATATGGGGATGTTACTTCTATCATTTCTATCTGACTTTCTATTGCTTTTCTTTTACGGAACATCTTAGTTTTCAGGCCGCAATGGTGATGTTTGTAGGCGGAACGTTTGCTGTAATCGTTCCTACGCCCAATGGGGCGGGCCCTTGGCATTTTGCCGTTATCACCATGATGATGCTTTACGGCGTGAACGCTACGGATGCCGGCGCTTTTGCACTGATAGTACATGGTATTCAAACCTTGCTGGTTGTACTGCTCGGTATTTATGGCGGACTGCACGTTTCGTTGGTGAACCGTGCAAAATGAATCAATTAATTTTATACTTTTGCAAAAGTATAAACACATAAATAGCACAGATGTCTGATACTTTATCATCTGCATTTGCAGATACGAAACCGCATTATAATATCCTCGACGGACTGCGTGGGGTGGCGGCGCTGACAGTTGTATGTTTCCACTTGTTTGAGGCTTATGCCACCAGTCATCTGGACCAGAAGATTAACCACGGGTATTTGGCTGTCGATTTTTTCTTTATTTTATCCGGATTCGTCGTTGGTTATGCTTATGATGACCGGTGGAAAACAATGTGTATTACTGATTTCCTTAAACGTCGGTTTATTCGTTTGCATCCTATGGTAGTTCTCGGAGCGGTCATCGGAGCTGTGATGTTTTATTTTCAAGGCTGTTCTGTTTGGGATGTTTCACAGGTATCTGCAATGGCGTTGATACTCGCTACGCTAATGAATACTTTTCTAATTCCGGCGACTCCCGGTATGGAAATTCGGGGAGTAGGCGAGATGTACCCTCTGAACGGACCCAGCTGGTCTCTGTTTTTTGAATATATGGGTAATATTCTATATGCGTTCTTTCTGCATAAGCTTTCTACAAAAGTCCTTTCCGTATTAGTATTGTCGGCGGGGTGCGGACTGGCTGTATTTGCTCTTTGCGGACCGCTTGGCGATATATGTGTGGGCTTTGCTTTGACAGAAGAAAATATAATCGGCGGCTCTTTGCGATTGTTGTTCTCGTTTCCGGCTGGTTTGTTGTTGTCACGCATCTTTAAGCCTGTCAAGGTACGAGGGGCTTTCTGGATAGGGAGTTTCTCTATTGTCATTTTATCGGCGATTCCCAGAATTGGCGGCAGTGAGCATCTATGGATGAATGGTTTGTATGATACTATATGCTTTGCCGTCGCGTTTCCTTTGTTAGTCTGTCTTGGAGCTTCGGGAAAGACTACGGATAAAGTCACGACCCGGGTTTGTAAGTTTCTGGGAGATATATCATATCCGTTGTACATGGTGCACTATCCTTTTATCTATCTGTATTATGCTTGGGTTAAGAATGAACACCTTACATTTACGCAGTCTCTGCCGGGTGCGGTAGCGCTTGTGGCGGGTTCTGTCGTGCTGGCTTACTTATGCTTGAAATTGTATGATGAACCGGTACGCAGATGGCTTACCAAGCATCTTTTGCATGCATACGGCTCAAGAAGTAACAGAAATGACGGATAAGAAAGATTTTTATGTTCTTATTATTTGCTGTTAGGAATAAATAATTACTTTTGCGCATAGAAAGTAAACTGTTTATGAAAAACACAATCAATTCTTTGATAGTAGCCGCTGCATTGTCGGCATTATCGGTTTGTGCTGATGCACAGTCTTTTCAACGAATATTGGAACGCCCTGTCAATATAGTTCGGTCGGAATGGGAGTATGATAATGACGGGAATCAGGAACTGAATTATTACAACGAAGATTATTGTAACTATTATCTTTATAGGGTTAATGATGACTCCTATAATTTGAGACCCGGCAAGAACACCGTTTTTAAGAGAATGAAAGATGCACAGTACAATAACCTATTTAACAGAGCCACTACTTACACGTTTTTTCGTGGAAGTTTTCCAAAGGACTTCAATATAAATACGCCTTATGCGTTTCCTGTAAAGAATGGCATGCAAACCGCTTGGAAAACGGACAGGCGCGAATCTGTCAGAACCTTGCAATTTCGCATGTTGCCGGGTGATACTGTCTATGCCACCCGTAGCGGAATCGTGTGTCGTACGATGTTACCTCGCCAGTTGCTGATATGCCATGCCGACTATACTTTTGCAGCCTATCTGGCTATGAATGAGAATTTTGTTTCTCCCGGTGAGGAGGTACGTACGGGACAACCGGTCGGGATAGCCGGTCCTACGGGAGTTTCTATCTCCTTTTTCTTCCTTGATAAAAATAAATTCAGCGGATTGGAAGCCGCCGGATATGTCTATTCACACTTTACGCCGGTATTCCGTACTGCGGAAGGCGATGTAAAGCCTGTGGAGAGGAAGATGTATAATGCGCTTGTCGATGATGAACTCATTATGCTGGATATGAGCAAGCGTGAACAAAAGAAGTATTTAAAAAGTAAAAAATGAAATGAGACTTTCACTATTCCTTTATTTGGTGTTCGCCTCATATTGCGGGGCTGTCGCGCAAAATTTACAGATAAGATATGAGGGGGATCCCCTTTCGGAAAAAGATAGGATTTGGATAGAACGTTTTCTGACATCCGAAATAGAATTCTATGCACGGTTTGGCTTGAAAGATACTACTAACTTGAAGTTGACCGTCTTTGAGAAAAAGCAGGATGCTTGGTATTATTTGGACAGCATAAAAGTAGCCCTGCCATCTCTGCATGCCGGCGGACTGTATATCCCCGGTAAGAAAGAAGCGATTATCTTAGGACGTGAAAAATGGCGGGAACGGAGCTCAAAGATAATTATTCATGAATTGACGCATCATTTAAGCCGTCAGACCATAAAAAGACTTCCGGGATGGCTTAACGAAGGCCTATCCAAATATTTTGAAAATTGCGAGTTGGGTAAGAAAGGGCTTAAGCACACGCTCGGAGATTACGAGCGGGGACGGATACGTACCATGTACATGTTAGGTGAAGTGGATTTGAAATCGTTTATCGACAATACCAACGGTGATTTTCGTAAGAAACTGCTTACGGATGAATCTTATGCCTACGTTCTTTCCCACGCGCTTGTTACGTTCGGACTTGAAGTGGCTGAAAAAGAGTTTATGGAGAACTTTATAGCCTTATTGAACAAAAAAATGACAGGCGTTCGTTATTCCCAACTGATAGACGCCGTTTATCCCGGCGGCTTCATGCAATTTGAGCGTGACTTTACCGATTTTTGCAATTCCGATTAGAGCGATATTGAAAAATTACTCTTATATTTGCGAAAACAACATTTATAATTATGAGTACAATCTTACAGTTGGCTCCACAAAATGTGTGGAAGCATTTCTATTCGCTGACTCAGATACCCCGTCCTTCCGGACATATGGAGAAAATAACTGAGTTCCTGATAAATTTCGGTAAGGGTTTGGGCTTGGAATCGTTTGTTGACGAGGTCGGCAATGTTATTATCCGCAAACCTGCCACTCCGGGTATGGAAAACCGCAAAGGTGTCATTCTGCAGGCACACATGGATATGGTTCCGCAGAAGAACAACGATACAGTTCATGATTTTACCAAAGACCCCATTGAAACTTACATTGACGGTGACTGGGTAAAGGCTAAAGGTACCACGTTGGGTGCGGACGACGGTTTGGGCGTAGCCGCTATTATGGCTGTGCTTGAGGCGAACGACCTGAAGCATGGTCCGTTGGAAGCGTTGATTACCAAAGACGAGGAAACGGGCATGTACGGCGCGTTCGGTTTGAAACCGGGTACGCTGAATGGTGAGATTCTGCTGAATCTTGACTCCGAGGACGAAGGGGAACTTTATATCGGTTGCGCAGGCGGCATCGATATTACAGCTACATTGGAATATAAGGAAGAAGCCCCTGCGGCTGATTCCGTAGCCCGTAAGATAACCTTGAAAGGTTTGCGTGGCGGACATTCCGGATTGGAAATCAATCAGGGACGCGGTAATGCCAATAAGTTGCTTGCCCGTATCGTACACGACTTGCTGATTGAGTTCGATTGCCAGTTGTCAAGCTTTGAAGGCGGTAATATGCGTAATGCGATTCCACGTGAGGCGCACGCCGTATTGGTCTTTAATCCCGAAGACATCGAAGGATTAGAAGACTATATCAAGGAATATGAGGCACAGATTAATGAAGAATATACTCCGATCGAAGAAGATATTACGTTAAAACTGGAGAACGTAGAGTTGCCTGCCGCCATTGTTCCCGAAGAAATCCAGGATAATATGATCAGTGTATTGATGGCCTGTCAGAACGGGGTTATGCGTATGATTCCCACTGTACCAGACACGGTGGAGACTTCTTCCAATCTGGCCATTGTAACGATTGGAGGCGGTAAGGCTGATGTTCGCATATTGGCTCGCAGCTCTTGCGATACAATGAAAGACTTCTTGGCGGATAGCCTGACAGCATGTTTCTCTATGGCAGGTATGAAGGTAGAGTTGAGCGGCGGTTACTCCGGCTGGCAGCCTAATGTGGATTCCCCGATTCTGCATGCCATGACGTTGTCCTATAAGCGGCAATTCGGTGTGGAACCGGCTGTGAAGGTCATTCATGCCGGTTTGGAGTGTGGTATTATCGGTGCCAATTGCCCGGGACTCGACATGATTTCTTTCGGACCTACGCTGCGTTCACCGCATTCGCCCGATGAACGTGCATATATTCCGTCTGTGACGAAGTTCTATGACTTCCTGGTTGCTACTTTGGAGCAGACTCCGGAAAAGTAATTCTTTTTATATATAATAATGTGAAAGCAGGGTGCCGGATGCGCTCTGCTTTTTTTATTGCCGCCATTTTTACCTCGGTCTGTCAGAATTGCTTTGCTTTACTGACATTCTGTCCCTGCTTGCCGCCGTAATGTTGCAGGGAATTGATTTAGGTCAAGAAATGTGTTATAAAACATGTTTTTCTATGTATTTTCACTTGCTATCTTGAACAAAGGCCTTATTTTTGTGTTATAAAACATAGAAACGATAGGATAACAGGTTATTTTTAAGAATAACAAGATTGATTTTAGGAGGATAACAAAATGAAAAAGTTAAGAAAATTATTTAGACGTTTCGGCGAAGCCGATAAGAACATCTGGGGTTATGTAATGCTTTAAGCATTCATCCCCTTTTAAGAGAGAAATTAGTTTTCAGTTTTCAAGATGTTAGTTTAATTTTTTAAGGTTATGAAGAAGAAGATTATGAATTCATTCAGACGTATTCTCGCAGAGGTAGGTCGCAATGAGATGTTGATGATGGGATACACCATCAAGAAATAGAGAGAAAATGTTTTCAGGGTATTAGTTTAATTTTTAAGATTATGGGAAAAAAGATTGTAAACTCTTTCAAAGGTATTCTTGCCAAAGTTGGCGAGAATTGGATTGAAGCGATGAAGTATTATAACTACCCGAGATGAGTGTAGTGATTGATAAGAGACCGGGGGATATGTTCTGAGAACGTATCCCCCGCTTTTTTTATTACCGCAGGTATTTATGTCAGTATATGCTTTGTTTTTTTATTTTTTCTAAAAAGCCGGCACAATGTGGCTATTAATTTGTTATTTTTGCAGTGTGCATTCATGTGGCGGAGATATGAATCGTTTGTATAGATGGGCGCCGGCATGACATTACGGTTGAAGTACCATTAAAAGGCTTCTAATTGCATATTAAAAGCCTTTTAATATGCAATTAGAAGCCTTTTAATAATAGCTCGTCATAGGTAAGAGGCTGACAGGCCCGATAAGGGAATGAAGATAAAACGTACAAACTGCCGTACCGGAATATGAATGCAGATAGCCGTACGGATAAGTTTTTATTATTTGATTCCTGATTCGCGTAAAAAACAAAAACTAATAACAATAGAATAGCTATGAAGAAAATCCAAAGATTTTGTACATTGTTTCTGCTGATGATCGGGTTGTGCTTTTCCGCTTTGCATGCTCAGTCTTATGAAAAACTGTGGAAACAGGTAGAGCAAGCTCAAAAGAAGAGTTTGCCGCAAACGGTAGTGAAGCTGACGGGGAAAATCTACCGGAAAGCCGAGCTGGAGAAGAACGCTCCGCAGATGCTCAAGGCATATATCTGTCGGGAGGCCTATCAGGAAAGACTGACTCCGGATAGCCTGTATACCAATTTGAAGAATCTGGAAAGTTGGGCGAAATCGGAGCGAAATCCGGTAAGCAAAGCTATTCTGCATTCATTGCTTGCCCGCGAATATGCGGATTATATGCGGGGTAACCGGCGGCTGTTGTCGGAACGCACGGCTTTGGACGCAGACGAAGCCCCGACAGACATTCGTGAGTGGAGCAATAACCTTTTTGTCGCTAAGGTAGACGAACATAATCTGGCTTCATTGCGGGATTCTATCCGCTTGCTTGGGGCTTCTTCCAAAGAATACGTGCCTTTTGTCGTGCTGGAAGACGGAAGCCGTTTTTACGGTCATGATATGTATCATCTGCTGGCAGCCCGTGCCATCGATACCTACCGGTTGTTGGACGGCTTTCGGGTGGACTCATTGCAGCTCTCCCGGATTGAGGGTATTTATACAGGTATGATAAATGCTTACCGGCATCGTGCCGGGGCGGAAGATGCGGTGGTGCTGGCAACGCTTGATTATTGGAAATGGAAAGTAACAGGCGGTGGTATAAGCCGTGAGCCCTACGCTACTTATCGCGAGAGGCAAGAGCAACTCAACAAAGAGTATCTTGAAGTTCTGGATAGTCTGATCCGGGAATACGGCACGCATGAAATCTGTGCGGAAACCTATATCTGTAAAGCCGACCGACTTCGTGGTTTGGGAGGAACTTATATTGATGAGGCTTTGCAGACCTGTGATGAAGGAGTGAAACGCTACCCTGCTTATAAGCGTATCAATGAACTGCGAAACATACGGGAAAATATTCTGCGGCCCTATCTGGATATTAATACCCAGGGTAGTATTTATCCCGGTGATTCATTGGAACTGAACGTAGCTTATCGTAATCTGAAAGGATTTACGCTGAACCTGTACCGTACGAATCTGTCCGAAGTACCTTGGATGGATACCGGAATAAACAGGGCGTTCTATCAGAAGCATGCCCGTAAATTGTCCGCAACTCATTTTGAACTGGATGCTCCGGCCGGGAAAGACGAGAGGCGGGGAGAGGCATCGGGCAACCTGCAACGTACGGATTTGAAGTTTTATGTGCCGGATGAACCGGGCGTTTATATATTACAGATTGTACCGGATGTAGCGACTGCCCGTACGGCGGATTCCTTTCTTGTCTCAACCCGTTTCAAGGTATTGACACTGTCTCTGCCGGATAACAAAATGGAAGTGGTTACGGTGGATAGCCGTAGCGGACAACCCATTTCCGATGCAACGGTCAGCTTCTATTCCACGTACAATGAGAAAGACCGTAAACCGGTGCAGACGGTTACTACCGATGCCGGTGGTAAGGCTGTTGTGGAATGGAATAAAGCCATCCGCAGCTATGTGGCACGTAAAGGGACGGATACGGCCATGATGCCCCAGCATATTTATTTGAACAGATATTACGAGCGCGGTGAGTCGCGTCCGGAAGAACATATCACCCTGCTGACAGACCGCTCTTTGTATCGTCCCGGTCAGACCGTTTATGTCAAGGGTATCGCTTATGAACAGGAAGCGGATAAGGCGCATGTCTTGGCCGGAAAGAGCTATCAGATATGCTTGCTGGACGTAAATAGAAAAGAGCTGGTACAGAAGAATGTCAATACCAACGAATTCGGTTCCTTTACAACGGAATTGGTGCTGCCGACGGTTTGCTTGAATGGCAACTTTACGGTTGGAGTAAAAAATAAGACTTCCGTTTCCGTACGGGTGGAGGATTACAAACGACCTACCTTTGAGATTACTTTTAATCCGTTGAAGGAAGCCTTCTGTTTGGGAGACACGGTAGATGTGACGGGCAATGTCAAGGCATATAACGGTATGGCCATTCAGGATGTGCCGTTGGTATATACCGTTACCCGTCGTAACAATTGGAGATATTGGGGACAAGCTGCCGCGCCGCTTGCCTCGGATACGGTACAACTGGATGCGAAAGGTAACTTCTCCATACCTGTCGTCCTGAAGCCGGGTGCCGATACGGACAGAATGGGCGGGGAACGTTTTTCCTATCAGATAGAAGTGTCGGTAACGGGTGATGCGGGTGAAACGCAGACTTCGCAGTATAACCTGAGTGCAGCCCGCCGAGCCTATTTCTTTATGCCTGATATTAACAGGGAATTATGCAAGGAAGATTCCATATCGGGAAGGCTGGCAGTGATGAATGCCGTGAATGAGACGTTGTCCATGGAAGGTATGTGCCGTCTGTATCCGATTCTCGACTCTAAAACAGGAAAAGTCTCAGACAGGCCGGTTTATGAAAGCACATTTATGTCGGGTGAAACGAAAGACTTCACCGCTTGGAAACAACTGCCGTCGGGAGAGTATCGTTTTGTCATGTCGGTTCGTGACTGTGACGGCAAGGAAGTCAGCAATGCGGACAATACGGTGAATATTGTGTTGTTCTCATTGGCAGATGCGCGTCCGGCTATGTTTATGGAAACCTTCCTCTATGAAAAGAATACTGAGTTCGATGCAACCCATCCGGCACTTTTCTACTTCGGCACTTCCATGCAGGATGCCTATGTCTTGGCAGATGTTTTCGGACAAAAGGGAAGGCTGGAAAGCCGTACCCTGTCATTGAGCGATTCGATTCTCCGTATGGAGTATCCTTATCGCGAAGAGTATGGAGACGGGGTTGCCGTGCAGTTTACCTTTGTAAAGAACGGACAGCTATATACACGTAGGGTGGAATTGCGGAAACGCCTGCCTGAGCGGACGTTGGATATGAAGTGGGAGGTTTTCCGCGACCGTTTGCGTCCGGGACAGGAGGAAGAGTGGAAGCTGGTTATCAAAACTCCGCAAGGGTTTCCTGCCGCAGCCGAGATGCTGGCAATGATGTACGACGCTTCATTAGACCGGATTTATAGCCGCAGCCAGTCGTTAAGCGTTTATTACAACCGGTATATTCCTTATTACTATTGGGATATCAATAATAATAACGGAAAGAGTTACTCTCCTTATTTCCCCACGAAGTCGTGGCGAGTTCCTGTTTGGCATTTTGACTATTTCACTTCGCCCTATAACGGAGTGGCGGAGGTTTTGCAAATTGTCGAAGATAATGCGGCTATCAACGGGGTGACGGTCGTCGGATACGGAAGAGCACGCAGCAAGGCTGCGACGGGCGGGCTGAAGATACGCGGATATAGTCCGCAGAGCAGTAATGCCGCCCTCTCTGCGACAGAAGAAGCCGGACAGGCGGTTGAAGTGAAATATGTTCCGGCACAGGTAGAAGAAGCGGTGACGGATGTTGTTTTTGAATCGGAAACTATTCCTCTTGACGGACAGACGTTACAGCCGGTGGCTGATTTGCGTACTAATTTTGCAGAAACGGCTTTCTTCTATCCCCAACTGCGTACGAATGAACAGGGCGAGGTCGCTTTCTCCTTCACTATGCCGCAGAGTTTGACACGTTGGAATTTCCGGGGGTATTCCCATACCCGGGATATGATGACGGGTATGCTTGACGCTACGGCTGTCACCGCCAAAGAGTTTATGCTTACTCCGAATATGCCGCGCTTTGTACGGGTGGGTGATAAGACACGGATAGCTGCCGGTATTGCCAACCTGACAGGGAAGGAGGTAAAAGGCACAGCCGTATTCACCCTTTTCGACCCGATGACGGAGAAGATTATCTCCACCCGGCGTCAGAAGTTCTCGGTGGAGGCCGGAAAGACGGTATCGGTTGATTTCCGGTTTGATGTAACGGAACGTTATGACCTGCTTGGTGTACGTATGGTGGCGGACGGCGGCACGTTCAGTGACGGGGAACAACATCTGTTGCCTGTTTTAAGTAATAAGGAGTATATTACGGAAACGCTTGCCCTGCCTATCCGTGGTGAAGAAACGCGTACTTTCTCGCTGGACAGCTTGTTCAACGGTAACAGCCGTACGGCAACCGACCGTCGCCTGACGGTGGAATTTACAGGTAATCCGGCATGGTATGCCGTACAAGCCCTGCCTATACTGAGCCAGCCTGCAACCGATAATGCCATTTCCTGGGCAACCGCTTTCTATGCCAACAGTTTGGCGGGCTATATTGCCAATAGCCAGCCGCGCATTAAAGCGGTGTTCGACAACTGGCGTCTGACGGGTGGGACAAAAGAAACTTTCCTCAGCCAATTGGAGAAGAACCAGGATGTGAAAAACATTCTGCTGGATGAGTCTCCCTGGTTGTTGGAGGCTACTACTGAGGCGGAACAGCAACAACGCATCGCTACCCTGTTCGATGTTAACCAATTAAATTACCGTAATATGTCGTCTTTGCTCAAATTGAAAGAGTTACAGGAGGAGGAAGGCGCATGGAGTTGGTTTGGCGGTATGTCCGGCAACCGTTATGTCACAAGTTATATCACCGGACTACTTGTCCGCCTTTCTTTACTTACGGATAAGGCACTGCCGGAAGAAGTGGCGGGGATGAAGGATAAGGCTTTTGATTATCTGAATAAGGAAGCTCTGAAAGAATACCGGGATATCCGTAAGGCTGAGAAGAATGGGAGTAAGATTACCGTTTTGTCGGATGCCGCTATGGAATATTTGTATCTGGTGGCTCTCGGTTCGGAAAAACTGTCCGGCGAATATGCAAAAGCGTTCGATTACTTCCTTACCAAGCTGGGAGGTAATCTTGAGAACGGTACAATGATTCGTAAAGCGCAGACAGCCGTTATCCTGCAGACGGTGGGACGCAGGACGGAAGCGAATGAGTTTATAGCTTCCATAAAAGAGCATCTTGTACAAACGGATGAAATGGGAGCGCATTTTGCTTTCCATGCCAATCCTTATACTTGGGGGATGATGCCGGTTCCTGCCCATGTGGCCGTCATGACGGCCTTGCGTAAGGCGGGCGGCAATGATGTTTTGATAGAAGAAATGAAGCTTTGGTTGTTGAAACAGAAACAGACGACGGCTTGGAATTCTCCGGTGGCTACCGCTGATGCGGTTTATGCATTGCTTTGCCAGGGTAGCGATTTGCTGGAAAGCGAAGGAGATGTCCGCATCACTTTAGGTAATAAAGTGCTGGAAACGCTTTCTCCGGCAAAGACCGTTGTACCGGGATTGGGATACATCAAGGAAGTCTTCACGCAAGGCAGTCCTGAACTGAAGGCGACATCTGTTACCGTAGAGAAGAGGGATGCGGGTATCGCGTGGGGAGCCGTTTATGCGCAATACTTGTCGCCCATATCCGATGTGAAGCAACAAGGCGGTGAACTGGATATCGATAAGAAACTCTTTGTAGAGCGTATCTCGGCCGATGGACAGAAATCTCTGCAACCGTTGGCGGATGCCGCACAGCTTTCCGTAGGTGATAAGGTCGTGTCCCGGCTTACTCTCCGCTTGGACCGTGCCATGGACTTTATTCAGCTGAAAGACCAACGTGGCGCCTGCTTCGAACCGGTAAACTCGCTTTCGGGCTATCGTTGGAGCAACGGTTTCGGATATTACGCAGAGGTGGAAGATGCCGGAGCCAATTTCTTCTTCGACCACCTGGGTAAAGGCGTTTATGTACTGGAACATAGCTATCGGGTGGCTCGCGGCGGTATGTACGAAACCGGACTGGCTACCGTGCAGTGTGCTTATGCGCCGGAATATGCTTCACACTCTGCGGGTGGAACTGTTGTAATCAAATAGGGTAGATGGATTTACTTGCTATCGAATGTTTACAGGTTATAAAAAGCGGAAAGAAAATCTGTGTATCTCGCTTAAAAACTTTACATTTGTACGACTAATTTAGAAGCAATATAAATGAGACATGGTTTTATCACTCTATATGCGCTTGCAGCTACGGCATTAACGGCCGTAGCGCAACCGCGTTTCACCTCTAATACGGAAATGTATGATTTCGGGCAGATTGAATGGAAGCATCCGGTAACGGTGCAATATTCCATTACGAACTCCGGTAACCAGCCTTTGGTGCTTACCGGTGTGGAGCCCGATTGTGCCTGTTCCGTAGCACGGTGGACAAAAACTCCTATCGCTCCGGGTGCAAAGGGAGTGGTCAATGTGACTTTTGACGCAGAGGCTCTGGGGCACTTCAACAAATCCGTAGCCATTTACAGTAATGCGCAACCTCATTTGGTTTACTTGAAGTTCAACGGTGAGGTAGTGCGTGAAATCAAGGATTTTACTAAAACCCATCCGTATCTCATCGGGCAGATACGCATTGATAAGAACAGTCTTGACTTCCCCGATGTGCAGGCCGGTGAAAAGCCTGTTATGCACATAGGAGTCGTGAATCTGTCAGACCGTCCGTACGAACCTGTGCTGATGCATCTACCGCCTTATCTGCAAACGGAAGTGAAACCCAATGTCTTGCAAAAAGGAGAAAAGGGTGTCATCACCGTTACGTTGGACTCCGAACGCTTGACGGACTTCGGACTGACGCAAGCCTCTGTCTATCTGGCACGTTTTGCGGGTGACAAGGTGGGGGATGAAAATGAAATTCCTGTGTCCGCCATTCTTCTGCCGGACTTCTCGGGCATGACCGAGACGGAAAAGGCGAATGCCCCTGCCATCAATCTTTCCATTAAGGATATCGATATGAGTACGGTATTGGCAAAGAAGTCGAAGGCGCGTCAGGACATTATTATAACGAATACAGGCCGTTCTCCTTTGCAAATCAGCAAACTGCAGGTATTCCACCCGGCTGTGGGTGCCAGCTTGAAGAAAAGTGTGCTGCAACCGGGAGAAAGTACCCGTCTCCGTGTAACGGTGGCGAAACGGAATATCGGCAAAAAACGCCGTCATCTGCGCTTGCTGATGATTACGAATGACCCGATGCAGCCGAAAGTCGAGATTAATATTAAAGCGAAATAATATAAATCTTACCATGGAACATCCTGAAAATAGCAGAGAATATAAAGGTTTGGTTGTCAATGCAGGCATTGAACAACCGTCGTCCGTCAATCCTTATTTGAAGCGGAAGCCGAAGAAACGCCAGCTTTCCGTTGCCGAGTACGTAGAGGGCATTGTAAAAGGTGATGTTACGATATTAAGCCGGGCTGTGACATTGGTGGAAAGCGTAAAGCCCGAACATCAGGCCATTGCCCAGGAGGTGATAGAAAAGTGCCTGCCATATTCTGGCAACTCTATCCGTATAGGTATCAGCGGTGTACCGGGCGCTGGCAAGAGTACGTCTATCGATGTATTCGGATTGCACGTATTGGAGAAATACGACGGCAAACTGGCGGTATTGGCTATCGACCCCAGCAGCGAGCGCAGCAAAGGCAGTATTTTGGGTGATAAAACCCGTATGGAGAAGCTCTCCGTTCATCCTAAATCTTTTATCCGTCCCAGCCCTTCGGCAGGTTCGCTGGGCGGTGTGGCGCGTAAGACGCGTGAAACGATTGTGCTTTGTGAAGCCGCCGGATTCGATAAGATATTTGTAGAAACAGTGGGTGTGGGACAGAGTGAAACCGCAGTACATTCAATGGTGGATTTCTTCTTGCTTATCCAGCTTGCCGGTACGGGCGATGAGCTGCAAGGCATCAAGCGCGGCATTATGGAGATGGCGGACGGTATCGTCATCAACAAGGCGGATGGGGATAATCTGGAACGTGCCAAGTTGGCCGCCACTCAGTTCCGTAATGCGCTGCATCTTTTCCCGGCTCCGGAGAGCGGCTGGACGCCGCAGGTACTGACCTATTCCGGCTTTTACAACCTCGGGGTACAGGAAGTATGGGATATGGTCTACAAATATATCGATTTTGTGAAAGAGAACGGTTACTTTGAATATCGCCGCAACGAGCAAAGCAAATATTGGATGTACGAAACCATTAATGAACAACTCCGTGACAGTTTCTATCATAATCCAACGATTGAAGCGATGCTGACCGATAAAGAGAGCCAGGTATTAAAAGGTAACCTGACATCCTTTGTCGCTGCCAAGAATTTGCTGGATACTTATTTTACGGAATTAAAGAATTAGTGGGGTCTCAAAGTAGAAGACACTTGCTGTTTGTTCCTTTTTAGGCATGGATTACACGGAAAAGAATCAAGTAAATCTGTGTAATCCGTGCCTGAAAGAAATCCTCAAGCATATTTTGATAACCTCTTGCTCCCTATACCTCTTTTCCTTCTTTCTCAAAGTCCTTGCGCGATTTGCTTTGTGTAACGATATATACACCGAGAAATACCAGCGCAATGGCAATTCCCTTTTCCAGATTGAATACCGCCATACCGATTATGACTGTAACTATTGAAGCTACAATAGGTTGCATATAGTTGTACATGCTTACTACTGTGGGGCGCAACAGCCTTTGCGCCGTCATGATACATATATAGGCAAAGAAACTGCCGCCTACCACTACATAGCCTACTTGTAACAGTGCCGCAGTAGAGATTTCCGTCCACTGAATGGCGGCCACATCGTGATAGGAGAAAGGAATGTAGCACATGGATGCATACACAAACATCCATTTGTTCAGGGTGATGGGAGAGTATTTTTGGGACAATCCCTTAAATACGGTCAGGTAGATAGAGAAACTGATTTGGGCGACGAGACACAGTAAGTCGCCTATGATGCTTCCGTTACCGCTGCTTGCATTTTGGCTGCTCATAATAAGTATCAATGCCCCCATTGCCCCTACAAAAATGCCCAGCACTTTTTTATTGGTAACGGGCTCTTTCAGATAAACGGCCGCTACAATCATGGTGACGATAGGAAGGGTGGTAGTTACGATAGAGGCATCGATGGGGGAAGTCATGGACAGTCCGAAGATGTAGACTCCCTGATTGAACACCAATGCAAAAAGAGAGGCGAAGAATATCTTCAACATATCCCGGTGGTCTACCTGCTCGCGTTTGCAGAAGAGTGAGAGCAGCCAGAAGCAAGCCGCTGCGCCTACCATGCGGAAAGTAGTGACAGACAAAGCGGAGAACTCAACTAATGCGGATTTGCCGATGGGTGCCATTAGTCCCCATAGAATATTGGCGGTCAGAGCGAAGAGGTGACCTTGTATGTTCTTGTTCATATTGTAAAATATGTATTGGTTGTGGTGAAAAACGCCGCAAAGGTAATTAAATTCTCAATCTCTTTCTTTATATTTGCTACACGAATATAAAGGAATCATGGAAGTACAAGCCAATTACATCAGACGTATCGAGATACACGGATTGTGGCATCGATATAATATAGCTTGGGAGTTGCGTCCCGATGTCAACATACTTTCCGGTATTAACGGGGTAGGAAAGACTACGATTCTGAACCGTTCGGTGGGTTATCTGGAGCAAACCACCGGAGAAGTGAAGAGTGATGAGAAGAACGGAGTACACGTTTTTTTCGATAATCCGGAAGCGACTTTCATCCCTTATGATGTAATCCGCAGTTACGACCGTCCCCTTATCATGGGAGATTTCACCGCCCGCATGGCAGACCCGAACGTAAAGTCCGAACTGGACTGGCAGCTCTATCTGCTCCAACGCCGTTATCTTGATTACCAAGTGAATATCGGTAACAAAATGATTGAATTGTTGAGCGGTGACGAGGAACAGCGGAGTATGGCTCCGGCTCTTTCCGTACCTAAACGGAAGTTCCAGGATATGGTTGACGAACTGTTCAGTTATACCCGCAAGAAGATTGACCGCAAGAGCAATGATATCGTCTTTTTCCAGGATGGAGAACGGTTGCTTCCCTATAAACTCTCATCCGGTGAGAAACAGATGCTGGTAATCCTGCTGACTGTCCTCGTGCGCGACGAAGACCATTGTGTACTCTTTATGGATGAGCCGGAAGCGTCATTGCACATTGAATGGCAGCAAAAGCTTATCGGTATGATACGTGATTTAAATCCGAATGTACAGCTTATCCTCACGACCCATTCGCCTGCCGTTATCATGGAAGGATGGCTGGATGCAGTGACGGAAGTGGAAGATATTTCAACGATTATAAATTAAATGATTCATTAAAATCATCATTCATCACTGTTTTGGCAACATCTTTACGACATAATCTGACTTCCGCTTATCTGGACGCCGCACATAAATTCTCATCGAAGAGAGGGCGCAGGCGCATTGTGGCGTACGTGGAAAGCTATGATGATATAGCTTTTTGGCGTACTCTTTTGGCAGAGTTCGAGAACGAGGAACGCTATTTCCAAGTAATGCTTCCGTCCGCCACTTCATTGGCGAAGGGTAAGAAGATGGTGCTGATGAATACGCTCAATACAACGGAGCTGGGACGCAGCCTGATAGCTTGTGTGGACAGTGACTACGATTTCCTGCTGCAAGGGGCTACCAATGTGTCGCGGAAGATAAACCGCAATCCTTATATCTTCCAGACTTACGGATATGCCATTGAGAACTTCCATTGTTTTGCCGAGAGCCTTCATGAAGTTTGTGTGCAGGCAACGTTGAACGACCGTCATATCCTCGATTTTCCCGCTTTCCTGAAACGCTATTCACAGATAGCCTATCCGTTGTTTCTGTGGAACGTATGGTTTTATCGCCAGCATGATACGCATACCTTCCCTATGTACGATTTTAATGCCTGTGTCCGTTTGCAGGAAATAAGCCTGCGGCATCCTTATAGCGCTTTGGATGCTATGCAGCGTACGGTATCTGCCAAGTTGTCCGAAATGCAAGTCCGTTTTCCGCACTACATAGAGCACGTTGACAAGTTGGGAGAAGAACTGCGTAAATTAGGATTAGTTCCCGACAATACCTATCTCTATATACAGGGACATCACATTATGGACTGTGTGGTGTTGAAGCTGCTGATACCCGTTTGTACCGTACTCCGTCGTGAGCGTGAACAGGAAATTAAACGTCTGGCGGAGCATAACGAACAGTTCCGCAATGAACTGACGGGCTATGAGAACAGCCAGGTCAATGTAGCCGTCATGTTGAAGAAAAACAGCGGTTACAAGAACCTTTATCTCTATCAGTGGTTGAAAGAAGATATCCGGGAGTTCCTCGAACGGGAGAAGCTCTGACCACCTATTATACTTTATATTTAAACATCATGGACATATTAAAGAATATCGACGAATTATTGATTTCCTGGGGAATAGCCCCTTCTCTGGCCGATATGCTCGATCAATTTATAGCTTTTGCGCTTGTGCTTATAGTCGCTTTTCTGGCGGACGCTATTTGCCGGAATATCTTGTTAAAGGTGGTGGCGCATCTGATAAGGAAAACGAAAGCGACATGGGATGATATCGTTTTCGACCGTAAGGTGTTGATTCACCTTAGCCGGATGGTGGCTCCTGTCATCATCTATATCTTTATTCCGGTTGCTTTTGCCGAGACGAGTTCTTCCACTTTGGGATTCATCCAGCGTGTCTGCCTTATCTATATTCTTATCACGTTCCTAAGTTTTATCAATTCGTTCCTGAAAGCGGTTTATACTGTGTACAGCGAGAAAGAACAGCTTCGCGACCGCCCTTTGAAGGGAATGTTGCAGACGGTACAGGTGATTCTCTGGTTTGTGGGCGCTATCATCGTGGTAAGTATTCTGATTGATAAGTCTCCGTTGTCGCTATTGGCAGGACTGGGCGCTTCTGCCGCTATCCTGATGCTGGTATTCAAAGATTCGATTATGGGATTTGTTTCGGGGGTACAGCTATCCGCCAATGATATGCTGAAGGTGGGTGACTGGATTGCGATGCCCAAATACGGCGCCGACGGTACGGTGATAGAAGTCACGCTGAATACGGTAAAGGTGCGTAACTGGGATAATACCATTACTACGATTCCACCCTATCTGCTGGTCAGCGACTCGTTCCAGAACTGGCGCGGTATGCGCGAGAGCGGCGGGCGGCGTGTCAAGCGTTCCATTAACATCGATATGAACAGCGTGAAGTTCTGTACTCCGGAGATGTTGGACAAGTATCGTAAAATTCGTTTGCTGAAGGACTATGTGGAGCATACCGAAGCGGTGATAGAGGAGTACAATAAAGAACATCATATCGACAACTCCATTCTCGTCAACGGTCGTCGCCAAACCAATTTGGGTGTGTTCCGGGCTTATCTGACTGCCTATCTGAAAAGCCTTCCTGATGTAAATCAGGAACTTGTCTGTATGGTTCGCCAACTGCAACCCACAGACCATGGCATTCCTATGGAGCTTTATTTCTTCTGTGCCATCAAGGATTGGATTCCTTACGAGGGGGTACAGGCCGATGTATTCGACCATGTTCTGGCTATCATTCCCGAATTCGATTTACAGGTATTCCAGTCGCCGTCGGGAAGGGACTTCCAACGGGTGCTTTCTTAGCTGTCAATGATTGGTTACCGGTGGATTTATCCCTATTGGTCTTGCTTTTGAAGTAGAAGAAACAGCCTGTATCAGAATGAGCTATTATCTTATTCTGATACAGGCTGTTTTTATCTGAATATCCCCTAACCGGATTTCCGTTTAACTAATATACGGTATTTTGCGGGTCAAAGTTGGTCCAACCTTTCATCCAGTCGTCGTTGGCGTCTTTAAAAGCTCCGATATAACCGTTATTACCATCGGAGAGGATTGAAGCCGGACAATATTTCTGGCCGGTATTCATCGGGTCGGTCAGGCCTAATTCGGATTCGCTCTTCACCGCATTATTGATGGAATTGGCGTAAGTAATGCCCAAAGAACCGTCGTTTACAAAGAACTCGTGAGAGAAAGATATACGGCTGTCGTCTGTTATATTTTTGCCGTCGGCGGATAAGTGGTCTTCATAAATTTTGTTACCGTCGGAGCCGATAATATCCATACCTGCGAAGATGATGTTCTTCAATGTGAAGCCGCCCTCTTTGGCATACTTCGGTGTATTGCCTTTTTCGCCATCTATAATCAGGCCGATAGGATAACCTACTGCCAATGAGTTTTCACAATTCAACCTGCTGCTACGGCGGATTTGCATGGCAGATTGGAATTTACCGAGTTTAGAGCCGTTGTCCGGATATACGCTACCGCCGGTGATGTAGTCTGAAGTGTTGGCAAAGTCCGTATTCAAGGCGGTCTTGGGACCGATGAAAGTTATATTCTTAAAAGTGGCGGTAGTAAATGGGGCCGTTTCCGTACCGCTTGCGTTGTTGTCGCTCTCAAAGCCGTTGGACTGAGATGTATCGGCAATGCGCGGGTCACGGATTGAAAGACAGTATTGTACTGTTCCGCTGAAACCGTTGTCGGTATCGAACTCGTCATCCCAACCTTTGTAGGCCACCAGGTACCGGCAATTTACCGTACCGCCGAACCATTCGTAAGAATCATCGTTGGAATAAGATACTTGTAAGTGGTCGATGGTTGTACCGCTACCGACAGAACCAAAAGTGATTCCGTTGATTTCCTGGTCTGTTTTGAACGGATAACCGGCAAATTCCACGCGGATGTATTGATAGATACCGGAATTGTCACTGTCGTTATCACCACCGAAAGTTGTACGCGGACCACCTTCTATTTGTTTGGTTCCCTCATTGTTCTTGGCTTTACCGCAGATTATCAGGCCACCCCAGTCACCGGGCTTGCGGTTACCCGGAGCCTCTTCGGAAGTCATTACGATAGGAGCTTCTTTGGTTCCTTTCATTTCTACGTAACCGCCGGGTTCTACTATAAGGGCGGCTTTGGTCTGCTTGTCGCCTTTAATGATTGTACCTGCGGGAATTCTCAGCTTGGCTCCGCTGGCAATGTATACCCAACCTTTCAAGAGGTAAGTTCCTTTTTCCAGTGTTACGTCACCGGTAAATACAAATTCTTGGTCGCCACTACCCAGTTCTGTACCTTTGTTGAATAGAATACCTTCGCTGATGGCTGTCGTTCCGTCGTAAATTACTTTCGGTTCTTCGGTATTGCCATTTCCGGTATTGTCATCATCAGAGCAGGATGTTAATCCGCTTCCCATTACAATGGCTGCGCATATCATACTGGCCCAGCCAAACTTTTTAATTTCCATTTTCATACTTCTTTTTTGTTTTGGATTTCTGTTTCTAATCTGTTAGTCTCTCTTGTATATTTAAAAACTGTAACCGATTGTCAGGTTGTAACTCCGTCCGGGTTTATAACTGCGCGTTATTTCTTCAATGGTACGGGCTTGTCCGTTTACTACTACATCCTCAAACTGTTTGAAGTAATAGCGCTCTGCAAGAAGGTCGCGTATAGCGGCTTTTATTTCCAGATTGCCAAACTTTTTGCTGGCAGAGAGGTCAATGCTGTTACGAGGCATTTCATAGGAGTTGGGAATATTGCGTGCATCACCTTCGGAAGAACTGCCGTAGCGGTTGCCTACACCGATAATGCGTTTACCGATACGATTGTAGAGGATGGCGGCATTCCAGCCTTTCTCTGTGTTGTTATAGAATAATCCTGTGTTGATGAGGTACGGTGATTGCCCTTGCATAGGCCGGTCGATATTGTTAGTTCCCGCCGCAAACTGAACTTTACTTTTGATGAGCGCCCCGTTGAATGAAAGGCTGAAGTTCTTCATACCGATAAAGTCGAGGTTTTTGCGGATATCCACTTCTATACCATAGTTGTCGGCTCCTTTGGCATTAATATAGGAATAAATCGGGTCGGTACCGCCGGACATGGTGTATGTCCATTCAATAGGGTTTTTGAAATGTTTGTAGAATAAGGCCACGGAGATTTGTTCGCCATTGTCGGGATACCATTCGTAACGCAGGTCTACATTTTGTATATAGGCTGCTTTCAAACCGGAGTTACCCATCACGTCACTGCCGAGGTCGAAGTCGTAGTAAACGGAAGTGGAAAGTTCGCGAAATTCCGGACGATTCACGGATTTGCCGTAAGCCAGGCGGAACTGCTGCTTCTCGTTCAGCTTGTATGTGGCATTCAAAGAGGGGAAGAGGTCGTTATAATCGTAGAAAGTACTACGTTTGCTCTCCTCGTATTGCCGGGTATTCATGATGAGTTCCTGGCGGTTGTGCTCATAACGTACTCCGGCATATAAACTGAAAGCGCCTACGGGGATGTTGATCCCTGCATAACCGGAAATTTGAGTGTTCTTTCCTTCGTAGTTGTTCATGTAGTTCACTTCTTCCTGCATATAGAGTTTGTCGGTTCCGTAATTGGAGTCAATCAGTACGTTATTTACAACGTCAGTGTCGAACTCAAACCGATCCGGCAAAGCGTTATCAGGGTCCCAGCTGTATTGAAACTGACGGGTATTATAGGTACGTGTGCGGTATTCGCCGTACAAACCGGTTTTCAAAGTCGGTTCAATGTTTCCGAACTGGAAATCATGACGGTAGTTTACATTAGCCGACGCGATATGCTCGTCCAGTTTGGTGAACTCACGGCTGATACGATAGATACTCATGGTTTCGTCTGTACGGTCGGTACGCTCGATGAGGCGGCGGTCGGGCAGATTACGGTTGGCATACGCATAACCGATGCTCCAGTCGAGCTTATTGGCATCAAACGTATGTTTGCCGGTAAATTGCGTGTTGTATGTAGTACGGCTGGAATAGTAGTATTCCATATTATTGATATTATCGGGCTGGGCGTTGAATCCGGTACGTTCCGAATAGCGGTCTTTGGCTATTTGATTGAAAATGTTCTTAAATTCATAACGGTGACGGCTGTCTCTCGGCTGAAAGGTGAGATTCAGCATAGCGCCCAGACGCACATCATTACTGTATTGGTTATCTGTTGCTTTGCGTAGGAATACGGTTTTGTCATTGGATGTATCGTACGGACCGTAAAGGGAATTCTCCATATCCAGATACGTTTTATAAGTATTACTGTAATTTACGGCTGCCAGCATACCATAGGTACGTCCGCTCTCGGTTTCCCATTTATGGTTGTAAGACAGATTTACTTTAAGGTCTCCGACAGGCTTTATGGTCTTTAGTGTCCAGTCGTTGTTGAGGCCGTTGTTAAGGATGTCTATACGGGCGGTATTGCCGTTGGTATAGTTCGGATATGTATTCAATGCTCCTTTCATACCGGCGTCGAGTGTGCGGAAACCGGTGCCGAATCCCAGCCAGTCCATGTTTCCCCCTTTGGCTTTTAGAAAATCTTTAAAATGGGTCTGGTCATTGATTGCGCCTCCGATAGAAAGATTAAAGCCGTTTTCGCTTGGCATATCTTTAGTGTCGATAAGAATAAAACCACCGGTAAAGTCTGCGGGATATTCGGGGGCAGGGCTTTTTACAATAACCATGTTGTCCAGTTGGGAGCTGGGAATGATGTCGAAAGAGAAAGCGCGTGAGTCGGCTTCCGAACTGGGAACGGCGCTACCGTTCATCCATACATTATTGTAACGTTGGGACAGTCCGCGCACCATGACAAACTTCTCGTCTATAATGGATACACCCGGTACACGCTTGATAACTTCGGAGGCATCTTTGTCCTGTGTTTTGGCAATCTGTTGGGCGGATACGCCGCTTTGTACCACTAAACTGCGCTTTTGTTCCTGCATCAGGGACACTTCATTGTTCTTTTTTGCTGCGGCTACTACGGATACCTCACTCAACGCTTGTGCGTCGCTTTCCAACTCGAAGTTCAGTACGACGTCGGTATTGCCTGCTTTTACATTATTCAGTACGATATCTTTGTAACCCACATATTTAATGTGCAATGTGTAAGTACCGTCTTTCACATCCAAGGAGTAGTTGCCGTCCATATCGGCGATGGCGCCTTGCGTGGTTCCTGCTATCTGCACGGTAGCTCCGGTCAGCGGTTCCCGGGTCTGCTTGTCGGTGATAGTACCTTTGATGGTGCCTGCCATGGCCGTCATGACAGAAAGTGTAAGGAATAAAATAAGGAAGAAAATCTTTCCTAAATCTACTTTCATACTCATCGCTTTTATACGTTTCTTAGTTCGCTGCAAAGATGCGCCGGGCATATTTCAAGAGTGGTACATACCTTATACAATACATTTTCGTTTTTATTAAGGCTCTGTTACACAATCTGTATGATTTTGTCATGCCGTGCAACTTAAAAAAGAATATAAGGTACTTGGTTATTGAAGTTTTATCTCTACATTTGTATAATCATTAAAAAAATAGACACATTATGGGCGTTCCCCTTCACAATGACACCGAACGTTTTCGCCGCCTATCCCTGCTTGGACGGATTGGTTGGTGGGAGGCCGACTTCTCCGCTAAGCAGTATCTTTGTTCCGAATATGTATGCGATTTGTTGGGAGTAAAAGGAGAGTCACTTTCTTTCATGGATTTCGGCCGGATGATTCGTGAAGACTATCGGGGGCGCATTACCAGAGAGTTTCTTGCCATTACAGAAGTGGAAGTCTACGAACAGACCTTTCCTATTCATACTGCGGCAGGAGTGATTTGGGTACATTCCCGTATGGGTTTTAAGGAGATTACGCCTGACGGACATTTAAAAGTCTTCGGAATTCTGCAACGCGTAACGGAACCCGTGAATAAAGAAGATAAGGACAGAATGTGCCATATCAATAATCTGTTGTACCGTCAGAATTCCATTTCCCATTCCTTGTCCCATTTTCTGAAAGATGAATCGGTGGCTTCCGGCATTTACGAAATCCTGAAAGATATTCTGGATTTCTTCCGTGCGGGGCGCGCCTATATCTTTGAGTATAACGAGGATTATACTTCCCAGACTTGTACGTACGAGGTTGTAGCCGAAGGAGTAATGCCGGCCATAGAAACACTCCAGAATATTCCGGTGACTTCCATGTCATGGTGGGCTTCGCAGATTCTATCCGGGAAACCTATATTGTTCGAGTCATTGTATAAGCTGCCCGAAATGGAAGAAAGCGAATTCCAATTATTGGACCGGCAGGGCATCAAGGCGCTGATGGTTGTTCCATTGGTGGCGGATGATACGGTGAAAGGATTTATGGGAGTGGATTTGGTAGACCGTACCATCTTGTGGAGTAATGAAGACTACCAGTGGTTGAGCTCGTTGGCGAATATCATCAGTATTTGCGTTGAGTTGCGTAAAGCGAAAGATGAGGCTATACATGAGCGCCAGGCTTTAGACCGCAGTGAGAAACTGTTCAGGAATATCTTTACCAATATACCGGCCGGAGTGGAGATTTATGATACGAACGGTATTCTGGTAGATATTAACAATAAGAACATGGAGATATTCGGCATCCGCGACAAAGCCGATGTAATAGGTATCAACCTGTTTGAGAATCCGAATCTGTCCCCTCAACTGATAGAGCGGATACGCGAGCAGGATGTCGTGGATTTCCGTCTGGATTATGAATTCGGGAGTATAGAGGGGTATTATCCTTCCGACAGGCGTAATAAGATTAATCTGTACACCAAAGTAAGTAAGATATACGACAGTAAAGGATACTTTACCGGATATGCCCTAATCAATATTGATAATACCGAGCGTATAGACGCTTTGAGCCGCATATGCGATTTTGAGAACTTCTTCCTGTTGATTTCCGATTATGCGAAAGTGGGTTATGCAAAGTTGAATCTGCTGGATAAGAAAGGTTATGCCATCAAGCAATGGTATAAGAATATGGGAGAAGATGAAAACGCTTCCTTGCCGGAAGTCGTAGAAGTATATGGCAAGATGCATCCGGAGGATAGAAAACAGATGCTGGACTTCTTCTATAAGGCGCGTCTCGGCAAAGTGAAAGACTTCAAGGGAGAGATGCGTATCTTGCGTCCGGGAACAAAAGACCAATGGAACTGGATACGCACCAACGTGGTAGTCAACCAGTTTAAGCCGGAAAACGGAGTAATCGAGCTTATCGGCATAAACTATGATATCACGGAGCTGAAAGAAACCGAATCCAAACTGATCGATGCCAAAGAGAAAGCCGAAACGGCCGACCGCCTGAAAAGCGCTTTCCTCGCCAATATGAGCCATGAGATACGTACTCCGTTGAATGCGATTGTCGGCTTCTCCAGTCTGCTGGTGCAGGAAGAGAATCCGGAAGAACGGGAGCAGTACATGGCAATCGTAGAAGAAAACAACGAACTGTTGCTGCAACTGATATCCGATATTCTGGACTTGTCTAAAATGGAAGCCGGAACCTTTGACTTCGTCGAACGGGAACTGGATGTGAACCTGCTATGTGAAGACATGGTGCGTGTGATGAAGCTAAAAGCCAAGCCGGGAGTAGAGGTCGTCTTCGACCGTCACCTGCCGGAGTGCGTCATAGCGAGCGACCGCAACCGCTTGAACCAGGTCATCGCCAACTTTATTAATAACGCGATAAAGTTTACCGCTACCGGTAGCATACGTTTGGGATATGACCGGATAGATGCCGGCCATTTACGCTTTTATGTCGCCGATACCGGCATCGGCATCATGCAGGAAAAGCAAACCGAAATATTTGACCGTTTTGTCAAGTTGAACTCTTTTGTGCATGGAACCGGATTGGGTTTGTCCATCAGTAAGAGCATCGTTGAGCAACTGGGCGGAACCATCGGCGTAGAGAGCGAACCGGGCAAAGGGGCGTGCTTTTGGTTTACATTACCTATCGCTTGATAGGAGCGATATTATCGGATAATCTTCTATCTTTTCCCCACTCATTTATAGCAAAAAAAGAATGAATTGTATCAAAACGGTTATGCTATAACTGCTTTGAGATTAATAATTTTGTCCGCATCAAACACTGTGTTAGAAAAACGCTAATGTTAAACTAATTGTTAAACCAAGATTATTCTATGAGAAGCAGGAAGAAAGAAGGAGTATATTCTATGAGTATACTTAAGCGTCAGGTGCTGTTTGTGCTCTTTGCTTTTGCAGCAACCTTATGCGCATTCGCGCAAAACAAAACAATCACAGGACTTGTAGTGGACGGAAACGGTGAATCTATCATCGGTGCCAGTGTTCTTGTCAAAGGGACAACGAACGGAATCATCACTGACATCGACGGTAAGTTCACGCTGAATGACGTGCCCGAAGCGGGAGTTATCCAGATCAGTTATATCGGTTACAAGACTCAGGAAATCTCCGCGAAGAACAAGACCAGTCTTAAAGTGGTGCTTGTGGAAGACAATGAAATGCTGGATGAAGTAGTGGTAGTGGGTTATGGCGTTCAGAAGAAATCGGATGTTACCGGCGCCATGATTCGCGTAGGTTCCGAAGAACTGAATTCACGTCCGGTAGCCAATGCTTTTGAAGCCATGCAGGGTAAGGCAGCCGGTGTGGACATTGTCAGCAATGAGCGCCCGGGGGAAGTCGGAACAATTAACGTACGCGGTGTGCGTTCTTTGAGCGCCAGCAATACCCCGCTGTATGTAGTGGACGGTATCCCTTTGATGTCCAATAGCGGTATTGAAACCTTGAATCCGCAGGATATCGAATCTATTGATGTGTTGAAAGACGCCTCTGCCACAGCTATCTACGGTTCCCGTGGTGCCAATGGCGTTATTCTGGTTACTACCAAATCCGGTAAAGAAGGTAAAATGTCCTTGAACTACTCCGGTACGGTTACTATCGAAAATTTGCAGGACTATTCCGAAATGATGAACTCTGCCGAGTATATCGATTGGCGTCGTTGGTCTTATTACTATCTGAATCCATCCAAATATCCTCGTGGAGACCAGCCTACTAAGGAAAATGACTACGAAATCTTTTTGGGTGCCACTGATCCGACAGCTTGGAAGAATATCGAAATGGGTTGGGCCGGTGGTACTTGGGACGGTTCTCGTGTTCCTAATACGGATTGGTGTGATATGGTTACGCAAACAGGAATTACTCATGAACACACATTGAGTGCCAGTGGCGGTACGGATAAAATGAAGGGCTATGCATCTATCGGTTATTTGGATAATGAGGGTACGGTGAAAGGCCAGGCTTATACCCGTTATACCACAAAGTTGAGTTTGGATTTGAAGCCTACTAAATGGTTCAATTTAGGATTGAATGTTAATGGTACATTCAGCGAACAGCAATACGGTTCGTCTGCAAGTTCTGTTGGACAGTTAATCAAGGGAATGCCCTCTAACTTGTATGCGGCATCTACCAGCTTGTTCCCTTACGCGTCACCTTATGATGAGAATGGTAACCGCATTGAATATCCCGGTGGCGATGATAAAGTAAAGAATGTGATGAACGAATGGAACAATAGCCAGAATGAACGCCGTATGTTCCGTGCTATTGGTAGTTTGTATGCTCAGTTGGATTTGGGTGAAATTTATGCTCCTTTAAAAGGGCTTAGATATCGTTTTAATTTCGGACCGGATTTCCGCTATTATAGAAACGGTACATTCCGTAATGAAGAGTCAATCAGCAGTGAAGGTAAGAATCGTGCTTCATTATCCAATCAGTCAGACTTTTCTTGGACATTGGACAACTTGATTTACTATGATAAAGAAATAGGCAAACATTCATTCGGACTTACTTTATTGCAAAGTGCTACGGGTTATCATTATGAAGAATCTTCTATGGCAGCCGAAGGCATTCCTTTGGAGAGTGCAAAATGGAATGCATTGTCGAAAGAGAACGTTTCTTTGTTGGATGAGTGGAACAGCGGGCTGATTGAGAAACAGCTTCTTTCTTATATGTTCCGTGTGAACTATGATTATAATAATAAGTATTTGCTGACGGTTTCCGGTCGTTGGGATGGTGCTTCACAGCTTGCAGAAGGTAATAAGTGGGCTTTCTTCCCTAGCGCGGCTTTGGGTTGGCGTCTCGATCAGGAAGAGTTCCTGAAAGACGTTACCTGGTTGAATCAATTGAAGTTCCGTCTGGGTGTCGGTGTTACCGGTAACTCTGCCATTGACCCTTATCAAACAAAGGGTGCCATCGTTTCGCTCTATTATCCGTTTGGTGCTACACTTGCTCCCGGTTATGCCGCTTCAGAACCTTTGATTAAGGATGGAGCCGTAGCTATGGCTAATAAAGACTTGTCTTGGGAAAAGACTACCCAATATAATATCGGTCTTGATTACTCGGTATTAAATGGACGAATTTCCGGAGTTCTTGATTTCTATACTTCACGTACTACCGACTTGCTGATGGCAATGACAATACCTTCATTGAACGGTTATACTAATACATATGCCAATGTAGGTAAGACATCCAATATCGGTGTGGATATAACACTGAATACCGTTAATATCAAAACGCGTGATTTTGAGTGGTCTACCAGCATTAATGCTGCATGGCAGAAGGACAAGATTGATGAGTTGGCAAATGGTAAAGAAGATGATATCAATAATAATTGGTTTATAGGACAGGCATTGGGCGTAATCTACGGTTACGAGTGCGGCGGCCTTTGGAAAGAAGAGGATGCTGCTGAAATGGCTAAGTTCAATGCTAAGGGGCATTCTTTCCAAGCAGGTATGGTACGTCCGGTCGATCAGAATGGTGACTATAAAATCGATCCGAATGATGACCGTGTAATCATAGGACACACTCGTCCTCGCTGGACTTTTGGTATGACGAATACGTTTACTTATAAGAATTTTGACCTTTCTGTTATGATGTACGGCCGTTTCGATTATATGGTAGATACCGGCGGCGAATGGCAGGGCGGACGTTATATGCAGCGTAAGATAAACTATTATAACGAAAATAACAAGAATGCAGAATATCAGAAACCTATTTACAATATTGGTGGTGGAGACCCTTACTATCGTATTGTAGGTTATAAGAACGGTTCATTCCTGAAGGTACGTAATATTTCTTTGGGTTACACTTTCCCGCAGACGCTTATCAAGAAGTGGAATTTATCCAATCTGAAAGTTTATGTACAAGCTAAGAACCCGGGACGAATCTTCTCTAATATTGATTTCTTGGAATTGGATGCTTCGCAAGCATTTACTTCTACTTGGAACCGTGGATTTACAATTGGTTTGAATGTTGGATTTTAAATGTCATTAAAAGTATTACGATTATGAAACTACATAAAAAAATAACATTTGGCTTGTTAGCCTTGACTTTAGTAGGTCCGATGACTTCGTGCAGTGATTTTCTGGATGAGGAGTTGACTACTCAGCAGAATACGGATTTCTTCGATACCCAAGAAGGTATTGACCGTTTGGAAGTCAGTCTTTACTATAATTTGCGTTTCCATTTTTCCAAAGAGTGGGCATGTGCCACGACGAACTATGGTACGGATGAGTTTCGTGTAGGTGGTGACGGTTCTAATGCTTCCTGGAATAATTATGACGGTAATTTCCAGTCATCAATAGTCAGTAACTCAACCAATATGTATGAGGTATGGGATGGTATGTATATCGGCATCAACAATGCCAACTTGCTGCTAAGCAAAGTTACTCCGGACAGTTATAAAGAGGCCAATAAGAATACCTACATGGGTGAAGCTTATTTCCTTCGTGGATTCAATTATTTGAAACTGGTATCTCAATACGGCGGAGTTCCTTTGAAACTTACTCCGAGCGAAACCCCGGAACGTGAGTTTTCTCGTGCCACTGCCGAAGAAACATTGCAACAAGTGATTGATGACTTGAAAGATGCCTATACGTATCTACCCGAAACGGCTTCCATGACGGGAAAGATGACGAAAGACGCGGCAGCGCATTTTCTAGCTAAAGCATATTTGCTGCGTGCCAGTGAGATAAATGATGATTGGAATGGCGCTACGAAAGAGGAAGACTTGAAAGAAGCGTTACGTTTGGCGCGGGAGGTTATATCTCATCATAATTTAGCTCCGAATTATGCGGATTTGTGGAATTATACCGAACCGAATGGTGCAAATGAGCAATTGGATGAGATAATCTTGGCAGCTCAATTCTCTTCTGATAAGGCAACGGAGGGAGCCAATGGTAATCAGTGTCATCTCTATTATGTTTCTGTATACAAGGATTTGCCTCAAATGCAGCGTGATATTGCGGGTGAACGCGAATACCAGCGTCTCAGAACTACCTATTATATGTACAATGTATATGATATGGTGAAAGACTCTCGTTTCTGGAAAAGCTTTAAAACAAAATATGCAGTGAATAACCCGCAGAAAGGTTCCGGATATGTACATGGTGATTTAGGTATTATGTACGTAATTAACCGTCCCGGTGATACTCGTTTTAATGCTGTACAACTGAACAATGAGGTGGTTTACGATAAGACGGGAAAAACAATTCCGACTGTATTTGTTGCTTACCCGAAAGATCGTAATGGGCAAGATGATGAAGCGTTGTATGATTATACTACTCGTTATTGTACACTGAATAAGTATATTGACGGCTCCCGTGAATCGAGAGACAGTCGTGTAGGTTTCCGTGACGGTATTCTTGCCCGATTAGGTGAAACTTATCTGATTGCCGCAGAAGTGTTGATTCGTCAAGGTAAATATTCGGATGCTTTAGGTTATATCAATGACCTTCGCGCACGTGCCGCTTATAAAAGTGGAGAAGACCGTTCTGTATATTGTGACGGTGGCGCTGCTTACAATGATAAAGCTTTGGGATATAAGGACGACGGTGTGAATTCATATTATGCCGAGAATTCTTATTATGAGTCCAATAACATCGATAAGTCAATGAAGGATGCTACGAACTTGCAAATTACGGATATTCATAACTTGCCGGCCGAAGATGAGGCGATTATCAGTAAGTTAGGTTATAGCACGGATTATGACCGTATGATGTGTCTGTTATTGAATGAGCGTTCTCGCGAGCTTTGCGGTGAATTCCATCGTTGGCAGGATTTATCAAGAACATTGACTTTGGTTGAACGTACCAAAGCATTCAATCCGGATGCTGCACCTAATATTCAAGAACGCCATAATCTGCGTCCTATTCCGCAAACCTACCTGGATGCTATCCAGAAGAACGGTCACGCACTGACTCCGGAAGAAAAGAAAGCAGAGCAGAATCCGGGATATTAAGCAATATCCATTTTATAAGTTTATAATAAATAAGAAGGCTCTCTACCGCAAGGTAGAGAGCCTTCTTTATTCATTCCTTAGAGGAAAACCTCTGCCGGATTATACTCCGCTGAATGCGCTGAAACCACCGTCGATAGGGAGCAATGCGCCTGTAACGAAGCTGGCGGCATCGCTGCACAGGAATTGTACGGCGCCGTTCAACTCGTTGATGTCACCGAAGCGTTTCATCGGAGTCTTGGCCAATACTTTCTTGCTGCGGTCGGTCAGTGAGCCGTCGGGATTGATGAGTACGGCACGGTTCTGGTCGCCGATGAAGAAGCCCGGGGCGATGGCGTTGACACGGATACCGTCTCCGTATTTCAGAGCCAGTTCGCTTGCCAGCCATTGCGTGAAGTTGGCAACGGCCGTCTTGGCGGCCGAGTAACCCGGAACACGGGTGATGGCGCTGTATGCCGCCATGGAAGATACGTTGACAATGCATCCTTTACCCTGCTTTGCCATCACTTTGCTGAACACCAAAGACGGATAAACGGTTCCGTTCATGTTCAGGTTGGTAACTTTCTCCCAGCAGGAGATATCCATGTCGTAGAAGTGCTGGTCGGGAGCCAGAGTTGCGCCCGGCATATTTCCGCCGGCGATGTTGAGCAGAATGTCGATACGTCCCCACTTGGCAACGATGTCATCGGCAAGTTTCTCAAGGCTGGCGATGTCCAGTACGTTACCTACGATACCGATAACATCTTCACCATACGTTTTCAGTTCCTCTACGCGCTTGTCCAGTTGTTCCTGACGGATGTCCACCGCTACAACTTTAGCGCCTTGTTGCATAAAACACTTGGCGATGCTGCCGCCCAATACACCACCTGCGCCGGTGATGACCGCTACTTTACCTGCAATACTGAATTGTTCGTTCATAGTTTTTCTTTCTTTTATTATTTATCGTTCTTATACTGTATGCTTCATACTTAATTCTCAATCCCCATTTCATCCCGCACCACTGCCATCATGCCTTCCACCTGTGCCAGCGCCAGCATGCGGCCGTGGAATGAATAGCCGGGATTGTATCCTTTGTTCTCATCGCCCAGCATCATCCGTCCGTGGTCTACACGCATGGGCAGGTTCGGATTTTCTTGCTCGAAGATACGGATAAGGTCGATGAGGTGCCCGCGTCCCGTCAGGTGGGAGCTTTCTATGAAGTTTCCGCCCGGCATGGCTGCGGTGCTGCGCAGATGTACAAAGTGGGTGCGTGATGCAAACTTTCTGGCGAGTTCGCGGGTATCGTTATGCTCTCCCGCGCTGAGTGAGCCGGCACAGAAGGTCAGTCCGTTGTGAGGATTATCCACAGCGTTCAGGAACCATGCGATGTCCTCCTCGTTGGTAACGATACGCGGCAGACCCAATACTTGGAAAGGAGGGTCGTCGGGATGTACGCACATATTCACTCCGTATTCCTCGCACACCGGCATGACGGCGGCAAGGAAATACCGCATGTTTTCGCGGAGCGCGTCGCGGTCGATACCTTTGTACAAGGCCAGCAGGTTCTTGAAGATATTCACCGGGTTCTTGTCGCCTTCCTTGATGTTGCCGTTTACGAATCCCTGTGTCTTTACGATGATTGTGTCGATAAGGCTCTCTTTTTCGGCTTCGGTGATGGTTTTGTCCAGCTCGGCCACCTTAGCCAGTTCTTCCGCAGAGTAGTCTTTCTCGGCTCCCTCACGTTGAAGAATGCGCAGGTCGAAATAGGCAAAACGTACCCGGTTGAAATAGAGTGATGATGTACCGTCCGCCCAGGGATGCTGCAAATCCGTACGTATCCAGTCGATAACGGGCATAAAGTTGTAGCATACGGTCTTTACGCCGCATTTACCCAGGTTGGCGAGGCTGATTTTGTAATTCTCTATCAACTGTTCGCGTTCCGGTCCGGCGTACTTAATGGCCTCGCATACGGGCAGGCTCTCTACAACCGACCAGCGCAAACCGTAGGACTCGATATATGCCTTCAAATCGTTGATAGCTTCCTCTGTCCATATTTCGCCGTTGGGCACATCGTGCAAAGCGGTGACTATACCTTCCACACCGATTTGACGAAGCATATCGAGCGTTATTTTGTCTTTTTTACCAAACCATCTCCAAGTCTTTTCCATACTTCCTTTGTATTAATGATTTAAAATGATTATTTGAACAGATGTTGCAAGCCTGTATTCTCTGAATGACAGATAGTATGAACTAACTATGCACATCTTTATCCGGTGCAAATATAGGCACTAAAACACTCCGTATATGAACGGATATTTGCAGGATATTTGCGGATATTTGCATATATCGGAAGAAAGATGGGATAGTAGCCGGCGCAGAGAAGTAAACGACTTTAAATCAATAGCATATAAGTACCAATATAGTACCGGCATCTGGTACGGCCTATACCAACGGTTGGTACATCTCATACCACACTAAGGTACGGCTCGTACCATGCTTTGGTACAACCGCTACCAAGCGTTGGTATTCCGTGTACCGGCTATTGGTATTTTCGTTGTTCCCCCTTGTTATTTCCGTTATCCCCTCTTTGTAATTTCTTTCTTCCCGGTGTACTTATTATTATTATTCGTATCTTTGTTCTACGGACAAGCCGGCAGATGCCGGACTGATAGCAAGCAGCGTTATGAGACAGATAATAAACGAACAACTTCAGATATCGGAATCCAACCCGATAAAGGCGCGTTACTACGACTACGACCGTTTCACTTATCCCTGGCACTTCCACAGCCAGTACGAAATAATCTATGTGAGGAACAGTAGCGGCCGCTGCTTTGTGGGCGATTGCATAGAGCGGTTTTCGGACGGCGATGTGATATTGTTCGGTCCCAACCTGCCTCATTACATGCGGAGTGACGATGCTTATCATTGCGGTAATCCTTTGCTGCGGGTGCAAGGCACCATCATTCAGTTCGAGGAGAACTTCATGCAATACTCTTTCGACCATTATCCGCAGTTTCATCAGATACGGCTGCTGCTGAAAGAGGCCAAACGGGGAGTAGTTTTTCACACCGCCGACGACAGCCCGGCACGTGACATGGTATCCGCTTTCCCCGAACTGAAAGGCTTCGGGCAGATAACGGGATTGCTGGATTTATTGCAGGGATTGTCCGTGTCCTCCCAAAAGAAGATGTTGGCAAGCCCTTTCTACTACGAGAAGTTCCCCACGGCAGGCAACAAACGGATTGATAAAATCATCTCCTTCATCAACAGCAATTACACCCGTTCCCTCAAGCTCGACGAGATTGCCGAAATGGCGAATATGAACAGCAGCGCGTTTTGCCGCTTTTTCAAAGAGGTCACGGAAAAGACTTTCCTGCAATATGTAACGGATATGCGCATCGGCTATGCGTGCAAGCTGCTGACCATCGGTGACATGGAGATTTCGCAGATAGCGGTGGAGTGCGGCTTCGACTCTATCTCGCATTTCAACCGTACCTTTAAGCAACTGACGGGGCTGACGCCGACGCAGTACAGAAACCAAATCATGAAGTAGAATTAAGGGCTGTCGAAGCGTTGATAAGCTCCTGGCTCCTCAACTCCCTTGACATATTAATCCCCCTTCACCCTCTATCTCCCGTGGAAAGGGGAGCGTGGAAAGTGAAGGGGGATATGTGATAAACGTTGTTTTACGGAAAACCAACCGCTACATGCCGAACGAGAACTTGTCGATGGACTGGTATACCACGCTTGCAATGCTCAGCGCCACGATGCCCAGCGTACAGATGACAAGGCTGGCGCGCGTGTAGTTGTCGCTGCGGAAAGCGGTAATCGGCTCGTCGCTCTTGTTGATGTACATTGCCTTTACAATCTTCAGATAATAGTAAAGTGACAGGATCGTGTTGATCAGCGCAATGAATACCAGCAGATGGAAACCGCTCTGGAAGGCTGCCGCAAAGATGAAGAACTTCGAGAAGAAGCCCGCAAACGGCGGGATACCCGCCAGTGAGAACAGCGCCAATGTCATGAGGAAAGCCAGCTTGGGATTGGTGGTGTACAATCCGTTGTAATCTTCCAGCGTAAACTTATTGGCACGTAATGCCACAATCGTGATAACGGTAAAGACCGCGAGGTTGGCAAACAGGTAAATCAATACGTAGTACACCAGTGACGTCATACCCAGTGACGTTCCGCTGATGACACCCAGCATGATGTAACCGGCCTGTGAGATACTGGAGAACGCCATCAGTCGTTTCAGGTTTTCCTGACGCAGCGCGAAGAGGTTGGCAAGCGTGATGGAGGCGATGATAACCCAGTAAAGCACTTCCTGCCATTGCGCCACCATCGGGGCAAACACTTTATAAAGTATGGTCATCAGCACGAATGCCGCCGCGCCTTTGGAGATAACGCTCAGGTAAGCGGTTACCGTACTCGGGGCGCCTTCGTATACGTCGGCCGTCCACAAGTGGAAGGGCACCAATGAAATCTTGAATCCCATGCCGGAGAAAAAGAATACGAACGCCATAATCTGTAACGGGTTTCCGTCCAGACGTGCCGGAATATCAGCGAAGTAGAGCGTACCTACCGAACCGTATATCAGCGAAAGGCCGTAAAGCAGCAGGCCGCTGGAAAAGAGTGCGGTAAGAATGTATTTGGCTCCTGCCTCGGCGGAGTGGTGGCGGTACTTGTCGAAAGCCACCAGTGCGGCCATCGGGATACTGGCGGTTTCCAGTCCGATGAAGAACATCAGGAAATGGCCGGCGGAAATCATAAAGTACATACCCAGCAGCGTGGAGAGTGTCAGCACATAAAACTCGCCTTGCTTGATTGCCGTATCGGGGCGGCGCATCCATTCGTGCGCCATGAGGAATACGATAAGCGTACCTATGCTGAGGATGGATTTGACGATGCTCTGTATCGGCTGGTTATGGTACATCCCGCCGAAAGCGTCGGCTGCCGGGCCGGGAATGATGGTTATAAGCGTATGGATAATGAGCAGAACAACGGGCAGCATGGTGTTCAACATCGGCTTGCCGTCGTTCTTGTGCGCATCCGGACTCATGAAGAGGTCGGCTATGAAGAGGATAACGATAACCGCTATCAGCGACAGCTCTTCCTTCATTAAGAGAAATTGGGAGTAATCCATGTTATTTAGTGATTAACTGTTTAGTGATTAATGATTAGTGAGTGGCTAATAGGTTGACTACCGGCAGCACGCTGTCTCCAATCATGTTGCTTATCCACAGCGGGGCAAGACCGAGGCCGGCTACGCAAGCGATAAGGATGATTACGGCGGTACGTTCGTCCCACGTGGCATCGGTCAATGTCAGGTGGTGCTTGTTGGTGCAGGTTCCGTAAAGGATTTTACCGACAAGGCGCAGAATGTAGACCGCGGTAATCACGATGCTTGTGCAGGCAATGACGGTCCATACGCGGTGGAATGTATCGGGATGCTGGAAAGCGCCGTTGAAGATTGTCATTTCGGCGATGAAGCCGCTGAGTCCCGGCAAACCGAGGTTGGCAAGACCGGCGATGACGTAGGATACGGCCAGGAAAGGCATAATCTTCATCAGTCCGCTAAGCTCGCGTACGTCACGTGTGTGCGTACGTCCGTAAATCATACCGATAAGGGCGAAGAACAGGGCGGTCATCAATCCGTGGGAAAGCATTTGCAGCACGGCGCCCGTACAGGCCGTCCGGTTCATCATCAGAATGGCGAAAAGCACCAGACCGCAGTGCGATACGGAAGAGTAGGCGTTGATATATTTCAGGTCGGTTTGCACGCAGGCGGAGAATGCGCCGTATACAACGGAGATACCTGTCAGTACGAGGAATATCCAGCCGAGTTCCTGCGCGGCTTCGGGCATCAGATACATGGCGATGCGGAAACATCCGTAACCGCCCAGTTTCATCAGTACGCCCGCATGCAGCATGGAAACGGCAGTCGGTGCGGATGCGTGACCGTCGGGGCTCCATGTGTGGAAAGGGAACAGAGCGCCCAGCACACCGAAACCAAGGAAGGTAAGCGGGAACCAGATGCGTTGTTGCTCGATAGGGATATTGTGCAGTTGGGCTATTTCCAGCAGGTTCATGGTGGTGGCGCCGCTGCCGAAGTAGATACCCAAGATACCGATCAGCAGGAAGGCGGAACCGCCCATAAGCATCAGTGTCAGTTTCATGGCGGCATATTCCTTGCGTCCCGAGCCCCATACGCCAATCAGCAGGTACATCGGGATAAGCGCTACCTCGTAGAACATGAACATGGTGAACAGGTCGGTGGAGATAAAGAAGCCGAACACACCCATTGACAGCAGGGTGAACCACAGGAAATATTCTTTGGTCAGCGGTTGCAGACGCCAGGAGGCGAATGTTCCCGTAAAGACAATGACGGCCGAGAGCAGCAGCATGGCTACCGAGATGCCGTCCACACCTACGGAATAGTGAATGTTGAGGGCGGGATACCAGGCTACGTCGGCACGGAACAGCATTTCATCCGTAGCGCCGCCATGACGGGCTTGCAGATAGACGATAGTCAGTCCGACGGCAGCGATGAGCAGTGCCGAAGCGCCGGTTGTCATCACCGCGCGTATCTGTGCTATGTTACGGCTGAGCCAAAGACCCAGCAGCATCAGCAAAGGGATGAGTACGAATATGGATAAGAAATTCATCTTTATAGTATTGTATTAATTGTTATTGTTCTATGGATTGATACATCGATATCAATGTCCGTTTCTCGTTTACAGCAACAGCAGCAATATCAGTATGAGCGTACCCAGCAGGAATACGAAGGTGTATTGCTGGATGCGTCCGCTTTGCAGGCCTCGTATCTCGTCGCTGGTGGCATTGGCGCCCCAGGCCAGAAAGTCGAAGAAGCCGTCTACCACATGACGGTCCCACCAGGCAATGGGACGGCTGATGCAGCCGAAGATGATGCGGTGGGTGATAAACTGGTAAACTTCATCGATATAGAAGCGGTGGTAGGCTGCCGTCCACAAACCGTTGAAGCGGTGGGCGAGCGCATTGGCGACGGGTTGCTTTCCGCTTTTATACATATAGGTTGCCAAAGCGATGGAAATAACGGCGATGGCTATGCTTGTACCTGCCACGCCCCAGTCCAGATGAATGGTATAGGCTTCGCCGTTTGAACTGACGAAGTGTCCGAAAGGAATGAATCCGGCAACCACTGTAACAACGGCGAGGAACATCAACGGGACGGTCATCGTCAACGGGCTTTCGTGGGGAGTGTGGTGCGCGTGCTCGGTGTCTTGCGCGTGCTCGTCGCTAACCGCCGACTTCCTGTCGCTCCAGAAAATGCCGTAGTAGAGGCGGAACATATAGAATGCGGTCATTGCGGCAATCACTGTCATTATCCAACCCATGGCAGGGCTGAATTGGAAGCAGGCCGTCAATATCTCGTCCTTGGAGAAGAATCCGGAGAACGGGGGAATGCCGGCGATGGCAAGGCAGGCTATCAGGAAAGTGATATGCGTAATCGGCATATATTTGCGCAGCCCGCCCATAGCGGACATCTCGTTGCTGTGCACCGCGTGGATGATGCTGCCTGCGCCGAGGAACAGCAATGCCTTGAACATGGCGTGCGTAAACAAATGGAACATACCTGCCATATAGCCCAGCCCGCCTTCGTGCGGGTTCATGGAAGTACATACGCCGAGAGCCACCATCATAAAGCCTATCTGCGAGATGGTGGAGAAGGCGAGCACACGCTTGATGTCGCTTTGCACACAGGCTACGCTGGCGGCGTAGAACGCTGTGAATGCACCTACATAGGCAACGAGGTGCAGCACATGGGGTGCATAGTCGATGAACAGCGGGAACATGCGTGCCACCAGATAGACGCCTGCGACGACCATGGTAGCGGCATGAATCAACGCGCTGACCGGAGTAGGGCCTTCCATAGCGTCGGGCAGCCAGATGTGCAGCGGGAACATGGCGCTCTTGCCGGCTCCACCGATGAACATCAGTCCCAGCGCCAGCGGAATCATTGTTGCGCCGCCTTTCAGCAGTGCCATTTCATTGGGCTGGAAAGTATAGGTTCCGGCATAGTAACCGTAAACCAGAATACCGATAAGGAAGCCAAGGTCGGCAAAACGGGTCACGATAAACGCTTTCTTGCTGGCGGCGATTGCCGCGGGTTTCGTATAGTAGAAGCCGATCAGCAGGTAGGAAGATACACCCACCAACTCCCAGAACAGATACATCTGGAAGATATTGGTCGCTACCACCAGCCCCAGCATGGACATGGTGAAAAGCGAGAGGAAAGCATAATAGCGTTGGAAACCGCGTTCCCCTTTCATATAGCCGAAAGAGTAGAGGTGTACCATGAATGATACGGTACTTATGACAATCAGCATCATCACCGATATGGGATCGAGCAAGATGCCCAGGTCAATGCTGAGCGACGGTGTGAACGGCAGCCATGTACAGTTGTAAGGCATCAGCGTGGCGTATGTGCCGTCTGCCAGCCGGGGAGAGGCGAAATATTGTATTGCGGTGAGGTAGGAGAGTACCGCCACTGCACCCAGTACCGCCGTGCCGATGATTCCGGCGGTGCGGTGCGACATCCATTTGCCGCCCAATCCCAACACAAGGAACGAGAGCAAGGGAAGAAGAAGGATTAGAATCGTATATTCCATAATTTCTAAATTGAGAATTAAGAGTTGAGAATTAAAAAATGAAACTCCATTTCTCTTTTAATTTTAAATTTAGTGATTACCATTTGAGTTCGTCCAGCTTGTTCACCTGGATAGAACGTATGTTGCGATAGATGTTAATCATGATAGCGATGGCCACAGCTGTCTCGGCCGCCGAGATGGCGATGGAGAACAGGGCGAAGAAATAGCCTTCCAGCCCGCCGGGAAACAGAAAACGGTTGAATACCGCGAAGTTGATGTCCGTAGCGTTCAGTATCAACTCGATTGAAATCAATATCGCCAAGGTATTGCGGCGGGTGAAGAACCCGTAGATACCGGCGAAAAACATGATAGCCGAGACTATCAGGTAATATTCCATGTGTATCATAATTCTTATCTTTTACGTGCTATTAATAATCCGCCTACGATACATGCCAGCAGCAGAATACTGACGGCTTCGAAAGGCAACAGGTAACCGTACTTGTCACCGCTCAGCATGTGGTGGCCGATAGTCTTGATGTTGACTTCAAGAGGTGCTACGTCGGTGGTGGCGATGAATTTATGTTTCAGGGTTATGAACAGTACAATGACAGCTCCGGCTACGGTAGTGCCCAGTCCGGCGAGGAACTTGCTGCGTTTCAGCTTTCCCGCCATGTCGCCTTCACCGCTGGTGAGCAGGATGGAGAAGACGTAAAGCACGACGATACCGCCCGCGTATACCATAATCTGTACCGAACCGAGGAATGTGTATCCCAGCAGGAAGTAGATGCCGGCTGTACCGAACAGCACAAACAGCAGGTATGTGGCCGAACGTACCATACGTTTGGTGGTTACCGTCAGTATGGAGAATACGGTAATAAAAGCCGCAAGGAAGTAAAATACTATTGTTTCAAGATTAAATTCCATGTTATTGATTACTAATTATGAATTACTAATTACTTCGCTACTTCGGGTTGGGGAGCGGCGGGTTTCTTCTTCTCTTCTACGTGACTGCCCGGATGATTCAGCGTCAGTACCAGTTTGCTGCGGTCGAATACGGCATGCTCAAAGTTCTGGTCGAATGTGATGGCATCGTGCGGACAGGCATTGACGCAAAGCTGGCAGAATATACAGGAGCCGAGATCGTATTCGTATTTCGCCAGTATCTTCTTTTTCTTGCCGTCTTCCGTTTCTACGGTTTCGCTCGTCACCTTGATGGTGTCGTTGGGACAAGCCATCTGGCACAGGCCGCACGCGATGCAATGGTGCTCGTTCCGCTCATTGTGGGGCATTGTCAGCGTACCCCGGAAACGTTCGGAGAGTTTCAGCGTCTTCCGGTTTTCCGGATATTGTTCGGTAGTCTTCTTACGGCAGAAAACGGTCATAGTGGTTTTCATACCCGTGAGCAGGGAAGTGATACCATTGATGAGGCTGCCTATGTAGGAGTTATTATCTTTCATCAGAAATGTAATTTAAATACTACGATTAATACCATTAGAATCAGGTTCACCATGCTGATAGGAACCAGATATTTCCATTCGAGGTTCAGAATCTGGTCGATGCGCAGGCGCGGGAATGTCCATTTAATCCACATCAGCAGGAATACTACGAAGAATGCCTTGCCGAAGAACCACACAAAGCCCGGAATGTAATCCATGACCGCATTGAAACCGTCCAGACCGACGATGTGCAACGGCATCCAGCCACCCAGGAAAATAGTGGCGGCTATACCGGCTACGATGAACAGGTTCAGGTACTCTGCCAGATAGAAGAAGCCGAAACCCATACCGGAGTATTCCGTATGATAACCGGCGGTCAGCTCGCTTTCGGCTTCGGGCAAGTCGAACGGGCCGCGGTTGGTTTCCGCATTACCCGCAATAAGATAGATGACGAACGCTATAACTGCCGGGATGTGCCCTTTGAATATAAACCAGCCGTCGGCTTGTCCGGCTACGATTTCGGAGAACTGCATCGTGCCCATCAGGACTACCATTGTCAGGATACTCAGCCCGCAGGAAAGTTCGTAACTGATGATTTGCGCGCCGCTTCGCATGGCTCCGATAAGCGAGAACTTGTTGTTGGAACTCCAGCCGGCAAGCAGGATACCTACCACGCCGATACTTGAAGCGGCAAGCAGGAAGAACACGCCCACGTTGAAGTCAAGCACTTCCAGTCCTTTGCTGATGGGCAGACAGGCGAAAGTGAGGAACGAGGCTATAATGACCATGAACGGCGCCAGGTTGTAGAGGAATCTGTCGGAGAACTTCAGGTCAATGATTTCTTTAGTCAACATCTTGATAACGTCGCAGGGCACTTGGAGCAATCCCCACTTTCCCACACGCATCGGTCCGAGGCGGCATTGGAAAAAGGCGCATATCTTGCGCTCCATATAAATCAGGATAATGGCAAGCACTGCATACATCAGGATGATGCATACGCCTATCACTACACATTCGAGAAACACCGCCAGACCTTCCGGCATGAAGGAGGTCAGCATCTGGTGAATCCAATTGGTTACTATACTAAAGTCAAACATCTGTTTATTTACGATTTTACGATTTACTATTTGATAGTTTGGTGTATGTTTGCTATCTACTCCTTTATCTATCGATATCCGGTACTACATAGTCCAGTGTTCCACCGATGGCAATAAGGTCGGCAATCTTTGCGCCGCGGCAAATCGTATCTACGGTAGATACCAGCGGAAGACCCGTACTGCGGAAGTGCAAACGGTAGGGAGTTTTGTCGCCATGGCTCTCGAGGAATACGCCGAACTCACCGCGGCTGCCTTCTACGGCGGCATAGTAAGTGCCTTCCGGCACACGGATAATCGGCTTCATCTTCTCCTGGTATGCGCCTTCGGGGATATTGTCTATCAGCTGTTCGATGATTTTCAAGCTTTCCATGATTTCATCCATACGGATGAGGTAGCGTGCCCAGGAGTCTCCTTCGGTGCGGACAATCTCTTTGAAGTCCACCTTATCATATACACTGTAAGGCATACGTTTACGTACGTCGCACGCCCAACCGCTGGCGCGCCCTGTGCCGCCGGTGGCGCCGAAAGCTATGGCGTCTTCGCGGGACAGTACGCCTACGCCTTTCAGACGTTGCTGCGCAATGATATTTCCCGTAAACACGTCGTGGTATTCGTGCAGGATGCCGCGCAGGTAAGGGATGAATTCTTTCACTTTCTTCTGGAAGTCGGGAGCGATATCGGCTTGCACGCCGCCAATCGTGTTGTAGTTCATGATGAGGCGCCCGCCGCAGGTGCCTTCAAAGATGTCCAAAATCTTTTCACGGTCACGGAAGCCGTAGAAGAAAGCGGTCAGCGCACCGAGGTCCATTGCCAGACAGGAGTAGAAAAGCAGGTGAGAATCGATACGCTGCAACTCGTCCATGATGGTGCGGATGTATTGCACGCGCTCGCTTACCTTTATGCCCATGGCCTTTTCGATACACATACACAGGGCGTGGCGGTTCTGGTGAGCGCCCAGATAGTCCAGACGGTCGGTCAGAGCCAGTGTCTGCGGGTATGTAAGGCTTTCGCACATTTTCTCGATACCACGGTGGATATATCCGCAGTTGGCATCTATCTTTTCGATGATTTCGCCTTCCAACGATACGCGGAAACGCATTACGCCGTGGGTGGCAGGGTGCTGGGGACCGATGTTTACCACATATTCGTCGTCGCCGAAGAGTTGTGACTCTTTGTTCTTTACGGTTCCGTCCGGGTTAAGTTCCAGCTCGGTGGTGGTATCGATGGTTTCTTCGTTATCCATGCGCAGAGGGTTCTGTGCCTCCGGGTCATCGTCTTTACGCATCGGATAGCCTACCCAGTCATTGCGCAGATAGAGGCGTCTCATATCGGGGTGTCCGATGAACACTACGCCATAGAAGTCGAACACTTCACGTTCCAGGAAGTCTGCGGCTTTCCAGATGTCGCAAACGGAAGGGAGTTCGGGATGTTCCCGGTCGAGAGTGGCGGTGCGAACCGCAACCCGTTTGCCGGTAACGGTGGACTCCAACTGATACACTACGCCAAGTCCGCGCGGAGTATCGGGAGTATCTTTTGCAGTATCCGGTTCGCCCCAGTCCATACCGGTGAGGCATTCCAGAAAGTCCATCTGCTCTTCTTGCCGCAGGCGCAGCATCTCGTCATGCAAAGCCGCGGGCTCTATATATCTTATTGCATTCATATTTATTCTTCCGGTTTTTCTTCTTTTTGATTTACACCACCAAAGTACTTCTCTATTTTTACCTTACGTTGCAATTGCATCATTCCGTAGTAGAATGCTTCGGGGCGGGGAGGACATCCCGGGATATATACGTCTACCGGCAGAATCTTATCCACTCCGTTGACAACATGATAAGATTTCTTGAACGGGCCGCCGCTGACAGCGCAACCGCCTACGGCTATCACATACTTAGGGTCGGCCATCTGGTCGTACAAACGTTTCAGTACCGGCGCCATTTTGTTCGTGATTGTTCCGCACACCATAATCATATCTGCCTGGCGCGGACTGGCACGGGCTACTTCAAACCCGAAGCGCGCCATGTCATAGCGGGCTGCGCCGAGGGCCATGAATTCGATACCGCAACAGCTTGTTGCAAACGTAAGCGGCCACAGCGAATTGCTGCGTCCCCAGTTGACGAAATCGTCCAGTACGCCGAGAGCCACATTAGCGCCTCCCGCATTGAGTTCCCGAACCAATTTCTCCAACGTTTCGTTGTCTGTAAACTCCTCATAAGGGATGGATTTTATGTTGGGTTTCTTCGTTACTTCCATTCCAAAGCTCCTTTCCTCCAGGCATAAGCAAGACCCAGAATTAATATAATAAGGAAAAACAAAATACTGAAAAGCCCGGCTACTCCAAGCTCGCGTGCAATGACTGCCCACGGAAACAGGAATACGGTCTCCACTTCAAACATCAGAAACAGGATGGCGAACAGATAGTAACCTACCCGGAACTGCATCCATGATTTACCGCGGGTGGGAATACCACACTCGTACGGCTCCATTTTCTGTGCATTGTACGAACGGGGGGCTATCGCATTGGACAGCGCGATAACAATACCCACGAAAGCAATTGCCGTCAGCAAGACGACTACTAACAAAGTAAAGTTCATAAATCTGATAAGATTTTAGATATATAATATATAGATATGCTGAATAAAGGCAATAAAGTGGCAGAGGCCACCCTTTTATCTGATAATCTTTCTAAGCCCGAATACGTAGTAATGCGGGTCGGGAACGGGAGGGTAATGTAAGTCCGGCATAGGGTCGTAACTTTGTGCGCGCAGCAATTGTTGCATACGGATAATATCGACACGCAGCAGAGAACCTTTATTACTTGGCACTTGCATATGTTCCACATATTCCAGACAGGAAGATGTAGACGATAAATGGTTGTAATAGTTCTGGATAGCTTGTTGGGCGGTAGGCGCCTGAGTTAAGACGCAACTTTCTGCTTTACAGTTGACCGGAGTGCACAAAAAATCCGCAGCCCCTATTGCACCGTTGTGTAATAAAACTGCGAGTATGGCTATTATACAATATTTTATGCACTGTTTCATATCTCCATATCTCTTTTCAGGGCGCAAAGATATAATAAGTATCTCTCATTTTGCTATCTCTGCATAACAAAAAATGACTATTTTTACACTTTTTATCCTAAATCAATTCCGTTTCCAGAATTCCGGGGTGAACAAAAGTAAGACGGTGAATAATTCCAAACGTCCCAATAGCATGAGGAATGACAGTAACCATTTGGCTGCATCAGGCAGGGCGTTCCATGAATAGGCCGGACCTGTATCACCTAATCCGGGGCCCATATTACCGATGCTGGATATGACGCAACCGATGGATTCTTCGGCTCCTATCCCCATTCCCATCATGATTAATATGCCGACGATGATGATGATGATGTATAAAAAGAAGAATGCCAGCACCGTGGAAACGATGGAAGGAGATATTACCTGTTTGTTTACGCGTACCGGCAGTACGGCATTGGGATGCAGAATATGTTTGAACTCATTACGTGATACTTTGGCAAGGATTACCATCCGGATGCATTTCAGTCCTCCGGTGGTACTGCCTGCGCAAGCTCCCATGATCATGACGACGGTTAGCAATCCCCAAAGCATAGGCGTCCACAACATGTAATCATCTGTGGCAAAGCCCGTAGAGGTCTGCAGAGATATAACCTGGAATAATGATTTACGAAAAGCCTCTTCCACGCCCATCGAACTGGTATAGTAGAGGACAACGGCTATGACGGCGGTGAAACCGGCTACCGACCAGAAGTACCATTTTAACTCGGCGTTGTCGATGACCTTTTTGAATTTCCGGTTGACGAAGAATAGTAACAGTGTAAAGTTGATACCGGAAATGAACATGAAAATAGAGATGACATACTCTATATAGGGGGAATTGTAATAGGCCACACTTGCCTGTTTGGTAGAGAATCCTCCCGTTCCTGTGGTGGCAAAGGCGTGACACACACTGTCGAACCAGTCCATACCGCCCAACATTAACAGGACTACGAGAATCAGGGTAAGGCCGGTATAGATACTCCATATCCATTTGGCGGTGATGCCGATGCGCGGATGCACTTTGTCGTGTGTGGGACCACTGGCTTCGGCGGCAAATACCTGCAGGCCGCTGACCCCGAAAATTGGCAATACCGCAATCGTAAACATGATAATTCCCAAACCGCCGATCCATTGCGTCATACCGCGCCAGAACAGTAATCCGTGAGGAAGCGATTCTATATTATCCAGTACGGTGGCTCCCGTACTTGTAAAACCGGACATGGTTTCGAAGAAAGCGTTCGTGATGTCGGGAACGTATCCGCTGATATAGAAAGGCAGCATGCCGAAAAGGGAAAAAGCCACCCAGGCAAGGCTGACCAGTACGTAACCGTCACGGCGGGTCAGCTGTTTTTCACCGCCTTTTCCGGCAATAGTCATGAGCAGGCCGGCTCCGGCAGTGATACCTGCCGATTTCCAGAAGTCGAGCAGGGCTTCGTCATTATAGTAATACGATATTGCCGAACATGCCAGCAGCATGACTGTTTCCAGTAATAGCAGGATACCGATAATCCGTATAATTGTTTTAAAGTTAATCACGTTCGCTAATTAAAGTATTTTTCGATTTTCTTAATCATCATGTTCAGGCAGAATACTACCACGTGGTCTCCGGGTAATATTTGCGTGCTACCCATAACTACAACGCCTTCGCCGTTACGTATCAGTCCGCCGATGGTCGTTCCTTTAGGCAGACCGAGGTCTTTTACCTGGTGTTTGGTTATCTTCGAGCCGGGTTTGACGGTGAATTCCGCTACATCGGCGTTGGCAAAGGTCAGGCATTTTACGTTACTGACATCGGCGTCCAGCATCATCTGGTAAATGTGGCTGGCGGCAATCATCTTTTTGTTGATAACCGTACCGATATCGAGGCTTTCCGCCATGCCTATGTAATCTATGTTTTCTACTTCCGCCACTGTTTTGCTTACTCCCATGCGCTTTGCCGCCAGACAGGCGAGGATATTTGTTTCCGAGTTTCCGGTTAGCGCCACAAAGGCTTCGGTGTTCTTTAATCCTTCTTCTACAAGCAAGTCCATATCCCGTCCGTCTCCGTTGATAATCATAGTTTTATCATCCAGTAGTTCGGTCAGGCGGTTGCAACGGTTCAGGTCGTTGTCCACGATCTTCACTTGCATATAGTCGGGAACATATTGTGCGGTACGTACTGCAATGCGGCTTCCACCCATAATCATGACATTGCGCACATCGGCATAATCTTCCTTGCCGGCTATCTTACGGATGTACGGAACGAATTTGCGGGTAGTTGTAAAATAAACAATATCATGCAGTTTGATGACATCGTCACCGCGGGGAATCAGTGTCTCGTTGCCGCGTTTGATGGCTACCACGTGATAAGGCAGTTCAGGTCCGCCCAGTTGATGCAGAGGAATATCCAGAATCTCTGCTTTCTCACGCATCTTGGCGCCTATCAGAATCAGCGCGCCGCCGCAGAATTCCCACCATTGGCGTACCCAACTCATACGGATAGAAGATACAATCTCTTTTGCCGCAAGCATTTCCGGGTAGATAAGCGAGTCCACCCCCAGCTTCTGGAAGAATTCCTTGTTCTTGGGCAACAGGTATTCGTAGTTGTCAATGCGGCCTACGGTCTTTACCGCACCCAGATTGGTAGCAAGCATGCAGGCAGTGATGTTACGGCTTTCATCGGGAGTAACGGCGATAAAGAGGTCGGCTTCTCCCACCCCTACTTCTTTCAATCCTTTAATGGAAGTGGGAGAGGCAGTGACAGTCATCAAGTCGAAGTTGGAGCTGAGTGTACTCATCCTTTCTTCGTTGTCGTCCATTAATATAATGTCTTGCTTCTCGCGAGACAATAGCTTGGCTAAATGTGTGCCTACTGCGCCGGCACCAGCAATGATTATCTTCACAATGCTTTTAGAAATGAAGAATTAAGAAGGATGAATGAAGAATTTCCTTGCGGATGGTTTGCATAGCGAGTGTAACCCGATTCTTCATTCATCATTCATCATTCTTAATTAATATATTATAGATTCCTTCCTCATCCATTCCGCACAACTGATACAACTCCTGTACCGTACCATGCTCTATAAATGTGTCGGGTACACCGATGCGCTCTATGTGCGGGGTGTAGCTGTTGTCTGCCATAAACTCCAGTACGGCGCTTCCCATACCGCCTTTTCGCGCACCGTCTTCTATGGTGATGATGCGTTTGAAGTTGCGTCCCGCTTCGTGTAACAGTGTTTCATCCAATGGTTTGAGGAAACGCAGGTCGTAGTGGGCTATGGAGAGTCCTTTCTCTGTTTCCGCCCGTTTGATGGCGCGCGCGGCAATGTTTCCTATCGGACCGAGGGTGATGACCGCAAGGTCTTTCCCGTCTTTCAGTTTCCGACCTTTGCCTACGGGGATTTCTTCCAGCGGACATTTCCAGTCCACCAACACGCCACGTCCACGCGGATAACGGATTACGAACGGACCTTTGTCCGGCAGCTGTGCCGTGTACATCAGGCGACGCAGTTCGTGCTCGTCCATGGGTGAGGATATGGTCAGGTTCGGGATAGGACGGAAATAAGCGAGGTCGTATACGCCATGATGTGTCGGTCCGTCTTCACCTACCAATCCGGCGCGGTCCAGGCAGAGCACTACGGGCAACCGCAGGATGGCAATGTCATGTATCACGTTGTCATAAGCCCGCTGCATGAAGGACGAATATATGTTGCAGAAAGGTTGCAGACCTTCTTTTGCCATACCGCCGGAGAATGTGGCGGCGTGTCCTTCGGCGATGCCTACGTCGAAAGCCCGGTCGGGCATGGCTTGCATCAATATGTTCATGGAACATCCGGTGGGCATGGCGGGCGTCACCCCGACGATTTTCGGATTCTTCTCTGCCAATTCCACTAACGTCTCGCCGAATACGGTTTGGTATAGAGGAGGCAGATTGCTGGTGTCTGCAGTGATGCGCTCTCCGGTTTCGGGGTCGAATTTGCCGGGTGCGTGCCAGATGCCCGGCTCCTTCTCGGCCGGTTCGAAGCCTTTACCCTTTACAGTGTGCAAATGAAGGATTTTAGGTCCTTGCATATCTTTTATATCCCGCAGAATACGGGCCAAGTTCTTTACGTCATGTCCGTTTATCGGACCGAAGTATCGGATGTTCATCCCTTCGAAGATGTTCTGTTGCTGGGCCGCCATTGATTTCAGACTGTTGGAAAAGCGGATTAGCGCTTTACGCCGGTCTTCATTCAGTACGCCCATTTTAAATAACATCTTGGAGGCTTTGAAACGCAGTTGGTTGTAGCGGTTGGAGGTTGTCAGATTGAAAAGGTATTGTTTCATGCCGCCTACACTGCGGTCTATTGCCATGTCGTTGTCGTTAAGGATAATCAACAGATTGTTGGCGGTGGACGAGGCATTGTTCAAGCCCTCAAAGGCCAGTCCGCCACTCATGCTTCCGTCGCCGATGACGGCTACTACATGACGGTCTTTCTCACCTTTTCTAGCTGCGGCAACAGCCATGCCTAAGGCTGCCGAAATGGAGTTTGAGGCATGTCCGCAGGTGAAGGTGTCATAATCGCTTTCCACAGGAGTGGGGAAGGGGCGTATGCCCTTGAACTTCCGGTTGGTGCAAAAAGACTCGCGACGTCCGGTCAGCATCTTGTGACCGTAGGCTTGATGCCCTACGTCCCATACTATACGGTCGTAAGGGGTATTGTAGACGTAATGCAGCGCGACGGTAAGTTCCACTGTACCCAGACTTGCTGCAAAATGTCCCGGGTTGCACGAAAGTTCTTGAATGATGTCTTGTCTTAATTCTTCACAAACTTCCGGGAGCTGTTCCACGCTTAATTTACGCAGGTCTTCCGGATAGGAAATGGAGTCTAACAAGTTATATGTTGTTGGTTCTGTTTTCATCATTGTACTGAAGATTACAAAATGCAAAAATAGCAAAAGAAAACGGATGGCTGTATCATTTTGTCTGTTTTTTGTTCCGTCGTCCGCCTTTTACGGGATTTTAAAGTTGCAGTTTCCCCGTTTATGGTATTTCTTTGTATCTTTGCAAAGATTTGAATAAAGTTTGTGTATGAACTTCACTACCCCTGTTGAACTCCCTGCCAACCTGCCCCGATTGCGGCACACGGACCATTTGTTGCTGCTCGGCTCTTGTTTTGCGACTAATATGGGTACAAGGCTTGCGGATGCTAAATTCTCGTGTGACATCAATCCTTACGGTGTACTTTACAACCCTCTATCCATATCTGCCGCTTTGCGCGAAATCATACTCGGAAAGGTGTACGGAAAGGAAGATCTCTTTTTTTTTCGTGACTGTTGGCACAGCCCCATGCACCACGGGGATTTCTCATCACTGTCAGCAGATGAAACGTTGGAGAAGATAAATGAACGGATTGCCCGTGCACATGAGCGGATTTTTCGTTCGGACTGTTTGTTGTTGACTTTCGGTACATCGTGGGTGTACGAGCAAAAGAATACAGGACGCATCGTAGGAAATTGTCATAAGCTGCCGGGAAAAGAATTTATCCTCCGACGATTGACGGTCGATGAAATCGTATCGGATTATACTTCATTGTTGTCCGGGTTGTTGGCGCGAAATTCCGGACTGAAAGTGATACTTACAGTCAGTCCCATTCGTCATGCGAGGGATGGTATGCACGCCAACCAACTTAGTAAAGCTACCTTGTTGCTGGCTATAGACAGGTTGCAAGCCGCTTTTCAGGAAAGCGTATTCTATTTTCCCGCCTATGAATTGATTCTGGATGAACTACGCGATTATCGTTTCTATGCTGAAGATATGGTACATCCTTCCGATATGGCTGTGCAATATGTGTGGGAGCGTTTTTCGTCTGCGTGTTTCTCGGAGGAGACGTTACAGATAATAGAGGAAAGTGAAAATATCCGTAGAGGATTAGCTCATAAGCCTTTTCACCCGGATTCTGAAGAGTATAAGCGTTTTTTAGGACAAATTGTGTTAAAAATAGACCGACTTAACGGAAAATACCCGTACTTAGACTTCCAAAAGGAGAGAGAATTATGTCATATACGATTGAAGATATAGCCCGAATAATTGGTGCGCGGCGGATAGGCGATACGCCGGCCGCTATTGACTGGCTGCTTACAGATAGCCGTTCCCTGAGTTTCCCGGAGGAAACCTTGTTTTTTGCTTTGACTACCAAACGGAATGACGGAGCACGTTATATCCGTGATTTATATACGCGCGGCGTTCGTAATTTTGTCGTCAGCGAAGAAGGCTTGAAGGAAGTTGAAACGTTCAACTTTCAACCTTCGACTTTTAACTTATTAGTCGTGCCAAGCCCGCTGAAAGCATTGCAGAAGTTGGCGGAACAACATCGTGACCGCTTTCAAATACCTGTTATCGGCATAACGGGCAGTAATGGAAAAACCATTGTGAAGGAGTGGTTGCATCAGTTGTTGAGTCCGGAGCGTGTAATCACCCGTTCGCCCCGCAGTTACAATTCGCAGATTGGAGTGCCTTTGTCCGTATGGCAGATGAATGGGCAAACGGAGCTTGCCATATTGGAGGCGGGCATTTCGGAACCGGGAGAAATGCGTGCCTTGCAGAATATTATCAAACCTACAATTGGTATCCTGACAAATATAGGAGGCGCGCATCAGGAGAATTTCTTCTCTTTGCAGGAGAAATGTATGGAGAAACTGGCGCTCTTTAAGAATTGCGATGTGGTGATTTATAACGGTGACGACGAGTTTATCAATAACTGCGTGGGCAAATCCATGCTTTCCGCCCGTGAGATAGCATGGAGCAGGAAAGATATGGAGCGTCCGTTATATATAAGTAAGGTGGAAAAGCAAGAGGATTCCACTGTTGTTTCTTATCGTTATCTGGATATGGACAATACATTTACACTGCCGTTCATTGATGATGCTTCTATCGAGAATTCGTTGAATTGTTTGGCGGCCTGTCTGTATCTGATGCTGCCTGCCGAACAGATTACGGAGCGTATGGCAAAACTGGAACCGATAGCGATGCGCCTGGAGGTGAAAGAGGGCAAAAACGGATGCTTGCTTATAAACGACAGTTACAATTCTGACCTCGGTTCGCTGGATATAGCGCTTGATTTCTTGTATCGCCGCTCACAGAGCAAGGGCTTGAAACGGACACTGATTCTTTCGGATATACTGGAGACGGGACAGAATACGCCTACTCTTTACCGGCAGGTGGCGCAATTGGTGAACAGCCGGGGAATAGAACGTATTATCGGTGTGGGAAATGAAATATCTTCGTGTGCCGCACGGTTTAATATCGAGAAAGCTTTTTATCCGGATACGGCTGCGCTGACTGAAGCCATTGGAAAAGGCGAACTCCGCTTGGAGAATGAAATAATCCTGATTAAAGGTGCGCGTAAGTTCGGCTTTGATGAGTTGACAGAGGTTCTGGAGAAGAAGGTGCACGAAACGATATTGGAGGTGAATCTCGGTGCGATGATTGCCAATTTGAATTATTATCGCGGTAAACTGAGGCCTGAAACAAAAATGGTATGTATGGTGAAGGCTTCCGCTTATGGCGCAGGATCGTATGAGATTGCCAAAACCTTGCAGGAACATCATGCGGATTACTTGGCTGTTGCCGTTGCCGATGAAGGTTCGGACTTGCGCAAGGCGGGAATTACGGCAAGCATCATCATTATGAATCCGGAAATGACGGCATTCAAGACGATGTTCGATTATAAACTGGAACCGGAAGTTTACAGCTTCCACTTACTGGAGGCGTTGATTAAGGAAGCCGAGAAAGAAGGTATCACCAATTTCCCCATTCATGTAAAGCTGGATACCGGTATGCACCGGTTGGGGTTCGCTCCGGATGATATGCCCCTGCTTATAGAACGTCTGAAGGGACAAAATGCAGTCATTCCCCGTTCGGTATTCTCCCATTTTGTAGGAAGCGACGCTCCGCAGTTCGATGCCTTTACACGCAGACAGATAGAGATTTTTGAGAAAGCATCCATGCAGTTGCAGGAGGCGTTTCCGCATAAAATACTTCGCCATATCTGCAACTCGGCAGGTATAGAGCGTTTTCCGGGAGCACAGTTTGATATGGTACGATTGGGAATCGGGCTGTATGGTGTCAGTCCGATAGATAATTCTATAATGAATAATGTCAGTACGCTGAAGACTACTATTCTGCAAATACGTGATGTACCCGAAGAAGATACGGTGGGATATAGCCGTAAGGGACATTTAGTGCGCCCTTCCCGTATTGCAGCCATTCCTATCGGTTATGCCGACGGATTGAACAGGCATTTGGGTAACGGTCATGCCTATTGTCTGGTGAACGGGCAGCGCGCTCCTTATGTGGGGAATATTTGTATGGATGTCTGCATGATTGACGTTACGGATATTGATTGTAAAGAAGGTGACAGTGTGGAAATCTTCGGAGATCATCTTCCTATAACCGTTCTTTCCGATGTGCTTGGTACCATTCCATACGAAGTGCTGACAAGTGTTTCGACACGTGTGAAGAGAGTATATTATCAGGACTGAGAAGAAGTATGAAGTATAAGGTCTAAAATATTTCAACACTTACTATAATGAGTTACACTTTATACCTTATACTTTATACTTCATATTTCATAAATCTTCTTATCTTTGCAATCAAATTTAATCCGATATGACTATGACAAACTTACTTTTATTAGGTTTCCTGCCCAGCGGTTCCGAATGGATTATTATCGCACTGGTTATCTTGCTGTTGTTTGGCGGTAAAAAAATCCCAGAATTGATGCGTGGCTTGGGTAAAGGCGTAAAGAGCTTCAAAGAAGGTGTGAATGAGGCTAAAGACGAAATCAATAAAGCCAAGGAAGAGGTAGATAAACCTGCAGATAAGTAATGAGGCGATAACGTGATGGAGTGATATCCTATCTCTTATCATCCTATCACTGTTTATAATCATGGCAGATAAAGAATTAACCTTTTGGGACCATTTGGATGAGCTGCGCCGGGTGCTGTTTCGTGTTCTCGGCGTATGGTTTGTATTGGCTGTGGGTTATTTCATTGCAATGCCTTATCTATTTGATAATGTAGTGTTGGCTCCTTGCCATAATGATTTCATTTTCTATGATTTGTTGCGTTATATCGGTAATAAATTCGACTTGCACGATGAGTTCTTTACGCAAGAGTTTCAAATAAAACTGATAAATATTAATCTGGCCGCACCATTTTTTATCCACATATCTACGGCTTTCTGGATGTCGGTAGTGACGGCTGCACCGTATATATTCTTCGAAATATGGCGGTTCATCAGCCCCGCGCTCTATCCGGGTGAACGCAGGGGGGTACAGAAGGCGCTCGGCTTAGGTACGGTGATGTTCTTTGTCGGAGTGTTGCTGGGGTATTTCATGGTTTATCCGCTTACATTACGTTTTCTCTCCACTTATCAGCTCAGTGCGGCGATAGAGAATCAGATTTCTCTCAATTCGTACATCGATAACTTTATGATGCTGGTACTCTGTATGGGGCTTGCCTTTGAACTTCCGCTGGTGACGTGGCTGCTTTCGTTATTGGGGCTGGTACATAAAACATTCTTACGCAAGTATCGCCGTCACGCAGTGGTAATCATCGTTATTGCCGCTGCTGTCATAACACCTACGGGCGACCCGTTTACGCTGACCGTAGTCGCTGTTCCGCTTTATCTTCTTTATGAAATGAGTATCCTGATGATTAAGGATAAGAAAACCGATGAGACCGAAGAGATAGTAGAGACGGAAGAGGAATGAACGCTGAAATAAAGGAATATTTTCATTTATTGAAGGAAGTATGCCGTGCGGAATATCCTTCTTTGGGAATTGCTTACCGTCAATTGAGGGGATTGCTTGAACATTTGTGCCGTACGCAAATGACGGATAGTAGCCTGCAAATGACAGACCTCTCCGCCCGTATCAATTTTGTATCTTCCAAACTCGGACTGACTGTTACGGAGCAAAACCGCCTGCATACTTTCCGGCTTACTTCTAATGCAGTTCTCAATCATCGGACAATTCCTTCTCGGGACGAACTGTTGCGTGATGCCAAGACTTTATCTTTCTTTATAAAACGTTTGACGGGTAAAGATATTCCGACCGGGTTGTATCGCCTGTTACCGCAAGCCGATGCTACGTATATTGCAGCTCCTATGGCAAAGGAGCGAGTACGACGTATGCGTGTCAGTTTTCAGTATGCCGATACGGATTATCTATATGTCCTGCCGGTAGATACTGTGGCGGATGAACCGCTACGTGTACGTTACAATGTGCCTCAAGTTAATGATGAGTTTGCCGAAACATGTGGTTTGCTGTGGCGGCATGCCCAGATTAATTTACTGGATGTGGCTGTAGATGAGTCTGGTACTCTTACGCCTTCTTTTATTATTCTGGAACCTGACTATCTGCTCGACATCAGTTCGCTGGCAGAGTGTTTCAGAGAATACGGACATCATCCGGCAAACTATATGCTGGCGAGATTGCAGGCACCCGATAATACCCGTCCGCTTCTATTGGGTAATATCGCCAACCTCTTTTTAGATGAATGGATTCATGCGGAAAGTGAGCCCGACTATTTGGCATGCATGAAAAAAGCGTTCCGTTCGTATCCCATTGAGCTGGCTGCTTGCGCTGATTTGCGCGACCGCGAAAAGGAACGTGAGTTTTTTGCCGATTGCAGACGGCATTTTGATAATATTCGGCAAACTGTTACGGAAACTTTCCGGGATTCGGGCTACGAACTGGATAAAACAGACGCTGTACTGGAACCGTCTTATATTTGTGAGGCATTAGGCCTGCAAGGACGTTTGGACTATATGCAACGTGATATGTCGTCTTTCATCGAAATGAAGTCGGGCAAAGCGGATGAATATACTATACGGGGCAAGATAGAACCCAAAGAGAATAATAAGGTACAGATGTTGCTGTATCAGGCTGTCTTGGAGTATGCTATGGGAAAGGATCACCGTCGGGTGAAATCGTATTTGCTTTATACGCGTTATCCGTTGCTTTATCCGGCACGTCCTTCATGGGCGATGTTACGTCGGGTAATGGATGTCCGAAACCGTATCGTGGCGAACGAATATGGCATTCAGTTGCGTAATACCCCGCAATATACGGCAGAGCGCTTGCGTGATATTAATCCTGAAACCTTGAACGAACGGCAACTGGATAATATATTGTGGAAGCGTTATTTATATCCTTCCATTGATGCAGTGACGCAAAAGCTTCATGCGCTGTCACCGTTGGAACAGTCGTATTTTTATGCCTTGTACAACTTTATAACCAAAGAACTCTACACTTCAAAATCCGGTGATATAGAGTATGAAGGACGTGCCGGCGCAGCCGCTTTATGGCTTGCTACTTTGGAGGAGAAAAACGAGAACGGGGAGATTTTATATGATTTGGTGATACAGCAGAATTGTGCGGCGGATATTCACAAACCCTATTTGTTATTGGAACGTACGCATACGGATACCGGTACTTTGCCTAATTTTAGGCAAGGAGATGCCATTGTTCTGTACGAACGGAATGTCAGTGAAGATAATGTTACCAACAAGATGGTGTTTAAGGGAAATATCGAGACGATTTCCGATTCTGATATTCGAGTCAGACTTCGTGCTGCACAACAGAATGTCGAGGTTCTGCCAATGAATAGCCGCTATGCAATAGAGCATGATTATATGGATACCTCTTTTCGTTGTATGTATTGGGGATTGTCCGCTTTCTTATCTGCTACGAAAGACCGTCGGGATTTATTGCTGAATCGGCGTGAGCCGGAATTCGATAGCGCTTTTAATGGTGCCATAGCAGCTGCTGACAATGACTTTGTGCGTATTACCTTGAAAGCGCAGGCAGCTAAAGATTATTTCTTGCTGATAGGCCCGCCGGGTACCGGTAAGACCTCTCGTGCTTTGCGTAGTATGGTGGAAACCTTTTATCGGGAAGGTAAGGAAATTCTGTTACTTTCATATACCAATCGGGCAGTGGATGAGATATGTAAAATGCTGACAGCTATTACACCGGAAGTCGATTTTATACGTATCGGCAGTGAACTTTCCTGTGATGAGGTTTACCGTCCGCATTTGATAGAGAATATGTTGGAGAGTTGTTCTACCCGCCGTGAAGTGCAGGAGCGCATGGCATGTTGCCGGATTTTTGTGGGGACGGTCGCTACGCTCTCCGCCAAGACTGAACTATTCCGTTTAAAGACTTTTGATGTAGCCCTGATAGATGAAGCCACTCAAATCTTGGAACCGCAACTGTTGGGACTGTTGTGCATGCGTAGCGTTGCCGGTGGGAATGCTATCGGAAAGTTTGTTTTGATAGGCGACCATAAACAGCTTCCGGCAGTAGTACTTCAATCATCGGAACAGTCAGAAGTTCAGGATGAAAGTCTACGGGCTATCGGTTTGTGTAATTTAAAGGACTCTCTTTTTGAACGCCTTTATCGGAATGCCATTAAGCAACCTTTGGCCTGTGGAGAAGAAGCCTCAACTTTCAACTCTCAACTTTCCGCTTTCAACTCCTTTGATATCCTTTGTCGTCAAGGGCGCATGAATGTGGAAGTTGCCGCCTTTCCGAACCATGCCTTCTATGGCGGATTACTACAACCGGTAGGGCTGGAGCATCAAACAGGTACTATTGAGCTGTCTCCGGAGCTCTCTACTAATGAATTTGCTGCTTTGCTGACACGTCGTGTCGCTTTCATTCCGTCTACTCCGGAGCAGCCTATGCAGTCGGCAAAAATCAATCATTCGGAAGCGAAGATTGTGGCCCGATTGGCTGCTGCTGTCTATCGACAATATATTTTTGCCACGGGTTGTTTCGATGCCGCTTCCACTTTGGGAATAATAACCCCTTATCGTAGCCAAATAGCTTTGATAAAGAAAGAAATCGCAGATTTAGGAATTAAAGAACTGAATGATGTTCTGATAGATACGGTGGAACGATTTCAAGGAAGCGAGCGTGATGTCATCATTTATTCTTTCTGTGTGAACAGAGTATCCCAGTTGAAACTTCTTGCTAATCTGACAGAAGAGAACGGGGTACAAATAGACCGTAAACTTAATGTAGCTTTGACCAGAGCCCGTAAACAGATGTTCATAACCGGAGTTCCCCAATTGTTGAAGCAGAATTCAATCTATTCCCGATTATTGCAAAGTTGTGAATCATAAGGACTAAAGCTGTGCTTTTTCTCATGGCCCGTTATCGGCTCTTCATTTAATAAATCTTAAATATTTTCTTTCTCTTTATATACTTTATTAATAACAAGGTGTTTAGTAAAGCTTTATATTTGCAACACGTTTTTTTCATAGAGATTTAGATTTAAGGTTAGAAGAATTGTGGAAGTCGTGAGACTTCCCTTTTTTTATCTTTAAGATTGCCCTCACTATTATAATTTGCAGTAGAGGGCAAAAAAAAGCTCTTTCATGTGAAAGAGCTTTTTTTGTATCTATATATTTTCTTCGTATCAGTTCAGTACGATAGGCTTGTACTTCGGAACTAATGCTTTCATAATACACCATCCGATTAGGTATGCTACAGCGCATACACAGAAGATAACGAAATATCCGGCAGGTTTTCCTTCAAAGCCCATAAATGCCATATTGGTTTCTCCGGCATAAACGAAAAGTTCGCCGGCAACGTATTGAAGTACCATACAACCTATGCCACCTGCCATGCCACCGATACCGGTAACCGTTGCAATAGCGGTTTTCGGGAACATATCGCCTACGGTAGAGAAGATATTAGCCGACCATGACTGGTGAGCTGCACCACCGATACCGATCAGTATAACCGGGAACCAGGGAGAGATAGTGCCCAAAGGTTGTGCCAGCAATACCAACAGAGGGAAGAAAGCAAAAATCAACATGGCGCGCATACGTGCCGCATAAGGATTCAGACCTGTTTTCTTGATAATGATAGTAGGTAGTTTTCCGCCGTAAATTGAGAGCATCGTGATAGCATACAATGTGAAAATCAAAGCTATACCCAAGCCATCGGAAGTTTTGATACCGAACTGTGTGTTCAGATAGGAAGGAGTCCAGAAAAGGAAGAACCACCATACACCGTCAGTCATAAATTTACCAATGGCAAATGCCCAAGTCTGTTTATAGCTGAAACACTGCAGGAAACTCATTTTCTTTTCTTCTGTTTGCGGTACCGCGTTTCCTTCTTTTTCATAATTATCTTGTTCAATGTACTCTAATTCAGCCTTGTTCACATGTTTACTCTTAGCCGGCGCTGTGTACATAAATATCCAGAAACCCATCCAGATGAAACCAAGCACACCGATTACGATAAATGCCATTTCCCAACCCCAGGCTTTTGCCAGCAAAGGAATAGAGAGAGGTGCGATCAAAGCTCCGATTGACGCGCCTGCATTGAAGATGGAAGTTGCGTACGCACGGTCTTTTTTAGGGAAGTACTCAGCCGTAACTTTGATGGCTGCGGGGAAGTTTCCTGCTTCTCCCAATGCGAGTACGCATCGTGCTGCAAGGAAACAGTACATACTGATTGTAGCAATGGTTACAACTACATCACCTGTGGCGCCCATTAATTCGGCCGCGCTGTGCAGCCCTACGAAATGTTCTGTGATAATACCGCAGAAAGCGTGGAGACAAGCTCCTAAAGACCATATGCCGATGGCCCATAAATATCCTTTTTTAGACCCCATCCAGTCTACAAAACGGCCTGCGAACAACATGCAAGCTGCATATACAAATGAAAAGACTGCTGTAATTGTACCGTAATGTGATTCGTCCCAGTGAAACTCCGGTTTGATAAATTCATCCCAGGTAAGTGATAGTACCTGGCGGTCGAGATAGTTAACTGTTGTCGCAAAGAATAACATGGCGCAAATGGTCCAACGATAATTGGACATCTTGCCCAGTGTGTTCTGAATTGTACTCATGATAATAGATTTATTATTTAATGTTGCAAAAATACGCGTTCTCGTGTTATGTGTGTGTGTAATATTTGGTAGAAATCATGGAGAAAATGACAAAAATAGGCATAGTTGCGAACAACCATGCCTATCTCCTTGTCTACGGATATTATTTCATATCTGTGTATTTGATTTCATCTTTATCACTATACTTCAGGTTTTCACCTCCCATACCCCAAATGAAAGTATAGTTGCTGGTACCTGCGGCAGCGTGGATGCTCCATTCAGGAGAAGTGATGGCCTGCTCATTGTGCAACCAAACGAGGCGTTCTTCTTGAGGTTCACCCATTAAGTGGCAGATTGCATTTCCCGGAGCCAGGTTGAAGTAATAATATGCTTCCATACGGCGTGTGTGAGTATGAGCAGGCATAGTATTCCATACAGAACCCGGAGCAAGTTCGGTAAGTCCCATCTGTAATTGGTTTGTACCGCCGTCTTTTACTCTTTCCAAAACATCTTTTACAATCAGCTGGTTTACGATACGGTCGTTGCTGTCCTCCATTTTTCCGTAATGATCGGAGATACCCAGAGCATATTTCTTAGGATTGGCTTTTTGAAGTTTGGCATCGGTTGTAATCAACTGAGTAACGTACGGTTTGTAAGCCGGAGCCGAGTTGATATAAAATTTAGCAGGGTTGGCGGCATCGTTGCTTTTGAAAGTAACTTCTTTGTTACCGCAACCTACATAAAGCGCTTCTTTATATTTCATTGGGTATTCTTTACCGTCTACGGTAACTACTCCGTCACCACCGGTATTGATAACACCCAGTTCGCGGCGTTCAAGGAAGTAAGTGATTTCAGGACCCAGTTCACGGAAGGTTTCCAGTTTCAAAACTTTATTTACAGGCATTGCACCTCCGTAAATCAAACGGTCATAGAGAGTATAAGTAACGTTGATTTCATCCGGAGCCATTACTTTACTCATCATAAAGGCGCTACGAAGACGTTCTGTATCATAGTGCTTTACGTCCAACGGATGGCAGGCAGTCTGCACAGTGTAATTTACTTGGGCGGAAGCCGTAATTGCGGCGGCACCCAACATCAGGGCAATTGCTAATTTTTTCATGTCTGATATAAACTTTAAATATTAATATGCTGTGATTGAATTTTCTTTTATTTAGCGCTTGCTTGGGCTTCTTTTTCGCTACGGATGATGATGCGGCGGTTGATAAGCATCATGGCGATTGCTATCACAACCAGAATTGCAGCACCTGCATACGAGAGTTTTATACCTCTGTATATGGTCCAACCGAAGAAAGAAGCGGCAAAGTCAATGGCTCCACCATCGAAACCTTCGGGAATGTGCGCCGTAGGATCGTGTGTCTCGGCATATACCTGATTGGCGGCCAATGTGAAGTCGGGCGCCATGTCCGTTACGAAGTACAGACCCAATATCAAAGTAATAAGACCGATGATGAGAGTTTTTAACACATTACCTTTGGTGAAGGGCAATATCATGGGGAACAAGTAGAACATACCTGCAAGTGAAGCCAATGGCAGGAACTGGTTACCCGGCAGGAATACGGCAAGCGCCAGAATAACGGGAATCAGGATAACCGACGCCACCAGTGTAGCGGGGTGACCGATAACCAATGCAGGGCTCATGCCGATATGTACTTTCTTACCGTTGAATTTAGCTTTTACCAGCTCCGAAGTCTTTTCGGAGATAGGTTTCAATCCTTCGATAAACAGAGAAGTGATGCGGGGAATAAGTTCCATTACGGCTCCCATCGTAATACCCAGGAAGAGTACTTTCTTGATGTCGAGCTGCGCAGCCCAACCTATCAGCATACCTACGATAACTCCCAATACCAACGGTTCGCCTATTACGCCGAACTTTTTCTTCATGCCTTCTGCATCGATTTCCAGTTTGGAGAAACCGGGGATTTTGTCTAATGCCTTGTTGATAAGTATGGCAAACGGTGTAAAGCTCTGGCAGAAAGGCTGAGGAATGGAGATTCCGTCCAAATCATAGAACTTTTGGAATTTTTCTGCAGTGAGGTCTGCGCAAACCAATGTAATAACGTAGCAGATGATGGCTGCGAAGTAACCCCATGCCAAGTTTTGGCCGGTAACAAAATAGGCCACAGCGCCGATGAAAGCGAAGTGCCAGTAGTTCCACAAGTCTATGTTTACCGTACGCGTGGTCTTAGTGATAAGCATCAGGAAATTAACGCCTAAGCAGATAGGAATGATGAGTGCACCAACGGCGGTATTGTAAGCTACGGCGGCGGCTGCAGGCCATCCCATGTCGAATACATTCAGTTGCAGGTGATACAAATCGGATATGGCTTTCAAGGGAGTGTCAAAGTTTGTTGTCAGCAGGGCGGTGACTACACCTAAACCTACGAATCCGACTCCGACGAAGAGACCTGATTTCAGAGCCTTTCCAAATTTCATTCCGATGCACATGCCTATGATTGTAAAAATAATAGGCATCATTACAGACGCTCCCAAAGCGATGATGTAACCGAAAACTTGTTCCATTCTTTTGTGATTTAATTGATAAATGATTATGTTTTACAATAGTATGAATTGAAAATCGGGGTCAAAAATAAGACCTTTTCCCAATTAATCAAACTGTAAAGGCATAATAAATAGTAAATAAGGATGATTTTGGACAAATTTGTCGTTATCGTGCACAATTTTGTTTGTTTCCGTACACGAAAATCAAAAAATACACCCTCTGCGCCAAAAAGTGCACAGGTGTTTGAAAAGAAACCTCTACTTTTGTTTCGTGAAAAATTATAAGGTCTAATACCAAAAAAGAACAACTTCATGAAAAAGAACTCTATTTGTAATTTTATTGTATCCGGTTTATTGTTGTTTTCTCCTTTGAGTATGTTTGCGCAGGGTGTAAGCACAAACCTGCCGTGGTCGGTACGTATGGTGGAATCCGAAATGATTCGTTGCCCGGAATCCTGGCAGCTGGATTTTCAGCCGAAGCTGAAATGGGACTATTGCCACGGTCTGGAGCTGCAATCTATGCTGGATGTATATGACCGTTACGGTGATCAGAAAATCTATGATTATGCATTGGCCTATGCCGATACGATGGTAAATGCCGACGGAACTATCAAAATGTACAAACGTGAAGAATACAGCCTTGACCGTATAAACTCCGGTAAATTTATGTTCCGTATTTACGAACAGACAAAGGATGAGAAATACAAGAAAGCGCTTGCTTTGATGAGAAGCCAGCTCGATGAGCATCCCCGAAATGCTGACGGCGGTTTTTGGCATAAGAAGATTTACCCAAACCAAGTATGGCTGGACGGTATTTATATGGGAGCTCCTTTCTATGCGGAATATGCTTTCCGTAACAATCGGGTAAATGATTATGCCGATGTCATCAATCAATTCCTGATGGCTGCGCGCCATACTTACGACCCGAAGAACGATGTTTACCGTCATGCTTGCGACGTAAGCCGCAAAGAGCGTTGGGCAGATCCGGTTACCGGACAATCCAAACATAGCTGGGGACGTGCTATGGGCTGGTACGCTATGGCATTTGTCGATGCTTTGGATTTTATTCCGGAACATGAAGCGGGACGTGACTCCATGTTGATTATCTTCAATAAAATAGCTTCTCAGATAAAACGTCTGCAAGATTCCAAGACCGGTTTGTGGTATCAGGTATTGGACAAGAGCGGGGCCCCGGGCAATTATCTGGAATCTTCCTGCTCTACCATGTTTGTATATTCCCTGTTTAAGGGCGTACGTAAGGGATATATCGATAAATCCTATCTGGAAGTGGCTGTTAAAGGATATAAAGGCATTCTTGATAACTTTATAGAAGTGGATAAGAACGGTGTGGTAAGTATCACAAAAGCTTGTGCCGTAGCCGGTCTTGGTGGAAAAGTGTATCGTTCGGGCGATTATGATTATTACATCAATGAAACAATCCGCAACAACGATCCTAAAGCCGTGGGTCCGTTTATTCTTGCATCATTGGAGTGGGAACGTCTTCAGGACGTGAAAGCAATCGTTAATCAGAAGTGATGATGAAAGTTACTGTGAAAACATTGTGTTGCTTTGTGATGACTTTGCTGTGCGGAATCGGTTCTTTATCTGCGGCACAGCAATGGAAAGATACGATTGTGGTTGCACGTGACGGTACGGGAGATTACCGTACGCTGACCGAAGCGATGGAAGGTATCCGTGCTTTCATGGATTATAAGGTGACGGTATTGGTTAAAAAGGGAGTATACAAAGAAAAGGTCGTTCTTCCTTCCTGGCTGGAAAACGTCGATTTTATCGGTGAGAATGTAGAGAATACGATTATTACCTATGACGACCATGCCAATATAAACAAGATGGGTACTTTTCGTACCTATACTTTAAAAGTGGAGGGAAGTTCCATTACTTTTAGGAACTTGACGATAGAGAATAACGCCGCACGATTGGGGCAGGCTGTTGCGCTTCATACGGAAGGCGACCGTCTGGTCTTTATCAATTGCCGTTTTCTGGGAAACCAGGATACCGTTTACACCGGTGCGAAAGGTACCCGTCTCTATTTTCTGAATTGTTATATCGAGGGTACTACCGATTTTATCTTTGGTCCTTCTACCGCATTATTCAAGGATTGCATTATTCATAGTAAATCCAATTCATACATAACGGCCGCCTCTACTCCAAAGGAGATTGAAGTGGGTTATGTGTTTAAGAATTGCAGACTGACTGCTGCTCCGGGCGTCGATAAGGTTTATTTGGGACGTCCGTGGCGCCCGTATGCGGCTACCGTATTTATCAACTGTGAATTGGGCAGGCATATTTGTCCGGCAGGCTGGAATAATTGGCGTAATCCCGAAAATGAGAAGACAGCCCGCTATGCCGAATTCGGCAATACGGGAGAGGGGGCTGATGATACCAACCGGGTGAAATGGATAAAGCGGCTGACCCAAAAGGATGTTGCAAAGTATGAAGATATGAGCTACCTTTTCAAGATATGCAGTGAGTGGAAACCGTAAGCTAAACTTACGGTTTCAGAAAGTCCGCTCTCATGGGGCTGAAACAGTCGATTAATATACCGGCTTCCAGACAAGTGCATCCGTGTTCGGCGTCCGGTTCAATGTAAACTCCGTCGCCTGCCGACACGATTTGTTTTTCACCATTAACGGTGAATTCAAATTTGCCGCTTGCCACATAAGTTGTCTGGGTATGATAATGGGTGTGCGGTGTGCCTACGGCGCCTTGCTCAAATTTAACCTTAACGAGCATTACCTGACCGTCATACCCCAAAATCTGACGAACAACGCCTTCACCGGCGGGTTCCCATACTTTCTCGTTTTCGAGAACGAATGTATTGCTTCTAGTCTTTTTCATTGTGTGGAAGATATTTTATTTTGGCAAATATACGATATTAAATAATAAGTTTGAAAACCATGAAAAATAAATTGATTCTGCTGTTGGCAGCATTTTTTCTGTGTTCCGCTTTCACGGCTGATAAGCCGGTAATCACGATATTTATGATTGGTGATTCCACAATGGCAAATAAGTCGTTGGCGGGCGGTAACCCTGAAAGAGGGTGGGGGCATGTATTGCCCGGTTTCTTTTCAGAAGATATACGGGTGGATAATCATGCTATGAACGGGCGCAGTTCCAAGAGTTTTATTGATGAGGGACGTTGGGACAAAGTTCTTTCACAGATGAAGAAAGGCGATTATGTGTTTATCCAGTTCGGACATAATGACGAGAAGCCGAGAGCAGACCGCCATACAGATCCGGGAACAACTTTCGATGCCAACCTGCGTAAGTTCGTTAATGAAACCCGTGCGAAAGGCGGCATCCCCGTTTTGTTCAATTCCATCGTACGCCGTAACTTCGGCACAGCCGACAATAAAGCCGTAGCAGAAGCTATTCTTCAGGATGATATCCGTAAAGGAATCAACCCTGATGCCAAACAGGATGCTTCTCAAAAACACAGCGTGGTGGAAGGAGACAAACTGATTGATACGCATGGAGCCTATCTGGATTCTCCGCGTAATGTAGCGAAGGAACTGAATGTTCCTTTTATCGATATGAATAAGCTCACCCACGACCTGGTAGAGGGACTGGGACCGGAAGAATCGAAGAAGCTTTTCATGTGGGTACCTGCCAATACTATCTCCGCCATGCCTAAAGGGCGCGAAGACAATACTCATCTCAACATATACGGCGCACGTGTCATTGCCGGTATTACGGTAGATGTCATTGCCCGGGAAGTGCCTGAGTTGGCAAAATATGTTCGCCATTATGATTTCGTGGTAGCGCAAGACGGTAGCGGCGACTTTTTTACCGTACAGGAGGCTATCAATGCCGTACCCGATTTCCGCAAGAATGTCCGTACCACGATACTGGTGCGTAAAGGCGTATACAAAGAAAAGCTGATTGTGCCCGAAAGCAAGATTAACGTCTCCTTGATAGGCCAGGAAGGGGCTGTCATATCATACGACGATTATGCCGGCAAGCCGAACGTTTTTGGTGAAAATAAAGGTACGTCCGGTTCGTCTTCCTGCTATATCTATGCACCCGACTTTTATGCGGAGAATATTACATTTGAAAATACATCCGGTCCGGTAGGACAGGCGGTTGCCTGTTTTATCAGCGCCGACCGCGCTTATTTTAAAAACTGCCGTTTCCTCGGTTTTCAAGATACGCTCTACACCTACGGAAAAGGAATGCGGCAGTATTATGAGGACTGTTATGTAGAAGGTACGGTCGATTTTATATTCGGTTGGTCTACGGCGGTATTCAATCGCTGCCATATCCATAGTAAACGCGATGGTTATGTCACGGCTCCTTCTACCGATGAAGGGCAGAAATACGGCTATGTATTCTATGACTGCAAACTGACTGCGGATGCAGACGTGAAGAACGTTTATCTATCCCGTCCGTGGCGTCCTTTTGCCCGGGCCGTGTTTATTCATTGTGATTTAGGAAAGCATATTCTTCCCGCCGGTTGGCACAATTGGAACAAGAAAGATGCCGAGAAAACGGTTTTCTATGCTGAATATGACAGCTATGGTCCGGGAGCCAATCCTAAATCCCGTGCCGCTTTCTCTCATCAGTTGAAAGACACGGAAGGATATGAAATTGAGACAGTTCTTGCCGGTAGCGACGGTTGGAATCCGGTTGCCAACGGTAATGCGCTGGTAGACATCAAACGTTGATTGATAAAACAAGTCTGAAATGGTAAAGAATAAAACAATTCTGGGAGTTATCACTCTGCTGCTGGGGATGGCATTGACTGCCGCCGCAGAGAATTATCCTTACAGGAGCGATGTGCTTTGGGTAACCGTTCCTAATCATGCCGATTGGCTCTATCGGACAGGCGAGAAAGCTACCGTAGAGGTGCAGTTCTACAAATACGGTATTCCGCAAGACGGCGTGACAGTCAATTACGAACTCGGAGACGATATGATGCCTTCCGATACAAAAGGTTCCGTTATATTGAAGAACGGCAAGGCCGTCGTTACTATCGGTACCATGAAGCAGCCCGGGTTTCGGGATTGCCGTCTGCAAGCCACTATTGGCGGAAAGACTTATAAGCACCATGTAAAGGTAGGCTTCTCACCCGAGAAGCTTCAACCTTATACGAAAACACCTGCCGATTTTGATGAGTTTTGGGATAAGAATAAATCCGAAGCCGCGGCTTTCCCTTTGGCATATACGAAAGAGCGGGTTGAAAAGTATTCCACCGATGAGATAGATTGCTATTTGGTTAAGCTCCGGCTTAACGGCCGCGGACAGAGTATCTATGGTTATTTGACTTGTCCCAAGAATATGCGGAAAGGTGCCTGCCCGGTAGTGCTTTGCCCACCGGGAGCAGGAATCAAAACCATCAAAGCCCCTCTTCGCCACAAATACTATGCAGAGCAGGGTTGCATCCGTTTCGAGATAGAGATACATGGACTCAATCCGGAGATGCCCGAAGCCGAATTTAAGGAAATCAGCAATGCGTTCAACGGCAGAGAGAACGGATACCTGTCCAACGGCTTGGATAACAAGGACAATTATTACATGAAGCGTGTGTATCTGGCATGCGTCCGCAGTATTGATTTCCTGACTTCCTTACCGGAATGGGATGGCAGAAATGTTATCGTGCAAGGCGGTAGCCAGGGTGGCGCTTTGGCGCTGATTACCGCCGGATTGGATACCCGTGTGACAGCATGCGTTGCCAATCATCCGGCTTTAAGCGATATGGCAGGATATAAGGCTGGCAGAGCCGGCGGTTATCCGCATTTCTTCCGTGTGGCCGGCATGGATACTGCCGATAAGCTGAATACAATGGCCTATTATGATGTAGTAAACTTTGCCCGCCGGATAAAGATCCCTACTTACATGACTTGGGGGTACAACGATGATACCTGTCCGCCTACTACCTGTTATATTATATACAATGTATTGGATTGTCCCAAAGAAGCGCTTATTACTCCCGTTAACGAACATTGGACATCCGAAGATACGGAGTATGGACATTTGGTCTGGATAAAGAAACATCTGAAACAGTGATTAACGGTTGGGAGTGTGTCAAAATGTATTTGAACACTCCCAGCCGTTAATCATTGTTTCTCATTTCTTTATTAAAAAACTCCAGCGCCTCCTTTTGCATCTCTTTGTTAAAGAAGTGCTTCTCTTCCCATATTTTAGTGACAAGCCTGTCGCCGGCGTGCCGGCTTTCCCATACTTTCCTCATCGCTTGATACGCATCTTTCACCCCTGCCACCGGGAATAACTTGTCTTTAGCTCCGTTGAAGAAAAGAGAGGGTTTGGGGCACGCGATGCTTGCCGTATGCGGGTAATCCAGATAACGCCTTAAATTTGGAATAAGCATGGAGTAGGCCGAACCGCCTTTGTTCTGATTATTGGTCAGCGTCATCAGATGTTCCGTGGTATTCATCCAGCAGATGGAAGCGGATGCCTTTACACAATCGGTCAGCGCAGCCAACATCCATGAACGGTAAGCTCCCATGGAGAATCCCAAGCAACCGACCTTTTCCTTATCCACCATTGGCAGAGAAGCCAGAAATTCAGCGCTGCGTACATCATCTATATTGATAAAGGCTCCCCAGGACGCCCCCATTTGCATAAAATTGGAAGCCAGTGCCTGTTGCCCGTCATAACTTATCCCTTCCTTTCGTCCGCGTTCTCCCCAAAACAAGGCGTCAATGGATAATACCACATAACCGTTTTGCGCAAAGTAATCCCCTGTATATTGCCCGTCGTAACAACGAACCACCCAGTCTTCGGCATCGGCCGATATTTCCGGTGAAACACCGAAAGGACACACCATTTTCTCTTTGCCGATGGAAAAGTGCGCTCCATGGTCGTGCAGCATTATTATGGCCGGAAAAGGCCCTTTTCCGTCAGGAACCAATAAATAGGCCGGTATGCGAGACCATTCCGAAACATTGAACCATATTTTGCGGGCTTCATATCCTGCCCGTTGCTCCGTTCCGACAACGGACATATCGTACTCTTTGGGAGCGGGAGGCAGATTCTGCATACATTCCATCACCGTTTTCCGTGCTTCCGCTCTCCATTTTCCGAAGTCTTTTGTTGCGGAATTTCCCCATGCTTCGGGATAGGTAAGTTGTTGTTTCAGTTGCTCGTAAAAAGCGGGCATATTCTTTATCACCCCGTAGCTTATTGTATCTGTCTGTGCTTTTACAGTCCGGTTGGCGAAAAGTAAAAAGGAAAAAAGAATAACAAATAGTCTCATGCCGATATTTAAAATAAAAACAAAGATACAAGATTTTTCAACGAAATATGTATCTTTACGCCACAGAATGAATATATTATGAGAAAAATCTTATATCTGATTGTCGGTTTGATATGCGTACTGCCGGTTAAGTCGCAGCCGGACTGCCTGTTTACCCATTATTCATCCGAAGAAGGCCTTTCCCAGAATACGGTAATGTGTATTTTGCAGGACAGGAAAGGGAATATGTGGTTTGCCACATGGGACGGCATTAATAAATTTAACGGATATGTTTTCAGAACCTATAAGGCAAAGTTCGATAACCGGATTAACCTGACGAATAATCGCGCCGACCATATGTATGAAGACAAATACGGCTTCCTTTGGTTGCAGACGTATGATAATCAAGTCTATCGCTTTGATACCCGTTCCGAAACCTTTGAAAGCGTTCCCGCTACGGAGGAGAAAGGCGGCAAAGCGGTCATAGCTTCCGTCAAGGTGTTGCCATGCGGTTCTGTATGGCTGCTTTCGGAGAATGAGGGGGCTATCCGTGTGAAAACGGATCCGGCCACCTATCGTCTCACCTCGGAGTGGTATTCTGACAAATCGGGCTTGTTTCCGGCCACCCATGTATATGATATTTATGAAGACCTTGCCGGAAACGAGTGGATGCTGACCAATAACGGATTGGGGATGCTTGCCGAAGGCAGCCGTGAACTCGTTTCTTATTTTGTGGAAACAGCCAATAAGGAAGAAACGTCCGGCCAAGTCTTTTATACTGCCCGGGAGTGCGGAAATGAAATCTTTTTCGGTTCGGATAACGGACGTGTATGGCGTTATCAAAAGAAAGGCGGGCAATTCCTTTTATTGCAGCTACCCGGTACTTCCCGTATCGTGGCGATAAAGAACATCGATGAGCACGACCTTGTGATTGTGACGGAAACCGATGGATTCTTCACTTACAACATACCGTCCGGAGCAACCGAGCATTATGAGGCGTCCCGTTTGCCAAAAGCGCCGGTACGTTCCATCTATGTGGATAAGTACTCGGAAATATGGTTTGAGCAGGAAGTGCCGGGCACCGTCGCGCATTTCAATACGAAAACGAAGGTCCTGAAAACGGAAGTGATACGTGTGGAGCCTACCAGCACAGACCGTTCGCGTCCGGCGTTTCATGTGCACGAAGATATTTACGGTACGGTATGGGTGCATCCCTATGGCGGTGGCTTTTCGCGTTTTGACAGAGCGAGCAATAGCCTGCGAGCTTTCTACAACGGTTTGTCGGATGCCGACTGGCGTTTTTCCAATAAGATTCATTCGGCTTTTTCTGACAGGCAGGGTAACCTGTGGATGTGTACCCACTCCAAAGGATTGGAAAAGATTACCTTCCAGCCGTCTCTGTTCAGCATGATAACGCCCGAACCTCATCGGTACGAGTCGTTGAGCAATGAGGTACGTGCGTTGTGTGAAGATGCGCGGCACAATCTCTGGGTGGGATTAAAAGACGGCAAGCTAAGGGTTTATGATAAGAACCGTACAGAATACGGATACCTGACGGAAACCGGTGTCGTATCCCGTACGGGAACTCCGCTAAGAGGGAATGTCTATTTTATTTTTCAAGACAGCGGACACAACCTTTGGATTGCCACCAAAGGAGAGGGCTTGGTAAAAGCGGAACCTCAGGGAGAGATGCGCTATAAACTGACACGTTATCAACATCGGAAAGATGATATTTACAGTTTGAGCGATGATAATGTGTATTGCGTCTACGAGGATGATAAAGGTCGTATCTGGGTTGCCACTTTCGGCGGCGGGATAAATTATCTGACCCGCAACCGGGACGGTAAGGAGATATTTGTCAATCACCGCAACAACCTGAAAGGCTTTCCTATCGACAAATGCCATAAGGTGCGCTTCATAACCGGCGACCATCAGGGTAATATATGGATTGCCACTACTGTCGGGGCGCTGATGGTCAACGGTAGTTTCAAAAATCCGGAAGATGCCGTATTCCATCATTATCTGCGTGTGCAGGACGATATGTATAGTTTGAGCAACAATGACGTGCATTGGATTTTGTCCACCCGTAAAAAAGAACTCTATCTGGCCACCTTTGGCGGGGGATTGAATAAACTGCTGTCTGTAAACGCGGACGGCCATGCAAGGTTCCGGTCATACTGCGTTGAGGATGGCCTGCCTTCGGATATATTGCTTTCCATTCGTGAGGATAACGGGGGAAATCTCTGGATGAGCACCGAGAACGGTATCAGTAAGTTTATCCCGGGAGAAGAACGGTTCGAGAATTACGCTGACGAGCGTATCTCGTTCCGTGTACGTTTCAGCGAGGCGGCATCGCTTTATACCTCATGGGGAGACCTCATGTATGGAACGAGCGACGGCATTTTCCTTTTCAATCCGGACTCCACCCGGAAAAGCGGCTACGTCCCGCCGATTGTCTTCTCTAAACTGTTGATATCAAATGAAGATGTGATACCGGGTACGAATTCGATACTGCGACAGAGCCTGGACGATACCCGCAAGTTGACGCTCTCTCACAAGGAGAATATTTTCACCATTCAGTTTGCGGCGCTCGACTATACGGAACCTTCGGAAATACAGTACGCCTATATTCTGGAAGGCTTTGAAAAGGCGTGGAACTACGTAGGCAAGCAACGGATGGCTACCTATACCAACCTGCCCAAAGGCCATTATGTGTTTAAGGTCCGCTCCACCAATGCCGAAGGGATATGGACGGAAAATACGCGCTTGCTCGATATAGAGGTGCTTCCTTCTTTCTGGGAAACTCCTTTCGCCTATTTCCTGTATGTCTTGTTCGTATTGCTGATTATCGTTACAGCCGTTTATATCCTGTTTACAATCTATCGCTTGAAACATGAGGTATCCGTGGAGCAGCAAATGACAAACATGAAACTGCGCTTCTTTACGGATATTTCTCATGAACTGCGTACTCCTTTGACATTGATTTCCGGTCCGGTTGAGTACGTGCTGGCGAATACGCAATTACCGGCGGATGCCCGCGAGCAGTTACAGGTGGTAGAACGCAATACGAACCGCATGCTGCGTCTTATCAATCAGATACTCGACTTCCGGAAGATTCAGAACAAGAAGATGAAAATGCAGGTGCAGCGCATCGATGTGGTGGCTTTTACCCGTAAGATTATGGAGAACTTCGATTCTGTGGCCGAGGAGCATCATATAGACTTCTTGTTTGAGACGGAAAAGGCGGAGCTTTATCTGTGGGTAGATGCGGATAAGTATGAAAAGATTATTTTCAACCTGCTTTCCAATGCTTTCAAGTATACTCCGAACGGAAAGATGATTAAGCTGTTCATCCATGAGGACGAGGAGACGGTTTCCATCGGCGTGCAAGACCAGGGCATCGGTATTGCCGAGAATAAGAAGAAATCAATCTTTGTCCGGTTCGAGAATCTGGTAGACCGTAACTTGTTCAATCCGAGTACGGGCATCGGTCTTTCATTGGTGAAGGAGCTGGTGGAAATGCATAAGGCGCTGATTTCGGTAGACAGTAAATTGGGCGAAGGAAGCTGCTTCAAGATAGACTTTATGAAAGGTAAGGAGCATTATGACGAGGCGGTGGAATTTATGCAGGATGATACAACGGCCGGTCTGGAAATCCGTCGGCAGAATATGGCGGGTACGGAAGAAACCGTTTCCCCGCAACCGCCGGCAGAAGAGGCTCCGCAAGGGCAAGAGGCTGAGGAAACATCCAAAGGCTTGATGCTTTTGGTAGAAGATAATTCCGAACTGCGTATCTTCCTGCGCAGTATCTTCGCTTCCGAGTATCGCATTGTAGAGGCTGCCAATGGTGTGGAGGGGCTGGACAAAGCGTTGAAGTTCCTGCCGGATATTATTATCAGTGACGTGATGATGCCGGAAAAAGACGGTATCGCCATGACCCGTGAACTGCGTGCCGATATGACTACCAGTCATATTCCCATTGTGTTGCTTACGGCGAAGTCGTCCATCGAAAGTAAGCTGGAAGGACTGGAATACGGTGCCGATGATTATATAACCAAGCCTTTCAGCGCTACCTACCTGAAAGCGCGTGTAAAGAATCTGCTTGCCCAACGGCAGAAGTTGCAGGCTCTGTACCGTCAGGACTTGATGCCGGCAGGAGTTGCAGCGCCCGTTCCCGCCTCCGGAGAGCAGAATGACGAGAATATAACGGATGTTCCCGAAGCGGATAAAGCTCCGGTGATGTCGCCCAACGACCGTAAGTTTATGGATAAGCTTGTAGAGCTTATGGAGAAGAATATGGATAATGGTGACTTGGTGGTGGATGATTTTGTTCGGGAACTGGCCGTCAGCCGTTCTGTTTTCTTCAAAAAGCTGAAAACCCTGACGGGTTTGGCGCCTATCGAGTTCATCAAGGAAATGCGCATCAACCGTGCAGTCCAGCTGATAGAAACCGGAGAGTATTCCATGACGCAAATATCCTATATGGTCGGTATCAACGACCCGCGCTATTTCAGTAAATGTTTCAAGCAGAAAATGGGCATGACGCCGACAGAGTATCGGGATAAATCGCTGAGATAAACCGCTATTTCGTATTCAAAATGAACATAAACCGTTTGAATATGTTTTCTTTGAATAATTAGAAACCAAACCATAACTATGATTATATATTTAATTAGTCTGCTTGTTATAGGCTCGGCAATAGCCTGGAGCCTGAAGAAAGCCCCTTCGGATACGGAATTGTGGGGAGAGGATGAACAAGAAAAAGAGTAAAAACGAGAGGGACATCATCCAAATGATGTCCCTCTTCCTTGCAAAGAATGCCTATCTAATATCTTTCGATTTAAATAGCATTATTTTCCTTTCGGTTTATCGGAAACTTCTTAATGCTTGAATTGTTTTTTCCATTCCTTGTACATCTTCAAGGCTTCTACCGGCCAATAACCGTACCAGTCATATCCGGTTCGCCTTTCCGCGTTTACGTCAGACAGTTTCCATACTTTCTCACCGGAACGTTTAGCCATAAACGGCCTGTTGTCAGACAGTTCATAAAAACGGCTCCAGATAGCGGGAGCGGTTTCATCTTTAACCACTACGTTGTCGTAAGGATATTCATGGTTTATGATATCTTTTCCCTGCAATGGAACGCGTTCAATCCGGATACCTTCTATTTTAGAGTTATTGAACCATGCTATCGCCGCTTCTATCGCCTGGATAACCTCTTCCGAGGGATTCTTTATTCCCATGAGAAAGATGGTGATTGCAGTACTTTCCCATGCCGTTAATCCCGGTAGCTCAAAAGTCCTGGCTTTTACGGGAACAAGGGTTTCGTTGTCATATTGTTGTGCCCATGCCGTTTTAACACCATTCTGTACATATTGTGTTTTCAGTACTACGGCAAGCCCCTTATCGTATGACTTCTGTATTGCATTGAGCATACCGGAGTCCAGCCATAAAAAGCTGGAGTCTCCTTGCAGTATGTTTCTGAACAGTTCCAAAGTACCGGTGGTAACATCATCATTAAAAGTAACGGCATCTACATCCCAACCTCTCCAGCCGCCATTGTCCTTTTGTGTGGAGAGCAGATAGCGTAGACCTTTTTCCGAGGCGGCTCTGTATTTCTGTTTCTTGGTTAATGTGTACACATCCGCCAGATACTCTATTTGCGAGAATGTATTCCGGTTGTCAAGCGTACTCCGCTTCTGCCCGTCTTTCAGGCCGGCTTTTATGGAATCTATGTTCAGTACGCCTGCCCAGTCCATGTTTTTCAGCCAGCCGCCGTCTTCATTTTGATATGCAATCAGATTGTCGGCAATCTTCTCGTAATCCTTTTCGGCATAGCGGGCATAGGTACGGTCAGGGTGCAGTAGGTTCCAATGGTGTATTCCGTCCTGCAAAGCATCTAAAGAAGGCGCTTTCTGTGCAAAGACAGCGGCGGGAAATAAAATGCCTATCAGGAATATCTTTAATTTCATCATAGTGCAATTTATTAAAATCCGGGATTCTGTTTTACAGTTTCTTTATTACGGTTGATGGCATCCAATGGGATGGGGCGGAGTATTTTGTAATTGCCGTCATTGCCCACAAAGTCACTGACTTTGATGTTATCGTGATTATATGCGAAACATGCTTGTCCGTCATAAGTGCCATTGGCAACATATTGAATTAAGCGTCCGGTACGTTTCAAGTCCATCCAACGGTGATATTCTCCTGCCAACTCACGCGCGCGTTCGTCCAGAATAAAGTCGATGCCTTGTTCTCCGGTCACATCACTTTCCTGTACCGAGAGGTCATATCCGGCTTCCGTAGCACGTTCGCGCAGCTCGTTAATCTTAACCTTTGCCTTGTCGGGCTGATTCAGTTTTACATAAGCTTCTGCGGCTACCAGATAAGTTTCTCCCAGACGCGCTAAGATGATGTCATGCGTGCTGCCGGTCATAGAAAACGCGGAAGTGGGGTCGTCGAACTTTCTTATACAAGCCACTCCGTAATCATCCGTACACTTATCGGCGTATGCTGTCATATTGCCTTTTCTGTCCTCGCTCATCTCACTCATTTTGATGACAGTCGCATTCTGGCGCAGAGTCGGATTTTCGTTCTTCCAAGCAGTGATGTCAGCATCCGACATCCAGCCGGGAGCATAGAAATACTTAATTGGAGAGGTTGTCGGAGCAGTGTAATAATCATAGTAGAATTTATGCAGTTCCAGCATGAATGTACCTTCATAACGCTTGTCACCTTTCGTAAAGAGATTGTGCAGATGAACGGTCGGCGCAAGGTAACCGGCGTTGTATTTGTTCTTTTCTTCGGCACCGCCTAAGTATACGCCGAATACCGATTGTTGCATATTACCGTCTTTGCTCAAGTCTTCCAACGTAGCGCTGCTGTACTGTACAGACCAGAAGATTTCATCGTTTTCTTCATTGTTGATGCTGAACACATCACTGAAAGCGATGGTCGGTTTTTCTCCGTTTATGGCTTTCTCGGCATATTGGGCTGCATTGGTAAAGTCGTTGCTGTCTGCAAAAGTTTCATAACCTCTTGCCAGGTAAGTTTTGGCGAGGAAATGCATGGCGGCGCGTTTGTTGGCGCGTCCGAAGTTGTCTCCGGTAGCTTCCGAACGTTCCAGCAGTTGTGAGTCGTCGGACGACAGGTAGGCGAACTCATCTATAACGAACTGATAAACGTTTTCGGCACTCTCGCGTGCATGGTTCATTACTGCGGATTCAAACATTGTTGTGTTTAAAGCTACCCCGCCGAAGTGCTGTACCAGTAAGTAATAATAGTAAGCTCTCAAGAAACGCGCTTCGTCTACATATTGCAGTCTTACAGAAGAATCTTCTGTCGATTCGCCATAATATATAACGGAATTCGCCAGTTGTATTCCTTTGTAGCATTCGGTATAAAACTCTTGCACGTCTTTGTCGGCGGAATTGTAAGACGAGCCATACAGACCGATGGCGTCCACACCTTGTTTACCGCCGGCAAACAAGTCCGTTCCTGCGCTGAATACCCAGGGAGCTCCGCCGTAGATGCTTCTTAAAGAAGAATATGTACTGTTCAACAGGCTGTTGAAACCGGTTTTGGTATTATAGAATTCATTTGAGGGAACATCCGATCTGTTATCTTGTTCCAAAAAGTCTGAGCAACTGCTTATGCTAAGTCCTAACAGGCAGGTTGCGATGTATATTGCTTTTTTCATCGTTATCAGGTATTAAAATTTTAAATTGACTCCAACTTGGTATGTACGTGAACTCGGTCCGCCTGTTCCGTCATTTAAGGCGGCATCCGCCCATTCCGGATCAAAGCCCTTATAACTTGTAAAGGTAAACGGATTCAATACATTGACATACAAACGCAAATGGTCTACACCAATCTTGGACATCCAGCTTTTGGGGAATGTGTAACCCAAAGTGATGTTCTTGATTTTCACGAAAGAGTTGTCTACGTAAGAGTTACCTACATAAGTCGTCTGTTTGTCGGTACCCCAACCGATACCGCCGCCATAGTTGTTGTTGGCTGTATTGGTAGGATAAGGATATGCGCCCATGTGAGCTTCCGTAGTTAAGGTATAACCGCTTCCGTCGGCATTGAGCACGGGAGTGCCTGCGGGAATATAATAATCCATTTTCAACTTGTTACGTCCGCGGTCTTTGTAGTTTGTGAATTCGGCCATGAACGGACTTTCTACCATACCGCCTTGTTTGGTATAGATGGAGAAAGAGAAGTCGAAGTTCTTATAGGTCATGTTTGAGGTAACGCTACCTGTCCATTTCGGTAATGCATGGCCTAAAACAACCAAGTCGTTTTCATCAATTACTCCGTAGCCCTCTTCACCGGGTTGCTGCTGGTCTTTCAGCTTCATTTCACCTTCGATGAACTTAGTCTTGATAGCGTCGTTTGTGGCATAAGCCCTTGCCTCTTCGGCAGTACAAACTCCGGCGTATTCATAGTCGTAGATAACGTCGATAGGCTGGCCGATGAACCATTTATTGGCTACTAAGTCTTCTTTGCCGCCGTTCAATTCCAATATTTCGTTTTTGTTCTTGGCAAAAGAGAAAGTAGTGCTCCAGTAGAAATCCTTGGTCTGTACGTTTACTGTGCTTAATGAGATTTCAACACCTGTATTCTTTACCTTACCTACGTTGTTCATCATGGCTCCTGTTGAAGAACCCAGTTCCAGCGGCGTTAATTGTTCCATTAGCAAGTCTCTTGAAACCTTGTTGTACCAGTCGATGCTACCGCTGATGCGATTGTTGAGGAATCCGAAGTCCAGACCGACGTTGATTTCCCTTGTCTTTTCCCAGGTCAGCAAAGTATTGGTAATACCGTTGATGCCGTATCCGTAGGCCGGTGCGCCACCGTAATTATACCAATATTTGGTTCCTGCCAGCGATTGTGTATCATAAGGTCCCACATTGGCGTTGTTACCGGTCAGACCGATACTTGCTCTTAACTTCAGGTTGCTGATCCATGAGAGTTCTTTCGCAAAGTCCTCTTCACTGATACGCCATGCCAATGCCATGGACGGGAAAGCGCCCCAACGGTTATCTTTCTGGAATTTGGAGCTTCCGTCCCAACGGCTGGATACGGTTGCCAAATAACGTCCTTTATAAGCATAGTTCAGGCGGAGCACATAGGAGAGCATGGTCAATTTCTCGTAATAACTGTCTGCATTGCTCAGGAAGCCGGCAGAACCTGTATTATACCAGTCTACATCGAAAGGCATATCGTTGGCGGTAATGGCATCCCCTTCTTTGGTTGCGCTATATACGCTGAACAATGCCAACGCGTTGATACTGTGGTCGCCGAATGTCTTGGTATAATTGGCTTGCGTATCCCAGGTATATGTGAAATAATCAACATTGGTGATAGTAGCCGTATTGTAAGGGTCGCCCGTGCTCGGGTTCTTGGAAGAGAACTGGCTGTCTGTATTCACACCATAGAATTCGCCTCGCTTGCTGCGGTTGTATGTAGGAGAGAATGTGGTTTTCAGAATAACTTCCTTGATAGGAGAGTACTGTAAGTACAAGTTACCCATAACATCGTAACTGCGTGTCTCGTCAGTGGAATTTGCTCTATCCACCAATGGGTTCAATGTAGAGGTGAAACCGCCGCCATCGGGGAATATCACTTCGTCTTTGGCCGGCTGGAGTATTAATTCTCCTTTATTTTCGCCTTCCCAATAGTAAGGAACCCAGTACGGATTTGCACGGAAACCGGTAATAACCGAATTCTTGCTGCCGTAGTCTTTCAGAGAGGTAGAAAGGTTTACCAACGCGCCGATAGAGAAACGGTCGTTGATTTTGTGGTCTATCGCAGCCTTGACATTCCAACGTTCATAGGAGTCGTGCAGGATACCGTCGTCTTTCTGATAACCCAAACCGACGCGGTAAGAAAGATTCTTTGTATTACCGGCGATGTTGAGGTAATGGTTTTGCTGCTGACCGTCCGTGGTTATCAAATCCGGCCAGTCATAATAACCTTTGGTGGCATAAATATCTTTGATTTTGGCGCTGTTATTTCCCCAGAAAGCGCTCCAATCCGTATCTTTCATCTGATAAGTAGGATGTCCGAATTCGTCTGTGGACTTCAGGGTTGTATAACGCTGGAAACGATAGTTGGTCCATTCGTCGCCACTCATGAATTCCGGCATGTTGGCCACGGTTTTGTAACCGTAATATCCGTCGTAAGTTACTTGAACCTTAGCTTCGTCCTTAATGCTCGTTCCGGCTTGCTTGGTTGTAATCATCACGACACCGTTTGTTGCGCGCGAACCATAGATAGCGGTAGAAGAAGCGTCTTTCAGGATGTCGATTTTTTCTATATCGGCAGGGTTCAGGAAGTTCATATTGTCGCACACCACTCCGTCGATAACGTACAGTGGTTCACCGCCGGCCATAGAACTCTTACCGCGGATAGAGATGTTGAATCCTTCACCGGCACGGCTTGAGCTTTGCGAAATGTCCACACCCGCAACCGAACCTTGCAAGGATTCCATAACGGAAGTGGTACCTTTAGCCATAATCTTATCGCTGTTTACACTTCCGACAGAACCGGTCACATCCGACTTCTTCTGTACACCGTAACCTACAACCACCACTTCATCCAATGCTTGCGCATCTTCTTTCAGCGTTACCTTGATATTGCTCTGGCTACCCACTGTAACGGTCTGTGTGATATAACCGATAAATGATACCTGGATTTTTGCGTTGGGCTGTACGCTAAGTTTAAAATTACCGTCGATGTCAGTAATTACACCGTTAGTAGTGCCCACTTCCAATACGTTTGCACCGATAATTGGTTCACCCGTACCGTCGATTACGGTACCTGAGATTTGGTGACCTTGTGCAAAAGCGACTAAACACAACATACTCAATGATAGAGTAGCTAATGCCCTTTTGGCAAGTCTTTTTAGATTCATAAGTTTGTTTTTTATAGTTATTAAATATAGTAAGGCTGACAACTGTAATGAGATGGTTTCATCCGTTATCGAACACAAAAATATGTGATACTCTGTGAACACCATAGTATTTTTTGGTATTCTTTGTGGAAAAATTAGTTTTTACCCCTGAAATTCTTTTGTGCATGACACCCCTTCTCCCTTCATGTCTTCCTATTCATCGGGGTTTGCGGGTGAACCCCTGTTTTGTGAACTTGAGTCGGGAAGTTGCTTGTTTCTTCATGCGAGTGGCACTACCGGATAGAAATTTCCATAGCGTCCGTGCTTCCGCACGAAGCCGTCGGGCACGAGTCGCTGTGAAAAACTGTTTGGATTTGTCCCTCTCATGGCGGCGGGATTTTGCCTTTTCAGTTCTTTGAAGATGTCGGCGGCGGAGAGGTGGATTACCTCTTCTTTTGAGTCCTCAGCCGTTGCGGGGCGGAAGCAACTGTGCAGCACTTCATCTGCCGGGTTGTGATGTCGGAAGGCAAGGTTGTGTTCTTGGAGCTCCTGCTCTTCTTCGGCGGTAAACCAGTAGCGGGCTCCGTCTGCAAGCTCTTGTTTCAGTTGCGCATAGATTTGTTTATGTTCGATGTGGCTGCAATCAATTTTATCCTTTACCTCTACGCATAGGAAACGCCGGCTGCCCGTAGTGTCGGAAAGTAAGTCGAAGCGGTTGCTTGTGCCGATGAAAGAAGCGATGCGGGGGAGATTACGGAAGTTCTTTTGATATGCTTTGCAAAGATTTAAATCAGCCATTTGCATCAGGCTTTTGAGCAGCGGCATTTGCTTGGCGGAGTATTTGTCGAACTCATCAAGATTTAGCAGTCCCATTTCCGACATTTTGCGGGTGACATTACTTCGTGACGTGAGCTCTATTTCGTCCGAATAGTAGCGGGACAGGCTGTCGGGCATCAGACTTTTGCAGAAGGTGGATTTCAGGCAACCCTGCCGGGAACTGACAAGCAGGGGAGCCACGCTGTTGGCATGTTTGCCTGTCCGTCCCGTCCATTGGGCTGCAAGAGCGAGCATCCATGTGTGGAAACCGCTTATCCAGAAGGGTTCGGACGATACGCGGTGTGCCAAATTGTCAATCCGGTCGATACCGTCCCAAGCGGGAAGCTGCTCAAAGTAGAGCAGGAAAGGATGATATTCCGGTACGTATTTGGAAAAAAGAAAGCGGCTGATATCTTTGTCCCAGCATAGGATGCCCCGGGCATGGGCTTCGAGACATAAGGAATTCAGTTCCCGTTTGCCGACAGGGAGGAACGCTTTGTCTGCAATTCCAATGGGGCGGTATTCTGTTTCCTCTGTCAGCCGGTTGTAACGGAAGGCATAGCCGGTTTGCAGGAAGCGGTTAACCTGTTCTGTCGGATTGTATTTCTTTATGCGGGACTGTCTCTCGCGTTTCCGGTTCCTTAATAAAAAGGAGATAAGTTTCATAATACATTTTTTCATCATACACGTTGTTTTTATTGATAGTTTCGTGCCGCGAAGTTACTATCGGGAAACAGCCTTTCGCAAGCCTTTTTCACACTATTATCGCTTGTGGCGTTGAACGTGCCAAGTCCTTGCATTATTGCGTTTTCAATGCGGGATAATTCGTTTTATCTTGTAGCGAAACAGGGTGTTGACAGTAGTCAACAGGTCTGTTTATAGCTGTCGGCGGTTCTGTTTACAATCGTCAACGGCTCTGTTGGCAGTTGCCGGCACCCATTTATTCTCGTAGGAAAAATAGATTATCTCATGGGAAAGCGTTAACTTTACACAGTATAAATAAATACAGCACTATGGCAATTCATTTTGAATGGTATGAGAATCCGGTACCGCCGAACCAGCCGGACGAGAAAAAGCTCCATGCACGCATCACGTACAATGGAAAGATAGGAACAGACTATGTGAGGCGTAAAATTCAGGAGCGTTGCTCGCTGACGGAAACGGATGTAACGGCTGTACTCGATGCGCTGTCGCATGTATTGGGGCAGGAGCTGGGTGACGGTCGCCAAGTGCACCTGGACGGGATAGGTTATTTTCATCCTACGCTGAAATGTATAGAAGGGGTGACGGCGGAAACGAAACGCAAAAATACGAAAGTCCGTTTAAAAGGTATCAAGTTTCGTGCCGACCAAGCGTTGAAGAACGAAGTGGGAGCCGTGAAGCTTAAAAATATCAGGCACAACGGGCATTCCCGCAAACTATCGGATGTGGAAATAGATATGCGTTTGCGAACTTATTTCACCGAACATCAATTAATGACCCGTGCGGACTTCCAGCAGATTTGCGGATTTATGAAGTCGAAAGCGATGGAGCATATCCGCAGGCTGAGGGCGGAAGGGAAGATTCAGAATATCGGAATACCTACGCAACCGGTATATGTGCCCGTAGCGGGGTATTACGGGGTGAGCAGGGATAGGATTGTACGGCAATAAATTGTTCTTATATTACGAACTGTTTGCATCATGCAGACATTTGTATTCCAGTAATGAGGTTATAGGCTACTGATAGTTTGCTTGTTGATTTCATTACGTTCTTTCTTTTTGCTTTTGTTTCTATTGATTATTTTAATTCTTTTATTTTACCGGATAGGGGGCAAATAGTCATTTATTTATAGGTAGTGCTTGCCAAACTTGGGAAGAGGAATTCGCCCGTGAGACTGGTCGGCGGAAAGATGAAGGGGGTGCCCCAATACTGGACAACCCCTTCTGCAATAATAATTTAATGTGAGAATTGAGTCTTATTCTTTGTTTAATACCAGCGTGGATCTCCGACTGCCAAATCTTTAACCGTTTGATTTCCTATAGTTAAATTACCGGAGGCGGCATCTATAAATTGCGGGTCGACAGTCTCCATTGCCACGTCGTCGTGAGCGTCCGCATATTGACTGTTGCTAGTGTTCCAAAGATTAGGACAGTTATAATAATAATTTTGTATGTATGAACATGTTGCCTTCATTTTACCTTTTTTAGCCCAAACGCCAGAAGCGGTATTTTGGGGATTTTCTATTCCAACACCATAGAAGAAGCATTTCTTGACAGACAGTTGACTGGATGCAGTAGTTTTATCCATTTGGAAAAGACCACTGTTATTTGAGTTATCTAATGTGCAAACGTTATAGAATGTACATTCATTGAATGATACTGTCGCTGTATTTGTTACTTGACAACGCAGAAATGTACGAAAACCATTTCTAAAAGTGGACTTATTAACGACTAAGGAGGTTAATTCGCTTCCTTCACGTAAATCAATGCCGTCACCTTCACTGTCTTTCACATTTTCAATAATGCAATTATCAATGGTAATATTACCAAACTTACCTATTTTATTTGCATAGATCAGATGTTTATTGGTATTGCGTATTTCACATCCTATTATATTTAAGTTTGAAACATTAGCATTGGCGTCTTTTAATTCCAAAAGATTGTCTTGCTCATAGAGTCCGTCTACAATCAGATTGGTTAATGACAAGGATATGGTAGTGGCACCAACAGTGAACCGTCCGTTAATAGTTGGCTTGTCAGATGATTTATAACCAGAGATATTTACAGATTTTGTCAATGCATACTCTCCAAGATCGAACGTACCGGAAACAAGGACTATAGCCGCATTCTCTGCTGCATTATCCAGAATATCCACTAAGTTATCACCTTCTTGAACGACTGTTGCGTCACCAAAGTCTATTAGTGTTTTGAATGTTACTGTACCGCGTGTCTTTTCACCGTTCATCAGTTTTGCAGTGTATGTCGTTTCGGAAACCAAGCCGCTGATTGTAGCGGCTCCGGCTGTAATTTCATCTGTAGTAACTGAATGGGTGATTTCTCCCGGAGTGATGACGATTGTAGTTGCAGTTTCTCCGGCAGGCCAACGTAGTGTTACACTTGTTGCTTGTAAATCATCATCTGATACATCGTAGAATATCTGTTCTGCATCAGTGGAGCGAGTAATGAGACTCCATTTAGAGTCATTCTTTCCTTCCGCAACACTTTTGACTCCAAAAGTATATTCTGTTTCTCCTTCTAAACCAGTAATAGTATAAGTAACATCTTCTGTACTTTCTGTAATCAGTGCGGAAGCACCATCATTCGGGTTACCTTGAAAAACTCCGATTGTGTAAGATGTTGCTCCATTTATGGCATCCCATTTTAGCTCAACATTTGTCTTATTTCTGATGAAAGCCGTTACATTTGTTGGTGACAGCAGTCGGTCCAGCGTCAAATCTTTCACATCGTCCACATCATCACATGCAGTGAATGTTAAGCCTCCGGCCAGTATTGTGGCGAAAGCAAGTGCTGCGATTATATATTTTCTCATTGTTATGTCTTTTTTAATAATTAATACCACTCGTAGTTTGTCAGATTCGGGTTATCATTCAGATTGACATTGAAGATAGGCCAATATTGGCGTTTGTCTGGGTCTTGCACATAAAGATAGTCGATAATATCTTTCAGTACATTCTCTTTAATCCAAGTAGATACTTCTCCTTTACTGTCGGTATATTCAGTATAACCTGCTGGAGCACTTCCGGTTTCGCCATAGTTCAGACCGTAAAGTATAAGTTTGGCATTAGTTTCTATATTCAAGATACCATTACGCGTCCAATTAAAATCTTCCATTTTATAGAATATACGACCGGAAAGCTGGCTGTACGGGTGCTTAGCATCATAATCTGTCAGTGTAACGATGGCTTTCATTTTTGCATTTGCTTCGTCCATTTTGCTTTTCAACATTCCCCAACGAATGAGGTCAGCCTTGCGTATAAATTCACCAGCAAACTCAAGTGCTCTTTCATCGACTATAGCTTGAAACATTGTTGCTCTGCTTTGTGATGCTGCGGTAACATAATCGGTTACTTCTGTGGCATAATCGGCAGGGGCAAATGCACGTTCGCGGATTTTTGTGAGCCAGGGAGCTGCGGCATCGGGGCCATTTAATTCATTTTCCAGTTCGGCACGCATTAATATGATATCAGCATAGCGCATATAAAGTTTGTTGATACCATCATCAGTACCACCACCGGAAATCATACGTTCTGCCCATTCAAAACGTAACTTCCCAAAACTCCAACTGCTGAAAGCCTGAAGGCTTTGCTTTCCTTTCTCCCACTGGAAAGGACAACAGGTAATGTCACGACGCTTATCTTTTGGGGAGTAATCGTAATAGAATGTCGGCATAGGGCCTACGGAACTTCCTTGTGTCATTGTCGTCATGTTGTCTGCATTTCTGTGTCTAATCCCAAACGTATACATCATACGTCCACGCACCGGGTCATTACTGTATCCGATTTCGAATAACGACTCGCTGCCGGCGTTAATCACGTCACCCGAGATACCGTTGTTGTTGAATACATCTTCGAAATTGGGTTTCAAAGCTACGTATGTTCCTTCTTGTGCCATTACATCTTTGCAAGCTTGTAGAGCGATAGGGTAAAGTTTCTCTTTAGTGAGTTCCTCGTCTGTGCTCAGACGGTTTTCTCCGTCAAGGCGCTGGGCGTAGCCGGCAGCTTGCATGCAGACGCGTGCCAGAAATCCTTTGACAAACGCTTTGTTTACACGTTCTACCGTTTGTGTGGCAGCCAATTCGTTAGGCCATGCGCAGAGATCTTGTGCTTCTTGCAGGTCGATGATAAGTTGCTTGTAGATGACATCGCGGTCTTCACGTCCGGAATACATGTTCTCGGAGTTCAAGGTAGTCATACGTGCGGGCACGTCGCCCCACATATTAATGAGGTCGATGTAGTGTAACGCACGCAGAGTGAGTGCTTCGCCAAGTAACTGTTTCATGTTGGCATCAGTCAAGTCTGCATTAGCTCTTAAACCTTCAATAGCAAGATTGGCCTTTTCGATGGCGGCGTATATCTTTGCCCATAAATCGGTGCCGGTCGTTACATTCATCTGGTCGTTGGCGGTATTGGCATTATAGGTTGCCAAGTCTGCTTTTCCGTCACCTTTGTTTGAACCGTTAAACAATTCGATATCTGTATTATAACCGTACCATACGCTACGTGCACGGTAGTTTTGTTGTCCAAATTCATTGTAGATATTAGCGATGGCTCCTTCGGCAAATTCCTGACTGCTGAAAATCTTTTCACTATCCATTGAGGATGGAGAAGTCTGCTCCAGAAAATCATTGCAGGAAGACAGTGCACCCATCAGGGTTACTACTGCTAAGGATTTGAATAATATATTTTTCATTTTATCTTTCGTATTTATTAGAAGTTCAAGTTAAGACCTATTACAAATTGGCGACTCTTAGGATAGGCTGAGTAATCCACACCTGGTGTGAGGGCTGTTTTGTTTCTGGTAGAAACTTCGGGGTCGAAACCCGAGTATCCTGTCAGGCAGAATACGTTGTAACAGGTAGCGTAGAAACGCAGATTGTTGATACCTACTTTTTTGGTGAGGTTCTGCGGTAATGTATAACCGAGCGTCAGTGTGGAGAGACGCAGGAACGAACCGTCTTCAACAGCCCAATCGCTCAATACATAGTTGGTGTAAGGTGACCACATGGTGGTATTGGCATTCATCTCGGCCAACAGTGCGGCGTCATTCACCAAGTTTCCGTTGGCGTCGAGGTTGGTCCAGCGATTACCTTCAGACATGATATCAAGCATGTTGCGGTAGTAGTATTGTGATGCCGATGTATATTCAATCTTATTAGCATTATATACATCATTACCAATACTGTAAGTGAAGTTTGCACTCAGGTCGAAGCCGTATACGCGACCGGAAAGGGTGAAACCACCGCTTGCCTTAGGATTGGTATTACCGATAACGGTACGATCGTTATCATCTACTACACCGTCAGGAGTACCGTCAGGACCGCTGATATCTGCCAACTTCATGGCACCCGGTCTAAGGTAGCTGGTCCCTATCACACTTGCATCACTTGCTATACCTTCTTTCAACACCCATTTTTCACCAGATGCATAATAGTCTTCAAAATCGCTCACTTCATATCGGCCTGCGCTTATATAACCGTAGATTTCGCCTACAGGGCGACCCGGTTTCACAACATAGTCGTCTTGAATTTGTGTGGAAGCCCAGCCAGAGGATGCTTTATATTCGCTCAATGTGCCGAGGTTCTTTACTTTATTTTTGTTGAGACCTACGTTGCCGCTGATAGTCAGTCCATAGTTCTTGGTATTGATAGCATTCCATGTAACGGATATTTCCAAACCTTTATTTTCAGTTTCGCCAAGATTACGATATTGGTAGTCATAGCCCGAACCAGATACAGGGAAGGCAATGAGAAGGTCCTTTGTTGTATTCCAATAATATTCTACGCTACCGGAAACTTTACCACCAAGGAGTGTAAAGTCTAAACCTAAATTTCGGGTAATAGTTGTTTCCCAAGTCAGGTCGGGGTTGGAGGCATACAGTCCACTTTGCCCTGAAGCTAGTCCGCTTGTCCAATAAGTATTGAATTGGTTTAACCAAGTAGTAGAGTTGGAAGACCATACGGGAGAAATCTGGTCGGAGGGAATATTATTGTTACCTGCAGTACCATAAGAGAAACGCAGTTTCAAATCATCCAACCAATTTTGTGTGTTCTGCATGAAATTCTCTGCAGAGATACGCCATGCTACTGCTGCTGAAGGGAAGTATCCCCAACGGTTGTTTTTTGAAAACTTGGAAGAACCGTCGGCGCGAAAAGTGGCACTTACCAAGTATTTGTCCTGGAAGTTATAGTTTGCGCGACCAAAGAATGATAAGAGGTTATCATCGGCATTATTGTATTTGTTTACTTGATAGGGAGTACCCTGCGAGGAGAGATTCCAAGCTTGGTCGGCTGTAAAGTCGGTGGGATACAGACGCAGACGGTCGTCATTCAGTAAACTTTGCTTGTTCAGCATTTCTTGTCCTACGAGTAAATTCAAACTGTGATCTTTATTCTTGATGATATCCTTGAAGTCATAGTTCACCGTATTGGTGTTGCGGAAGGTTTTGCGTTGGGTATCGGCAAAGTATGCCATCGGATGAACACCATCTGTACTGGTACTGTTGGTACGTGCATTGTAGGTAGAGTTACCATAGTATTTTTTGTCGGTATTATAGTACCAATCCAAACCAAATTCTGTCTTAAACTTGAAGTTCTTAAAGATTTCCCATGAGAAGCTACCATTCATGTTGAAAGTTTGACGATTTTGTTTACGGTCCGTATCATATACAGAGGTAATCGGATTCGTTAATTGCAGGTCAGGGTCATAGCCGTCACTCAAGTCGGGAAAGTTGAACATAGGGTAAATCATCACATTCTTCATACGAGAGTCGGCGGAAGATACTTCTGTTTTACTTTCGTTGGCTCCTGCTCCGTTTACTTTTGTATCGGCATAGCGCATGGAGAAGTCAAGGTTTACTTTGTCATTTACTTTATGGCTAAGTTTCAGACTTAGGTTGTCGCGTCGGAAAGACGATCCCAACATGATAGCTTTGTCGTTCATGTGGGCATAACTCATATTGAACTTTGTCTTCTCAGAACCTCCACTAATGGAAATATTATGGTTAAAAGTGTGTCCGGTGCGGCCAAATACCTGTTCCTGCCAGTCGTTGGTAGGAGCTGTAGAATAGAGGTCGGCATCTTGCCAATTACCGAAAAGGGTGGTATACTTATCTTCGCTTCCTCTTAATAGGGCGTATTCGCGTTGCCATTTTACGTAATCACTGGCGCTTAGTGTGTTTAGGGTTTTGGTCATTTGTTTCCATGAATAATAAGCGTTGTACGAAACGCTGACTTTGCCTTCTTTACCGCTTTTTGTAGTAACCAAGATAACACCGTTTGCACCACGTGAACCGTAGATAGCTGTTGAAGAAGCATCTTTCAGCACAGTCATGTCTTCGATATCTGAAGCGGGGATGTCACTGATGGATTCTACCGGGAAACCATCTACGATGAAGAGCGGAGTGTTATCGCCTGTGATAGAACCGCCTCCGCGTACGCGGATTTTCATTTCTGCATCGGGCGAACCTTCTGTTGTAGTGATTTGTACACCTGCCATTTTTCCCTGCAAAGCTTCGGTAGCGGAAGCAACGGGTACGGCAGCCAGTGTTTCGGAATTAACCGTGGCAACGGAGCCTGTCAGGTCTTTCTTTTTTACCGAGCCGTATCCGATTACTACAACTTCTTCCAGGGCTTGTGCGTCATCGGATAAAACAACATTAATAGTTTGCTGTCCTTTCACTGCGATTTCTTGTGTTGTCATACCTACGTATGAGAAAACTAAAGTTGCATTGGTGGGGACACTCAAGGAGAAGTTTCCGTCAATGTCGGTTATCGTACCATTGCCGGTATTTCCTTTTTCAACTACGGAGGCTCCGATTACGGTTTCTCCTGTTTTGTCTGTCACGGTACCTTTTACGGTTACAGTCTGCGCTGATACGCCAAGCGTTATCATTGCTACTATTAAAAATAGTAACACAGTGCGCATGTTTTTCATTTTAGACATTCTTTGCATATTTATAAATTAAAAAGTGTTTCCCATTATGGTATGTGTTTTCACATATTGTTAATTCCTGAGCGCAAATGTAAATTGATATAAAAAAGCAGATGTGCAATTTTTGTTTTTAGGTTAGTAATTTTTGTTATCTGTCTTACATAAATGGGTTAACTCCCTTCATGAGTACGCTCTGGGACATAAATTTATAAAAAAGCTTGTTTACTATCCATTAAAGAAAGTGAACAAGCTTCTTATAATATATGCTGTTTTATGACCGGATTAAAAAGGATATAGAGTTTTTACTAATCCGTTTATATACACTTCCAGATTGGTATATTGGGAATTCAGATTGTACTTGCCGCTGTCTCTATTATCGTTTGGATCAAGTCCGTTGGCTTTTTCCCATTCATCGGGCATGCCATCGTTGTCACTGTCGATAAGAGAGGATGTCGTTGCAACATAGTCATCCCATTTTTCAGGTGTATCACTCTGAGTATCTATCAAACCGTTACCGCCACCTTTGGAGGCGGTAGTGGAGAATATGCCCATGCGGGTGTCGTTGACGATGCGCATGTCTATTTTGTCTCGTTTAGGGATGGTGTATCCATTGGCTGTCCAACCGCAAATCCATGAACCGGCGTATGTAAGTACCGATTCGTAGGCAGCATCGGCCGATTCGACAAAACTGTAATCCGGCAAGGTGGAGAAACGGACAGGGGCTAACAGGTCGGAGGCTTCCACTGCTGTTGTAATTTCGGCAGCATTTCTTTCATCCTTTACAACAAAGGCGGTAGAAGAAGTATTGTCTGCATTGGCTGCTGCAACTTCAGCTTGTTGTGAACTCGACAAATCTGTCCGGGTATTGTCTATCACATTGCCGCTGAGATAAAAATGTCCGTAAACTCCGGCTGCCTGCGGATATTCCTCGCTTCCTTTGTCTACGTATGCGGTGAAGAAACGTGCGTGAGTTCCGTTTGCAACGGAAGCCGGGCCGAGTTTATAGTAGTTGTTCAGAATGTTATACGAACCGCCCTGCCCGCCATAAGCTCCTTCGCTGGTCCAGTTGTAAATTACATTGTTACACAAATCTACTTTTTCCATATCGGCACGGTTCGAGTAGCGGCTGCCGCAAAGACGCGGGGTACGATTGCTGTGGTGGGCAACCAGGTTGTGATGGAATGTAGCAGGCGTTCCACCCCATAAACCGCCGTAACCGTGATTCCCTTTGTCGTGTACGGAGTGCCATAAACTTTCGCTGACGATACACCATTGCATGGTGAAGTTTGTATTGCCGTAGAATGACGCGCATTCGTCCGTACTCCAGCTCATTGAACAGTGGTCTATGATAATGTTTCTTTTTCCGGGATATTCTTTTTGGTAACCGTTCATGGCATCATCTTCGGTTTGCGCTTCGTCGCCCATCCGGCAACGAATAAAACGGATGATTACATTGTTGGCATTGACTCGCAGGGTGTAATCTTTCAGGCAAATGCCTGCACCGGGTGCGGTTTGTCCCGCGATTGTGATATCATCATTCCTGATAACCAATTGTTTGTTCAGCTTTATAACTCCGCCTACAGCGAATACCACAGTACGCTTTCCGGATTGCTCTACGGCATGACGTAATGTGCCCGGTGCGTTGCTGTCTTCGAGCGATGTTACCACATAGACAGTACCGCCCGCGCCGCCGGTGGTATATTTACCTGCACCTTCGGCTCCCGGGAAGGCTGCAATAGCGGAACGGTCAGGAGTGGGATATTCGGATGAGTCGGAGTTTCCGTATCAGAGTTCCCATTGTTATCCGGATTATCTTTGTCGGTGGCTCCGTTTCCCCCTTGTTCCGTAGAATTATCTTCACCGGCAGGAGTGTCGTCCGAGCAGGCTGCTGCTACCCCTGTAAGGAGAGTAATGAACAGGACAGCTTGTATGATTTTGATATATCTCATTTTTTTGTTTTTATATAGTGGCTCATCAGAAAGGTTAGTTCTGAGGGAATAAATGGTTGACAAGACTGTTTATATACACTTCCAGATTGGTGTATTGAGAGTTCAGACCGTATTTGGCTCCGTCAGTTGCATCATTCGGATTCAGACCGTTGGTTTTTTCCCATTCATCGGGCATACCGTCTTTATCTGTATCTTGAGGGGCTTTTTCCGATTTATATACGGGCCAGCCGCCTACATCTGTCGGACGGTCTATCATACCGTTGGTACTGCCGTGCGAACCTTCATGAGTATAATTGCCTTTACGTGTTTCTTCTACGATGCGGGCGTCAATGACATCACGTTTCAGAGAAGCTCCGGCGTAGTCGAGGACGGACTTATAGGCTTTACGTGCCGATTGCAGGGAAGTGTGTTCGGCAATATCGAATGGCTTTTCAGCGAGGAGCTCCTTTTCGGGAGCAAAGTCTTTCTTGATGATGAGACCGTAGCTGTTATCGCGCTGTATTTTGTATATATCGGCTTTTTGTTTGTCGGAGAGTTTCGGACAAGACGGGTCTACATAGTTGTCATTGAAGTAGAATACGCCATGTGTACCTGCTGCATTCTTATTCTTGCCATCATCGGCATAGGCGGTAAAAAGACGTTTGTATGAGCCTTTGGTAGCGGTGAAAGGTCCCGGTTTGTAATAGTTGGCAAGGAAGTTGTATGAACCGCCTTCACCGGCGTATGCACCGTCGCTGCCGTAATTGTAGATAACATTATTGAACAGTTCCACTTTTTCTTCTTCAGGTTTGCCGGTATAACGGCTACCGCAAAGACGCGGAGTACGGTTGGTGTGGTGGGCAAGCAGGTTATGATGGAAAGTGGCAGGCTGTCCGCCCCATAATCCGCCGTAGCCGTGTGAGCCTTTTTCGTGTATGGAATTGGCAAGGCTTTCGCTGATGATACACCATTGCATCGTAAAGTCGCTGTTGTCGTAGAACGAAGCACATTCATCCGTACTCCAGCTCATGGAGCAATGGTCGATGATGATGTTGCGGTGATGCTTGAAGCCGTTCATGGCATCATCACCTTTTTGCTTGATATCATCACCCATACGTGAACGGATGAAGCGTACGATTACATTGTCGGCCTGAACGCTCATGGTGTAATTCTTCAGGCAGATACCATCGCCCGGAGCTGTCTGTCCGGCAATAGTGAGGTCGCCGTTATTTATTTTCAGCGGGGATTGCAGTTCGATGATACCGCTTACGGCAAAGACAATGGTACGAGGACCTTTTTTGCGGATAGCCCAACGTAAAGTCCCTTCCGTTTCATCATCTGCCAATGAGGTAACGGTATAAACGGTACCGCCCGCACCACCGGTAGTATATTTACCTGCACCGTCTGCACCCGGAAATGCGGGTACTTTGCCACGGTCGGGGGCAGGTGTGGCGTTTTGAGCCTGGCTGATGGAGGAAGACAGTAGTAATAATGTACTGAGTAGTCCAAAGAAAAATGTTCTCATCATATTATACTCTTTTATTATTGCATACCTTAGTTAAAAATGCTTTGATATACATAAGGTTAATTTGATGGGCGCAAATATAGGTTAATAATAAAGAGCGTTTTGTGTAATATTTGTTTTTACTTGCATATTTTTTGTTGATTATAAACGTTATTGGTAAGCCTATTTTTTTAAATTTATTATACGCAATAGTAATATTATAAAGCTTTGCTTGAAAGTATATATTTCTTTCCTGGCTTTGTCTCTATATCATACACATAGGTTATTGTATGTTCGAATGTAGATAAAGATGAATTAGCTACAATTAGCGGTTTACGTATGGCTTGCGGTTGTAAAAATGGGTTTTTGCAGAGTTTCTCTGAAGTAGGGGAGAGTTTTTCTCCATTCAAATATAGGGGAGAGCCGGTACGTATGCGTAGGGTACCTCCGATGGTGGAGCATATGGTAGCTGTTTGCATTTGCCCCTTTTCCCATTTCATTTCTTCCAGCAGGAAACCGCCGCGACAGCGAATTCCTTTTATAACGCCACGCTCCCACACATCGGGCAACGCGGGCAGAAGATGGACAGCACCGTCGTGGCTCTGTACAAACATCTCGGTTATGCCGGCCGTACAGCCGAAGTTGCCGTCTATTTGGAAAGGCGGGTGAGCGTCGAACAGATTAGGATACGTACCACCGTTTTGTCCGCGTTCATCGGTGGTGGGGTGAAGCTGTTCGGTAATCAGTTTATAAGCATGATTGCCATCGAGCAGCCGTGCCCATAAGCAGACTTTCCATCCCATAGACCAACCGGTAGAGTGGTCGCCGCGGGCGGTCAGTGATGTCTTGGCGGCTTCAAAAAGGACAGGGGAGTGATAGGCGCTGATTTGACGGCCTGGATATAATCCCCATAGGTGGGATACATGTCGATGATGGTCTTGAGGATTGTCCCAGTCTTCCATCCATTCTTGCAGTTGTCCCCAGCGTCCTACCTGCATAGGGGCTAAATGGTTGGCTACGGTTTGCAGGCTGTCTGTGAAAGCTGTGTTTTCATTCATTAAGTTGGCGGCTTGAATGGTATTGTAAAACAGGTCGTAGACCATTTGATTGTCCATGGTGGTACCGGCGACAATTACAAAACCGCGCTTACCGTTAACAGACGGACTGTTTTCCGGTGAATAGGAAGGGGCTACCACCAGCCAGTTATTTTTAGGTTCGCGCACTAAAAAGTCCAGATAAAATTCGCAGGCGCCGCGCATAATCGGATAAACTTCCGCTAAATAATTCTTATCGCCGGAGAACAGGTACCGATCCCACAGGTGCTGGCAGAACCAAGCGTTACAAGTTGGCCAAACACCATATTTAGCGCCGTCTACGGCACCGGTGGTACGCCATATATCGGTGTTGTGATGCAAAGTCCATCCACGGCAGCCATACATGGAGGCGCTTTCGCGGCCTTGTATGGCCACTTCTTTTACCAATTGCAGGAACGGTTCGTGCATCTCGGACAGGGCGGTTGTTTCGGCCGGCCAATAATTCATCTCTACATTGATATCGGTAGTGTATTTTCCGTCCCAGGGAGCTCGTAACTGGTAGTTCCAAATACCTTGCAGGTTGGCGGCCTGCCCGCCGGGTTGCGAACTGCATATTAACAGGTAACGTCCGAATTGGAAGTACAAGGCGGCCATTTGCGGGTCGGTGACGGAGCTGAATTCCCTTACACGCCGGTCTGTCGGTTTCTTGATTTGGTCGTTGCTGCCTAAGTCCAGTGAAACACGGTTAAAGTATTGTTGATAGGCGGCAATGTGGGCTTCTTTCCTTTTCGTGTAGTTTTTACCGGCTTGTTTCATGTATTGCCGTGCTGCTTTCAATGCATCTCCCGACACGTCTTTATAGTTTATGAAGTTTGTACCGATAGATACATATAGAGTAACACTGTCGGCATTCTTGACTTGCAAAGTACTGTCCGAAGTTACTTTTAACGTACCTCCGTTATTGTCAATCCGGGTGAGTGCGGTGAATCGTATCTTTCCTTCAATACCCTCATGGTCGTTGGCTTTACCGTTTAGTTGCAGTTCTTTGCGGGGAGAAATGCAAAATTCTGTATTTTCGGTATATGGTGTGGTATAATGTGCTGTGAAAGAAATACTTTTCTTCTTTGATGCTGTTAATTTGATAATGAGCAACCGGTCGGGAAAAGAGGTAAAGGCTTCCCGTATGTACGTAATGCCATTGGCTGTGAAACGGGTGGTAGCTATTGCCTTTTCAATATCCAAATCCCGATAAAAATCATCGTATTGATTGATTCCTTCAAAATCAAGATGCAGTGTACCGACAGTTTGATACGGCATTCCGTTGGCCGATTGTGAGCAGATAGCGGGGCCGCATAATTCTTGCGCTTCTTTATTTTTCCCCTCGAATATCAACCGGCGTATGCGGGGCAACGCTTCTTTAGCTTTGGGATTAGTATTGTTATGAGGAGAGCCGCCCCAAACGGTTTCTTCATTGAGTTGGAACCGTTCGTGTGCGGGATCGCCGAAAACCATCGCTCCTATGCGTCCGTTACCTAAGGGCAGGGCTTCTACCCATTGTTTGGCGGGTTTGTCATACCATAGCTTTAAGTTATTATTACTTTGTGCTGTGGCCTTACCGCTGATGCAACAAATGGTAAGGCACAGTAGGAAGCACTTTTTTATCATCGTTTTTTTAGTTTGTCAATTTTAAAATTTCTTCTGCTCTATCTACAATATAGTCAGGATTAAATTCCTCTAACTCAGTCCGTGGACGGAAACCCCAGGTAACCCCGCAGGAAGTTACTCCGGCATTGATTGCAGTCTGCATATCCACACCGGAATCTCCTACATAGAGCACGTCTTTTTTATCTACTTTGGCAATGGATAGAATATCTTCTACAATGGTGGGGTCGGGTTTCACGTTTACCCCTTCTCGCTGGCCGAATATGGCGACGAAATCTATTTTCGGAAAATAGTGGGCTATCAGTTTTTGAGTTGCAGCCTGATACTTATTGGATGCAACCGCAATTTGTAGCCCCTGTAACTGTAATTGTTCCAACAGTTCGGGAATGCCGGGATAGGGACGGCTCTTATCGGCATTGTGCCTATCGTAGTGAGGAACGAATTCCTTACGGACGCGGAGTACATTTTCCTCGCTCTTTTCGCCTTCGGGAAGAGCTCTTTCAAATAGTTTGTTAATTCCATTGCCTACCATAAAGTTATAGGCCGACTCCTCGTGCATGGGATAACCCAGTACGCTCAAGGCATGATTGGTGCTTTGCGCCAAATCGGCAATGGTGTTTAATAACGTTCCGTCTAAGTCAAATATAACAAGCTTCTTCATTGTTCTTTTCTTTTGGTTTTCGGCACAAAGATATAACAATTCGCCGGGAACTTGTTATTTTGTAATTCTGAACCAGTCTACGTCTGTCCAGCCGCCGTCGTTGGTAACAATGGCCGGGCGGGTACAGAACATACCTACTTTAGCGCCGATCCATTTGCCTTCTTTCACTTGGAACGGTTTGCCCAATGGCTGGAATTTCTTTCCGTTGAAGCTGTAACTGAAGTTGCACAGTACCAACAGGTCGTGTCCGCCTTCGCTCTTGGAAATCTTTTTCCCGTCAGAGGTAAACTTGGCACGCAGGTAGATGGTATTGTCTTTTAAACCGACTGTACCGTTTACTGTTTCGGGAGTACCTTTTTCCGCTTTAGGGCAAGATACCTGGGACAATACCAGGCCTTTTTCCGTGTTTTCCAAAACAAGTCCGGCATAGTCGAGTCCCATAACTACCAGTCCGGTGCGCTCTCCTTTGTACTTTTCCGTCGGTTTGAAAGTCAGTTTCATGGTGGCGGTAAAATTGTCGGCGGGAGTTTTCTGTAACAATAGGTTGGCTACGTCCCAAAGGTTTTTGCAGTCTTTGACAACAGGATAGGAGTAGAGACGTACGATGCCTTGATCTCCTGCGTAATAAGCCCATTTTTCGTTGATGTTGGCATGCCATTGCCATTGCGGAGAAAGGGTATAGCCGTCAAACTCATCACTTTCTTGCGGAGTGCAGATAGGATATGTCTTGCCTACGTTCGGCTTTTTATAAACCAGTACCGGGTCGCCACAACCGTCACCGTCTTTGTCGATGCCGATAACAGGCCAGTCGTTGACCCATTTCATGGGTTGTAAGTGTACCAAACGGCCGTATGCGCCCACATCCTGGAAATGCAGGAACCAGTCTTCACCGGTAGGAGTATCTACCCATGCTCCCTGGTGAGGGCCGTTGATGGGACTGTCACCTTGCGCCAGCACCTTTTTCCATTCGTAAGGACCGTATATGTTCTTGGAACGGAGAACAACCTGCCAACCGGTGGGTACGCCGCCTGCCGGATGGAAGATATAGTAATATTCTCCCCTTTTGTAGAGTTTGGGACCTTCACAAGTCTGGTGGGCTTCATGACCGTCGAAGATGATGCGTGACTGCGTTATGGCTTTGGTGGCATCCGCATTCAACTCGCAAATGGATATGATACTCTTCAATCCGGCACGGCTTCCTGCATAAGCGTGTACCATATAAACTTTTCCGTCTTCATCCCAGAAAGGACAGGTGTCTATAATACCCTTGCCCGGTTTTACGAGTACGGGCTCTGTCCACGGACCTTTGGGGTCTTTGGCTTTTACCATGAAAGCGCCCTGGTCGGGATCGCCCCAGAAAATATAGAATTCACCGTTGTGATGGCGGATAGCGGGCGCCCATACACGGTTGCCATGCTCCGGACGTTCCGGCGTTTCAATGGGGGAGAGGGCATAAGGAACGGCAGCTCCGATGATGCTCCAGTTCACGAGGTCTTTGGAGTGCAGAATCTGTAACCCCGGCAGGCAGTTGAAACTGGAAGAGGTCATATAGAAGTCATCTCCTACACGGCAGGCATCCGGATCGGAATAGTCTGCATAGAGTATCGGATTTTTGTATTTACCGTTACCTTGGTCGGCTACCCATACCTCGGAAACATAATTCTTTTCTTGTGCCGCCAGCGGTAATGCAAGCAGCAGGCTGAGTCCTAAAAGTGCGTTTCTGGTTTTCATGTCACGATTTAATTCTTTAATTTTTAATTCTTGATTTTTATCTGAACCGGGTGCTGCAGTGCTTCTTTCCACTCGCGCATATAAGCGAACCATGCTTCGGGAGTAGGATAGCCGAACGTTTCCTTACATGACGTAAACATGGTGTAATGGTGGAAACGGTCGCTGCCCGGTGCGGAAAGAGTGTAAAGGAAGTTATCTTTGTCTTTTACTTCTTTGCGGATGTATTTCTGTGGAATATAGGTGGCGATACCTACTGTTTCTTTTGCATATTTTACAGTATCGTTTACCGGCCAGTGTCTTCCCCAACTACCTACCAAGCCTTTATGATCGGACTCCGAAAGTGTTTCGTTACCCATAATGTTTTGTACGCCGGTGCAGAACACTTCATCTTGCAGGGGTTCGTCAAAGAACGTTTCTACCAACAGGTCACGATGTCCGGCATAAAGGATATAGCGGTTGGTCATATTCAGCTCTTTTCCCTGATAGTCCCAGCCTTTGACGGTCACATCGGCTATGGTGCGTACGGGGCCGTAGGCAAGAATGCTTTCTGTACGGAACGCTATCGGCTCTATATGAGTGGCTTTTGTCCCGTCCCAACCTTTCAAGGCGCCGATACCGCAACTGTTGCCAACCATCAGCACGTCATCGCCGAATCCGCGCGCAAGCTGCTCGTCGTTAGGATAGAACCGGCTTTCTTGGATTTCCAGTCCCTTTTTGAATTTACCGTACGGGTCAACGGTTTGCTTTTGATTAAAATAGACGCGGTAAGCGACTAATTCCGATTCAAACATGGGTCCGTGTCCATGTAGCATGCTATAAAAGTTGGTAGTTCCCGGCACTGTGACCGACTGTATGGGGGCATGCTTCTGTTTTTTTGTATCGCGTATCAGCATTTCGGCAAATACACGCGACGGGTAGGTCTTATCCGTTTTAGCGGAAGACAAGGTAATGGTCAGCATTTTCTTGCTTTTGGCAGGAATATCCATGACAAAGGCCAATTCATCGGCTTTCAAATCACCGTTCAGGTCGTCCAACTGCGAAGGAATTTCTTCATTGCCGTTCATTACGACGGCAGAACGCACACGGAAACCGGGTTGCAGGTCTTTGATTTTTAATACTACCGGAGCGTCGGCTTTGTCTTTGCTCCATGAGTTGCTCACTTCTACCGAAATGGTTTTGGTACTTGGTTGAGATTGTGCGGTAAGAGTACACGCGCACAATAACAGGAAACCGGTTAAAAAGGTCGTTTTCATAAGGAATGTGTTTAATTAATTGCGGCAAAATTAAACTAAAAAGAGCAGACAGCTCTCTTTCTTTTGGCAAAAAGACTGTCTGCTTTGAGCTTCTTAACTTATCGAATTCTACTTAAAATCCAACACTTTTCCTTCTGTGCCGATAGTGGTATACACTTTTCCGTCTACTTTCAGATTTTTAGCGTTTTTCACGTTCAATGTGTGTCCCTTGGTTGCTATACGTATGTTTTCCAACGTTACACCTTCCGCCTGGCTGATGACAACGCCTTCTTTGGCATCGTTGATGATTACATCCTTTACGGTTACATTTTTGATGGGCATTTCGGGTAGTCCGTTGAAGAACATGGCGCGTCCCGAACCCTTACAAATAATATTGGAGATATGGATGTCCCGGAAAGAAGGTGTTTCAACGGTTACTTGGGGAACTGTTGTCTTCATGCGGCCTTTCAGGTCTTCTTCCGTTTCTTCGCCGGCAGCTTTGCCACCATAGAACAAGTCGAAGAGCAACGGTTCGTGAGGTATATCAATCATGTGGATGTTGTGAATGTAGATTCCCTCTACAACACCGCCGCGCCCTCTGGTGCTCTTGAAGCGCAGGCCTACGTCTGTGCCGAGGAAAGTACAGTCTGTTACATAGATGTTTTTTACGCCGCCGGACATTTCACTGCCTACAACGAAGCCGCCATGGCCGTGCAATACTGTGTTATTCTTTACGATAACATTCTGGCAAGGTTCACCGCGTTTACGTCCGTCCTCGTCTTTGCCGGATTTGATACAGATGGCATCGTCACCGGCATCGAAGATATTATTGATTATCAATGCATTCTTGCAGGATTCCAAATCTAAAGCATCACCGTTTTGAGAGTACCAGGGATTGAATACCTTTACTTGGTTGATAGTGATGTGCTCGCATGATAGCGGATGCAGACACCAACTCGGTGAGTTTTTGAATGTGACTCCTTCTAATAAGACTTTTTTACTCTTAACGATATTGAGTAATACGGGGCGTAACCATGGACGGATTTCATTCCATTCCTCGTCTGTTTCGATACCTTCGGGATTGTTGAAGTTCTTGCAGGCTAATGCTCCCTTTAGCGAACCGGCTGTAGGATACCATATCGATTTGTCTACTACACCGCCTGATTTAACGAGCGCATCCCATTGACCGGCGGTCAGTTTGCTTTTCTTCACCGGACGCCAGCTGTCACCCGAACCGTCGAACACGCCATGACCTGTGATGGCTATGTTTTCTGTGTTGCGTGCGGAGATAGGTGATTGGCAACGGCGGGTGTTCAGACCCTCAAATGATGTTTCGAGAATAGGATAGGCATTAAAATCATCTGTAAAGACCACCAAGGCATTCTTTTCGGTATACAGGTTGACATTGCTTAATAACTCGATAGGGCCTGTCAACCATAATCCTTCCGGGATGACTACTTTACCGCCGCCTTTTGCGTTGACGGTTTTAATGGCGTCATTAATCGCTTTTGTGTTTAAGGTAGTTCCGTCGCCTTTTGCTCCGAATTGCAGGATACTGACTGTATAATCCGGAAATGACGGCTGCTCAACCTTTGGCATATTGAAAGGCAACTCTTTATAGATGTTTTCATCTATGGGATTTTTGCATTGGGCATGAACGGCATACTGTACAGGCAGTAATGCAAAAGAAAATGCGGTAAGCGTAAATAGCTTTTTGAATAATGTGTTCATTCGTGATACTATGTTAATGAATTTATGAATTCTGATTTATGGATTAAGCGGTATTCCTTAATTTTTATTACTTCCCCGTAAGCTGCTCTCACGAGTGGCCTACGAAAGAAATAATAAATTGATTCATGTTAACCTAATTCTAACCTTAAATAAATATTATGAAAAAACCTCTTAATTACCAATTGCAAAAGTATCGGGCTTTGGCTGAAAATATGTGTACTAATTGTTGGTTTTAGTGTATTTTTTGTGGTTTTAGCCTTTTCTTTGCATGCTTTCGGGGTTTTTGCACTATCTTTGCAGCTCAAAACTTAGTAAAAAAGGTATGAGTTACAATTTGTTGAAAGGAAAAAGAGGCATTATTTTCGGTGCTCTGAATGAGCAATCCATTGCCTGGAAAGTTGCAGAAAAAGCAGTAGAAGAAGGTGCGACGATCACCTTGTCCAATACACCTGTCGCTGTGCGTATGGGTGAAGTTTCGGCATTGGCTGAAAAACTGAATTGCGAAGTCATAGCAGCGGATGCTACCAGTGTGGAAGATTTGGAGAATGTGTTCAAACGTTCTATGGAAGTATTGGGCGGCCAGGTGGATTTCGTTCTTCATTCTATCGGTATGTCTCCGAATGTGCGCAAGAAGCGTACATACGATGATCTCGATTACGATATGTTGGGTAAGACGCTGGATATTTCGGCGGTTTCTTTCCATAAGATGATACAGGCTGCCAAGAAGATGAACGCCATCGCAGAATACGGTTCCATCTTGGCTCTGAGTTATGTAGCAGCGCAACGCACGTTCTACGGTTACAATGACATGGCAGATGCAAAAGCGCTGTTGGAGTCTATTGCACGTAGTTTTGGCTACATTTACGGACGTGAGCACAATGTACGTGTCAATACAATATCTCAGTCTCCTACAATGACTACTGCCGGTTCGGGCGTAAAGGGAATGGACAAATTGTTTGACTTTGCCAACCGTATGTCTCCGCTGGGTAATGCTTCGGCTGACGAATGTGCGGATTATTGCATCGTTATGTTCTCCGACTTAACCCGTAAGGTTACTATGCAGAACCTGTTCCACGACGGTGGATTCTCCAGTGTAGGTATGAGCTTGCGCGCTATGGCTACTTATGAAAAAGGTCTGGATGAGTACAAAGACGAAAACGGAAATATAATCTACGGATAAAAAAGGATGATGAAGCGGTAAAGTGATGGGGTGATCGTAATTTAGGCTCATAGCCTTATCACCTTACCGCTTTATCGCTTTATTTTATCCCTTTATAATCTTACCGCTCTATTGCTTTATCACTTTAGTTGATTCACATGGAAACTGCTCTTTATCTATTGCCTGTTACTTTAGGCGATACTCCTGTTGAAACCGTGTTACCTTCTTATAATAAAGAAGTGATTTTGGGTATCCGTCATTTTATAGTGGAGGATGTGCGTTCGGCACGCCGTTTCCTAAAGAAGGTGGATAGGGAGACAGATATCGATTCGCTTACGTTTTATACGCTCAATAAACATACGTCACCGGAAGATATTTCCGGATATTTGAAGCCGCTTGAAGCAGGAAACTCAATGGGAGTGATTTCTGAGGCAGGATGTCCGGCTATTGCCGACCCGGGAGCGGATGTAGTGGCGATAGCCCAACGTAAGAACCTGAGGGTTATTCCTTTGGTCGGACCTTCTTCCATTATATTATCGGTTATGGGTTCCGGTTTCAACGGGCAAAGTTTTGCTTTTCATGGTTATCTGCCGATCGAGCCCGGTGAGCGTGCCAAGAAACTGAAAGTGTTGGAGCAGCGTGTGTATAATGAGCATCAGACCCAGCTTTTTATAGAAACTCCTTATCGCAACAATAAAATGATAGAGGATATTCTGCATAACTGCCGCCCTCAGACCAAACTTTGTATTGCTGCCAATATCACATGTGAGGGAGAATATATTAAAACGAAAACGGTGAAGGAATGGCAGGGTAAGGTTCCCGATTTGTCTAAAATTCCTTGTATTTTTCTCTTGTATAAATAATCTCCTTTATATGCTCATATTCACATTCGAAACAACCGCTGAAAAAGTTTCGATGGAGATTATGTTCTATTTGCTGGAATGTCCAAAGCTTTCCGCCCTTAAACTTTTTATTGCATAAGATGGAATCATCATCCAGATCAAGGGTGAAGAGATAAATCAAACGGTTGGTGGCCTCATTCTCAAAATGGTACATGAAACTGAAATGAAGATTCTGCAGTGGTGCTGTCGGCAACGTTCTCAGTAAAATTCTTTCTACGCCCTGTTCCAGAGTTTCTCCATACAATAAGTAGCTCTCCATTAACACATCCGTCTTTCCTTTTTCGAGCAGGCTGCATTGGGGGCGCGGCAATAAAAACAGCATGCCGTGCGAGGCTACGGTAACGCGGATAACCGGGTTGATATATTCGTTTTTACGGTTGATGGCTTCGGATGCTATTGCTTTTCCGATAACATCTCCTTTTTTTGTCACGATAGGTACGAATACGGTATGTTTCATTACTTTATTGAAGTAGTAGATACCGAATTGATTGAATAAGATGCTCAATATAAATACGCAAGGCGGTATGACGCGGAATAAGACATGACGCATCGTATCACTCAGCGGGTGGCTGAGCAATATGGCAAGCGATATGATAAGGAAATGTAAAAAGCCGATGAGTAATAGTACGCGTGCCGATACAATGGCGGCTTCGGCACCTTGTGCAAAGAATTGTTTGCAGCATTTATGGGTTTGGGCGGTATGGTAGCTTAAAAAGCGTCTTCTATTCAGGAAGATGATGAGCGGCGGTATAATCGCACTGATTTCCAATGTGAATGGAAACATGGCTTTCGGACAATAATCGGTGGAAAATAAAGAGGTTATTGTTAATAATAATAACATTCCTGTTGTACAGTACAGTATAATCTGGGGGATATGCGAGCCTTTACGCCGCCACATGTAAATACTTGATAATAATCCCACACCTGTACCGATGTAGATGGCTATGTCTTGTATTATGAATTCACATAATATAATGGATATAATGACGGGGATATATCCCAGCGACATATTGAACTTGGATGATAGAACTCTTTGCTTGCCCATTACTACGCTATTTTGCCGTTTCCTTTTTAACAAACGGCTTATATAAAATGTTCTTTATTTCATCCTTTTTTGTAGATACTGGGTTGATTTTTCTGCATGATAAGACGAACGAACCAAAGGTGCGCTTTCTACTTGAGTGAATCCTTTCTTCAATCCAAGCTCTTTGTAAGCGGCAAATTGGGCGGGAGTAACATATTCGGCTACAGCATAATGCTTATGTGTAGGCTGTAAATATTGTCCGATGGTGAGTATTTGGCAACCGGCATTGCGTAAGTCGTCCATTAGTTCCGCCACTTCATCCGGAGTTTCTCCAAGGCCGACCATGATGCCGGATTTGGTGGTAGTACCGCTTCTGGCTATCTGCCGCAACACTTCAAGGCTTGTTTCATAACGGGCGGCGCTTCGTACCAGCGGACTGATACGTTTCACCGTTTCCATATTGTGGGAGATGATTTCCGGCCGGGCTTCGATAACCATGTCTATAAGTTTCTTTTTGCCTTGAAAGTCGGGAATCAACACTTCGACGGTTGTTTCCGGATTGAGGCGTTTGATTTCGCAAATCGTTTGCGCCCAATGGGCAGCGCCCAAATCCGGCAAATCGTCCCTGTCCACAGAGGTGATAACGGAGTGGGAGAGTTTCATTAAAGCGATGGACTCGGCTACATGTACAGGTTCTTGCGGGTCTAAAGGCATGGGCTTGCCTGTTTGCGTATTGCAGAATTTGCAGCAACGGGTACAAATGTCTCCGCCTATCATAAAGGTAGCCGTACCTCTTCCCCAACATTCTCCCATATTGGGGCAGCGCCCACTGCTACAAATGGTATGCAGGCAGTGGGATTCCACGATACGTTTTGTTTCGGTGTAACGTTCGTTGGCGCCGATACTTATTTTAAGCCATTCCGGCTTACGTACTCTTTCACTCATTTACTTTTTCAATTCCCGATTAAAGAAATTCGTCAATTTGGTATACAGATGCAGGCGGGTATTACCACCGAATATACTGTGATTGCGATTGGTGTAGACCTGCATGTCGAACTGCTTGCCAAGTTGTACGAGGTGCTCGGCATATTCCACGCAATTCTGGAAGTGGACGTTATCATCCGCCATGCCATGTACCAACAACAGATTGCCATGCAAATTATTGGCACGGGTAAAGGCTGATGAGGCTTTGTAGCCTTCGGCGTTTTCTTTCGGAGTACGCATGAAACGTTCGCCGTATACGGTATCGTAATAGTTCCAGTCGGTAACCGGGGCAACGGCAACTCCTGCTTTGAATACCGGAGTTCCTTCGCTCATACTCATAATGGTCATATATCCGCCATAGCTCCACCCCCAGATTCCGATACGGTCTTTGTCTACATAAGGTTGGCGTCCTAAATACAGAGCGGTTTCCACTTGGTCTTTGGCTTCTTTGATGCCGAGATTCAGATAAGTGCTTTTGGCGAATTCCGCGCCGCGTCCACCTGTGCCTCGTCCGTCTACGCACGCTACGATATAGCCTTGGGATGCCATGTAGGTTTCCCAACTCACGCCGAATTTGTCAAGCACCTGTTGCGAACCGGGGCCGCTGTACTGATACATCAAAACCGGATATTTCTTACCGGCGGAGAAGTCTGCGGGTTTCATCATCCAGCCATTCAGCGTAATACCGTCAGAGGTTTGGAAAGAGAAGAACTCTTTCTTGGGTATAGCATATCCTTTTAATTTCTGTTTTAAAGCGGAGTTATCAACGAGCGTAGTCAGCGCCTTGCCGGTATTGTCGTTCAGAGTAATGACGGTCGGAGTGTCCGAACTTGAATAGCGGTTCATGAAATACTTCATATTTGTACTGAACTGCGCGCTGTTTGTGCCGGCTTGCGATGATAATTTAATCTTTTTGCCTTTACGGTCTATCTTGTAGATAGCACTGCGTAGCGGGCTTTCTTCGTTACTGCTGTAATAGAAACTGCCGTCTTCGGGGTCATAACCTAAAAAGTCTTGTATTTCGTAAGGGCCGGAAGTGACTTGCTTGATAAGGTTTCCGCCGATGCTATACCAGTACAAGTGGTTGTATCCGCTCTTTTCGCTGACAAAGCTGAAGTTCTCCGGATAGAAAATGATATTATCGAATACATTCTCACGGATATAAGTGTCGCTTTCGTCACGTACCGCTAACTTGCAGACAGTACTGCGGGGATCGGCAAAGTACAGGTCGAACCGGTTTTGGTGACGGTTCAGCGTCATTATGGCAAGTTTGCCAGGGTCTTGTGTGAAACGGATACGCGGAATATATCCCCCCTCTTCCAACGGAAGATTGATTTTGCGGGTTACTTTGGATTTGATGTCAAAAGTATGTACGGATACTTTCGAGTTCTTTTCGCCTGTCTTGGGATACTTGTAAGTATATTCTCCCGGGTATTTCTCATAAGGAGTAATATGGGGAGCTTCTCCGGCGAATACAGGAAATGTATAAGAGGGTACTTCCCGCTCGTCGAAACGGATGAATGCCAGCATCTTGCTGTCGGGACTGAACTCCAATGCGCGATTAAAGGAAAATTCCTCTTCGTACACCCAGTCGGGGATTCCGTTCAGTATTTCATTACGTTTGCCGTCTTCGGTCACTTGGCTTTCGCTGTTGCCGTAAAGTAATTTGACGAGGAAGATGTTGTTGTCACGCACGAACGCCACCTGATACCCGTCGGGTGAGAATACGGGCACCTGTTGTGGTCCGCCATCCGACAGTTTCTCTACTACATTGTTTATCTTACCGTCGAAATTTCGCTTTAAGCTATATATATAATGTACCGCCGTATAAGAGTGGCGGTAGATAGGAGTAGTTTCTGTTGCGATAAGCAGCTTGCTGCCGTCCGGAGCAAAACTGTAACTGTCGAATTTCTTGAACGGGCATTCGCGGGCGGTAGCGGCATCGAACAGCACTTCTACCGGTTTACCTGTTTTGAAGGAGTACTTGATGATTTGCGTCTTATCCGCATTCATTTGTGAATAGTGTTCACCATCTCCGGGGATAGGGATGACGCCTGAAATGCTTTGAGGAGTAAATTCTCCGGATATGATTTCTTTTAAATCGAGCGGTTTGCCGCTTTGGGCAAGACTTGCCAGTGTGCAAAGGCAGAAAAGAAGTGCAAAACTTATCTTTTTCATATCTTTTTAATTCGGTTGTTTTTTGCAAAGATACGATAAAGCGGAAATCTAATCTAATTAATAAATGATAAATTCCATTTTACATGGATGTAAAAAGAAAACCCGCTCTGCCTTTTTAGAGCAGAACGGGTTGCTGTCATTCAAAGATGATGATTAGAATAGGTGATGATTGGAATCAGTACATATTAGAGGCACTTTACTTTTCGTTGGTATTCGGCGATGGCGGCATCGAGGCGTTCGTGTGCGGTAGTATCACCGGGTACGTTGTGCGAAGGATGTATATACAACTTCACGCCACGGTCGGCAAGAATCTCGGCAACGGTGGTGATAGTCATCCACACCATTGTTACGAAACTCAGGGTAGACAAAGGACCCACCTTGTCAAAATGGTTTTTCAAAGGAACGGAAGCGTCTACCAAAGGCACGCAGGAGTCAACTACGATGTCGGCAATCTGAAAGAGGTTCTTACCACCGGAATGGCGGCTGGGTTTGTCTCCGGTTTCACCTGCCGAACCGTACACGATAACTTTCATTCCACGCTTCTTGGCTTCCAACGCTACGTCGATGTTCACGGCGTTGATGCCGGTATGAGAGAATATCCAGATACAATCCTTGGAATCAAAGTCATAGTTCTTCATGATTTCCTGTCCGTAGCCCTCTGCTCTTTCCAAGAAAAGGAACTGGTGGATACCCATCTGACCGATGATTTGCGTAAAGAACGTCAAAGGGAGTTCGCAAAGCGGGTGGAAGCCTACGAAACTGCCGATGCGCGGATACATCTCTTCAACGGGGATAGTGGCGTGACCGCAACCAAAGGTGTGAACCCAACGGCCTGCTTCAATAGCATCCGCCATAACGGTAGCTGCTTTTTTAATGTTCTCCAACTGAGTAGCTTCCAGCTTTTCCATGATGCCGTGGGCATTTTTTAACCATTCAAGTGCTAACATAATGTTTTGTTTTAGGGGGTTAATTATTTGAGTGAACGTTTAAACAATATAAGCATGATAATGAGCGAACCTATCATCATATAAGGATAAAATACTATGCCGCCGGCATATACGGAAACCATTCCCATAAGCCCGTTCATGGCAGCCTGTCCTACAAGAGCTATGGCGAGCGCTATGCTGAATGCCGTTCCTGACAATGCGGGATAGCGGGTGCCGAGAATACTCAAGATGACCGGATAAGTGGATGACAATCCCATTCCTACCAAGACCATACCCGTTGCGGCCCGTATAAATCCCGGAGACGCTGTCAGCAGGCCAAAGCCTATCGCAGTGAGGATAAGACTGTAGGGAAGTACGGTTGCCGGTTTTATCTTTTTGAAAATCACGATTTGCAGCATACGCGCCGCGGTAAGCCCCACGACCATACAGGTAAGCGCTATTAACGCCTGATTGGCGGGGATGTCGGTCACCTGTCCGAAATAGCTTGTAGACCAGTTGTTGCATACTCCTTCGATGCCGCTTTGGAAGAAGAGAATGGAGCTGAGCAATAGTAAGCTGCTCTCTTTCAGCAATCCCAATCCCTCTTTTACGGGAAAGCCTTGCGCTTGTTTGGGCGCGGGAAAATGTACGGGAATACAGAACAATATGCCTGCCAGCATAATGATACCTATGCCTTGCAGGATTGTTTCAAAAGAATAGTGTTCGGACAATACTCCCAGCAGGCTTGGTATACCCAATGCTCCCAATCCGTAGAACATTCCCAAAAAGCTAAGCCGGGAACCTTTTTCCGATTCACCGGAAATATCAGACACCAAAGCGTTGGTTTCTCCATTAAGGATACCGCCGCCCAGGCCTATACCTACTATGGAGAGTTGCAGGAGCGGAATGCTCTCAAAAAATATCAATCCTTCCAGTCCCGATAATACAATGATACAACTGGGTACCAGCAAGGCCTTGTGTCCGAAACGATCGACAATAGGACCGAAAATCAGCGAGCCTATCAGCATGCCGAGAGGAAGGAACGTTACCAGTGATGTCGTTTGTAATCCGCTTAATCCAAGCTTGGTGACGAGAGAGGGTAGTACCGAACCCAGCGTAATCATTGAAACGCCGAAGAAACACATTCCGATACACGCTGCCGTGAATACGAGATTTTTATGATAGCCGTTATTCATACAAATGGTTTTTGATGGCAAGAAATGCTGCTCCTATCAATCCGGCGTTTCCGGACAATTGAGAAGGTACAAATTCGGCTTGCCTGATGCTGATGGGCTGCGCCCATTTGCAAGCTTCTTTGTAAATGTCGTCTATGAATATGCCGGCAGGGCCGAATACGCCGCCACCCCATATAACCTTTTGAGGATTCAATAAACTGACAAGGTTGGCTGCTCCCATACCCCACATCTCAACGGCCTTTTGCAGTACCGATACGGCAATGGGGTCTCCCTCGTTATAGGCGCTGAATACATCATAGGCGGAGATGCGGCAAATAGGTTTCTGGCGTAATTTTCCTTTATAGGCCTTGTTGGCTCGTACGGCATCGCGAACCCGTGCTCCGATTCCGTTGCCCGATGCATAATACTCGAAACATCCGCAGGCCTTATAATCTTCTTTATAAGGCGGCTGAAGAGCCATCCAGCCCGTTGCTCCGATAATATCGCTGGCGCCATGCAGCACATGACCGTCAATAATGATACCGGCGCCGATACCCGTACCTACGGCGATGAATACCGCGCTGTGACAGTTTTTTGCGGCGCCTTGCCACATTTCACCATACATATAGCAAGTACGGTCGCTGTCGATATAGATGTCTACTTCAGGGGGAGTGACACAGCGCAACTCTTCGTACAGCGGATAATTGTCCCAGCCGGGTATGTTGGGGGCCCATACGCGGTTGGTTTGGGAATAGACGATTCCCGGAATGCATACGCCCACACCGTCGATTTGTATGCGGCTCTTACGTGCCACCGTGAGTAGCTTGGCCAGAATATCTGCTGCGAGTTTGCCGACTTCGTGCCCTGTTCTGCCTTTTAGAAGACGTTTCCTGTTGAACATCATACTTCCGTCAGAAAGAAAAATGGCGCTGGCTATTTTGGTGCCGCCTATGTCGAGTGCAATTGTTGCCATGGCGTATAGTATTTATAGGTTGATTCACTAAGGTCGTATGCAAAGCTATGAATTTATTTCAATCTCCATGCTTTTAAAACTATAAATTTGTATGCAAAAAGTGTAACTAATCACTAAAATATGTTTGCTTTGATGGTGGTTGAATGTATGGTTAATATCATAATTGCTTTAAAATCAACTGGTGTAACATTTTTTAGTGCAGCCTAAAATGAATACGTTTGTGTTTATTAACAAATGCAAAGTTTGCCTATGGCAGTTATTAAGACATCTGAACCGTTTTCCATTAGCAAAAACCGAAGAAAAGTCTTATTTTTGTTTCTAAATAACATAAACTTATGAGTACGACACCTCTTTATAATGAATTCCCTTCGTTTCTGAAACGTTATTTTCCGTATAAGGTACAGAAAATCTCGTTGAATGCCGGGTTTACCTGTCCCAACCGTGACGGGAACAAGGGATATGGCGGCTGTACCTACTGTAATAACCAGACTTTTAATCCCGACTATTGCCGTACGGAAAAGCCGATAAGCCTGCAACTGGAAGAAGGTAAACGTTTCTTTGCCCACAAATACCCTGAAATGAGGTATCTGGCATACTTTCAGGCTTATACCAACACGTACGGAGAGCTGGAATCCTTGAAGCGAAAGTACGAAGAGGCATTGTCCGTAGACGATGTGGTGGGGCTGGTTATCGGTACCCGCCCGGACTGTATGCCGGACGACCTGCTCCGGTATCTGGAAAACATCAATAAGCATACTTTTCTTTTAGTGGAATACGGTATCGAAAGCACCTGTGACGAAACGCTCCGCCGCATTAACCGAGGGCATACTTTTCAAACTACCGTCGACGCGGTACAGCGGACTGCCGCTTGCGGAATATTGACAGGCGGGCATGTAATCCTGGGACTGCCGGGCGAAACTCATCCAACCATTGTGGCGCAGGCGCGAGAGTTGTCACACTTGCCGCTTACTACGCTGAAAATGCATCAGTTGCAACTGATACGCGGTACCCGTATGGCCTTGGAGTATGAGCGGCATCCTGAAGATTTCCATCTTTTCGGTGTCGAAGAGTATATCGACCTTGTGATAGATTATGTAGAGCATCTTCGTCCGGATATCGTTTTGGAACGTTTTGTCTCTCAGTCTCCCAAAGACCTGCTTATCGCGCCCGACTGGGGACTGAAAAATTATGAATTTAACTACCGGGTTCAAAAAAGAATGAAAGAACTTGATGCATATCAAGGGAAGAAGTATGAAATGTGAGAAAAAAAACTTATTTTTGCCGCTGATAAATATGGAATCAATCTAAATTAGAGGACAATGACAATGAACTCAAAAACAGCGATAAAAGGAAAAATCCATTACGTGGGAGTGAATGACCGTAACAAGCATTTGTTTGAAGGCATGTGGCCCTTGCCCTACGGAGTGTCTTACAACTCCTACCTGATAGACGATGAAATGGTGGCGCTGGTGGATACCGTGGATATCTGCTACTTTGAGATATACCTTCGGAAGATAAAAAGCATCATAGGCGAACGCCCCATCCAGTATCTTATCATCAACCATATGGAACCGGACCATTCCGGCTCTATCCGCTTAATCAAGCAGCATTACCCCGACATCGTCATCGTGGGCAACAAGCAGACGTTTGGCATGATAGAAGGTTTCTACGGCGTGACGGGCGAACAATATATGGTAAAGGATGAGGATTTCCTTGCTTTAGGCCACCACAAGCTCCGTTTCTATATGACCCCGATGGTGCACTGGCCCGAAACGATGATGACTTTTGACGAAACGGAGGGCGTGCTCTTCTCCGGCGACGGATTCGGTTGTTTCGGTACGCTTGACGGCGGTTTCCTCGATACGCGCATCAACCTGGATAAGTATTGGGACGAAATGGTGCGTTACTACTCCAACATCGTAGGCAAGTACGGCTCTCCCGTGCAGAAGGCGTTGGCAAAGCTGGGCGGGCTGCCCATCTCCACCATTTGCTCTACGCACGGACCGGTGTGGACGGACAACATTTCCAAAGTTATCGGTATTTACGACCGCCTGAGCCGTTATGCCGCCGAAGAGGGTGTTGTAATAGCCTACGGCTCTATGTATGGCAATACCGAACAGATGGCGGAAGCAATCGCTGCGGAACTTTCCGCTCAAGGCATCAAAAACATCGTGATGCACAACGTCAGCAAGAGCAATCCGTCTTACATCATAGCCGATATATTCAAATACCGGGGGCTGATAATCGGAAGCCCCACTTATAGCAACCAGATTTATCCGGAGATAGAGTCATTGCTCTCCAAGATATTGGTGCGCGAGGTGAAGGGCCGTTATCTGGGTTATTTCGGTTCGTTCTGCTGGGCGGGCGCAGCCGTGAAGCGTATGGGTGAATTTGCCGAGAAGAGCAAATTTGAAATCGTAGGCGATCCGGTGGAAATGAAGCAGGCCATGAAGGACATTACCTATGAACAATGCGAAAACCTGGCGTGCGCCATGGCGGAGCGTTTGAAAAAAGATAGAAAATGATAATAAACCTCCAATTTATTAACCTAATAAAATAATCGTAATGAGACTAATCATTCAACCGGATTATCAATCCGTATCACAGTGGGCGGCACATTATGTAGCTGCCAAAATCAAAGCCGCTAATCCGACACCTGAAAAACCGTTTGTATTGGGATGCCCTACCGGCTCTTCGCCTCTGGGTATGTACAAGGCCTTGATTGACCTGAACAAGAAAGGCATCGTATCTTTCCAGAATGTGGTGACTTTCAACATGGACGAATATGTAGGCTTGCCAAAGGAACATCCCGAAAGCTACTATTCTTTTATGTGGAATAACTTCTTCAGTCACATCGATATCAAGCCGGAGAATACCAACATCCTGAACGGTAACGCTGCCGACCTCGATGCCGAATGTGCACGTTATGAGGAAAAGATTAAGTCTTACGGCGGTATCGACCTCTTTATGGGTGGTATCGGTCCCGACGGACACATCGCTTTCAACGAACCGGGTTCTTCTTTGTCGTCACGTACCCGTCAGAAAACTCTGACTACCGATACTATCATCGCCAACTCCCGCTTCTTTGACAACGATGTCAACAAAGTTCCCAAAACGTCTTTGACTGTAGGTGTAGGTACCGTGCTCAGCGCAAGAGAAGTCATGATTATTGTAAACGGTCACAACAAGGCTCGCGCTCTTTATCATGCAGTGGAAGGACCTGTGATGCAGATGTGGACAATCAGCGCGCTGCAAATGCATGAAAAAGGAATCATCGTTTGCGACGATGCCGCTACCGCAGAACTGAAAGTAGGTACATATCGTTACTTCAAAGATATCGAAGCGGAGCATCTTGACCCGGCTTCTTTGCTGAAATAACAAAGAGATATGATATAGACAGACGGCTGCCCGTTCCTCTCACCATGGGAAGAACGGGCAGCCTTTTTATATATGTGATTATCCGCCTTTATACCCTTGATTGATAAATCGTACGCTTTATCCCCCTTCCTCTGCCGAGTCTGTTTATCTCTTTCCTAAGTTGAGCTATAATTAAAAGCCTATTAAACTATCATTAAAAAGCCTTTTAATAGGATATTAAAAGGCTTTTAATGATATCTCCCCCGTAGGCTCATCCCGACTCATCCCGGAGAATAATCATTGTCATTTATGTAATCGGGATAGAACACACAAAACTCCTGCCTTATACATGCTTTGCGGTTCCTTGCTTCACCGGTCATCCCGCCTTCTGTCCGAGACAACCAATGTCAGTGAACCTTTTTTAATGAAGAATGAAGAATTATGAATGAAGAATCAGCTGCGCGATTACACCGCATGGCAATTCTTCATTCATAATTCTTCATTCTTCATTAAAAAGATCCGTATGGCTGATGTGTTACATAACATTGTTTAGTAACACAGACGTTTTATTGCTTTTCTTTTGATTAATTTCTAATTTGCGGCTCACTAAAATAATGGCATACGGAAGCATGCTGAGTAAATTAAGAACATTGCCCTCCTTGGCAATGACGGCTCGGGTAAAACCACTCTCACGGAAGCGCTGCTCTTTGAGAGTGGTATTATAAAACGTCGCGGCAGAATTACTGCCAAGAATACGGTCAGCGATTACTTTCCGGTGGAACAGGAATATGGCTATTCTGTGTTTTCCACCGTTTATCATGTGGAGTGGAACGGTAAGAAACTGAATATTATAGACTGTCCGGGTAGTGACGACTTTGTGGGAGCGGCCATGACGGCTCTCAATGTAACCGATACAGCTATTCTGCTGCTGAACGGGCAATACGGTCCTGAAGTAGGTACTCAAAATCATTTCCGCTATACGGAGAAGCTGGGCAAACCGGTTATTTTCCTTGTAAACCAGCTCGACCATGAGAAGTGCGACTATGATATGGTACTGGAACAGTTGCAGTCAATTTACGGTTCTAAGGTAGTTCCCGTTCAATATCCGTTGGCTACCGGACCGAATTTCAATTCGTTGATTGATGTACTTCTGATGAAAAAATATTCGTGGGGGCCGGAAGGCGGAGCGCCCACTATAGAAGATGTTCCCGCGGAGGAAATGGAAAAAGCGACTGCCATGCATAAAGCATTGGTAGAGGCTGCTGCCGAGCACGATGAAACTTTAATGGAGAAATTCTTCGAACAGGATTCTCTGACCGAAGACGAAATGCGTGAGGGTATCCGCAAGGGGTTGGCTTCTCGCGGTATGTTCCCCGTATTCTGCGTGTGTGCGGGAAAGGACATGGGTGTGCGCCGTTTGATGGAGTTCCTGGGTAATGTTGTTCCGTTTGTAGACGAAATGCCGCCGGTGCACAATACACGCGGCGAAGTGGTGAAACCCGACTCCAACGGACCTACTTCCTTGTATTTCTTCAAGACTGCCGTTGAGCCGCATATCGGTGACGTGCAGTATTTCAAGGTGATGAGCGGCAAAGTACACGAAGGAGATGACTTTACCAATGCCGACCGCGGTTCGAAAGAACGCATTGCGCAGATTTACGCATGTGCGGGAGCCAACCGTATCAAGGTGGAAGAAATGGTGGCCGGCGATATCGGCTGTACGGTGAAGCTGAAAGACGTGCATACGGGCAATACGCTGAATGCCAAAGGCGCTGAAAATCGTTTCAACTTTATCAAATATCCGAATTCCAAATATTCCCGTGCCATCAAACCGCTGAATGAAGCCGATACGGAAAAGATGATGGCTATCTTGAACCGTATGCGTGAGGAAGACCCTACATGGGTTATCGACCAGTCTAAGGAGCTGCGTCAGACCATTGTGCACGGGCAGGGTGAATTCCACCTGCGCACACTGAAGTGGCGTTTGGAGAACAATGAGAAATTGCAGATTAAGTTTGAAGAGCCGAGAATCCCGTATCGTGAAACCATCACGAAAGCTGCCCGTGCCGACTATCGCCATAAGAAACAATCCGGTGGAGCCGGTCAGTTCGGTGAAGTTCACTTGATTGTGGAACCTTATTATGAAGGTATGCCGATGCCGGAAACTTATAAGTTCAACGGACAGGAATTCAAGATGAACGTGAAAGGCGTTGAGGAAGTGCCATTGGAATGGGGCGGCAAGCTGGTATTTGTGAACAGTATTGTGGGCGGTTCCATCGATGCCCGTTTTATGCCTGCTATTCTGAAAGGTATCATGTCGCGTATGGAGCAAGGTCCGCTGACCGGTTCGTATGCCCGTGACGTACGTGTTATCGTATACGACGGTAAGATGCACCCGGTAGATTCCAATGAAATCTCTTTCATGCTGGCGGGACGCAATGCGTTCAGTGAAGCGTTTAAGAATGCCGGTCCGAAGATTTTGGAACCTATATATGATGTAGAGGTGTTTGTTCCTTCCGATAAGATGGGTGATGTGATGGGTGACCTGCAAGGACGCCGCGCTATGATTATGGGTATGAACAGCGAAGCCGGTTATGAAAAACTGATTGCCAAAGTGCCTTTGAAGGAAATGTCCTCGTACTCTACGGCATTGAGTTCGTTAACAGGCGGTCGTGCTTCGTTTATTATGAAGTTTGCAAGTTATGAGCTTGTTCCGAGTGATGTACAGGATAAACTTATCAAGGAATTTGAAGCAAAACAAGCTGAAGAATAGAATTTTTTAATAAATGGTTGAAGCCGTTGTTCGCTCATCGTGAGGAATGACGGCTTTTTTATTAACACAGATTAAGAATATGGGGAAATGTGAATGTTAATATTTAATTTTTTATTAAATTTGCAAACCAAAGGTGTCTCATTTTGTTATAATGCTCGTAATACAACTTAAAAAACCTTCTACGGTTAATTAACGAGAACACCCGGTTAAATCAGGTTAATTGGTTAGGAGTGTTAATTAGGGAGTGTTAATTTTGTGACTATGAAAAAGTCGACAATATGGATATTAGGCGTCGTTATGGGCCTTTCTTTCATCAGTTTGCTGTATCTGCAGATCAGCTATATTGAGGAAATGGTGAAGATGCGTAACGAGCAATTTGATGAATCGGTGAAGCGTGCTTTAATGGCTGCTTCAAAAGATGTGGAGTCCGCGGAGGTTGACCGTTGGTTGCGGGAGGATATCTCCGAAGCGGAGAAGAAAGCGTGGGAGCAGAGCTCGCAAGGTAAAGGAGTGGTGCAGACGCAGCGTTTTACGGTTACATCGCCGGACGGAACCAGATATTCGGCTATCGAACTGAAAACATTTACCAACGAAGCGTCGGAACTGCCCAGGGCAATGATTTCGCGTAAACATGGAACGAAAACCATACCTCAAACGTCACGTTCGCTGGCAGATGCCATCAAGAATCGTTATCTGTATCAACGGGCTTTGCTGGATGAGGTAGCTTGGCAGATGATTTACCGTGCCAGTGACAAGCCGATAGAGGAGCGGGTGAATTTCAAGAATTTAGACCAGTATCTGAAATCGGGACTGATTGACAACGGTATCGAGTTGAACTATCACTTCAAAGTGATAGACCGGGACGGCAGGGAAGTTTATCGCTGTTCGGATTATAGTGATGACGGTAGCGAGAGTTCTTACTCGCAGCCTTTATTCCTGAACGATCCGCCTGCGCGTATGAGTATCGTTAAGATACATTTCCCGGGGAAAAGGGATTATATCTTCGATTCGGTCAGCTTTATGATTCCGTCGATGATATTTACCTTCGTTCTGTTGATAACGTTCATCTTCACGATTTACATCGTGTTCCGCCAAAAGAAACTGACGGAGATGAAGAATGACTTTATCAATAATATGACGCACGAGTTCAAGACGCCGATTTCAACCATTTCGTTGGCGGCACAGATGTTGAAGGACCCGGCAGTAGGTAAATCGCCGGCAATGTTCCAGCATATATCCGGCGTCATTAATGATGAAACGAAACGACTCAGGTTCCAGGTAGAGAAAGTTCTCCAAATGTCGATGTTCGACAGGCAGAAGGCGACATTGAAAATGAAAGAACTGGATGCCAATGAACTGATTACCGGAGTAATCAATACGTTCGCTTTAAAAGTGGAGCGGTACAATGGAAAAATTGAGTCGGATTTGACGGCGACCGACCCGATTATCTTTGCAGATGAAATGCATATCACGAATGTTATTTTCAATCTCATGGATAATGCGGTGAAGTATAAAAGACCGGATGTGGACTTGCAATTAATGGTGAAGACCTGGAATGAACCGGGCAAACTGATGATTTCCGTGCAAGACAACGGTATAGGTATTAAGAAAGAAAACTTAAAAAAGATATTTGACAAGTTCTATCGCGTGCATACAGGTAATCTGCACGATGTTAAAGGCTTCGGACTTGGTTTGGCTTATGTAAGAAAGATTATTCAAGACCATAAGGGAACTATCCGGGCGGAAAGCGGACTGAATGTCGGAACTAAATTTATTATTGCATTACCTTTATTAAAAAATTGATTGATATGGATGAGAAACTGCGTATTTTATTGTGCGAAGATGATGAGAATCTTGGCATGCTTTTAAGAGAATATTTACAGGCCAAAGGTTATGCTGCCGAGTTATATCCCGATGGAGAAGCAGGATACAAAGCTTTCCTGAAGAATAAATATGACTTGTGTGTGTTTGACGTAATGATGCCGAAGAAAGACGGTTTTACATTGGCGCAGGAAGTTCGTGCCGCAAATGCTGAAATCCCTGTTATCTTCTTGACGGCTAAAACTTTGAAGGAAGATATTCTGGAAGGTTTCAAAATCGGTGCGGACGATTACATCACCAAACCGTTCAGCATGGAAGAGCTGACTTTCAGAATTGAAGCTATCTTGAGACGTGTTCGTGGCAAGAAGAACAAGGAAAGCAGTATCTACAAGATTGGTAAGTTTACCTTTGATACCCAGAAGCAGATTCTGTCAACACCTGAAAAACAGACTAAGTTGACTACAAAAGAATCGGAATTGTTGGGCTTGCTTTGTGCGCATGCCAATGAGATTTTGCAACGTGACTTTGCATTGAAGACTATCTGGATTGACGATAACTACTTCAATGCACGTAGCATGGACGTATATATCACCAAACTGCGTAAGCATCTGAAAGAAGATGAGTCTATCGAGATTATCAATATTCACGGAAAGGGATATAAACTGATTACTCCGGAAGCCGAGTCCTAAACAGGACTTGGTTTTCGGACAACGGAAAATAAAAAAAGGCGGTTGCATTGCAATCGCCTTTTTTTATTTCTTTTTCTCGGTATTAATCCGCAATTCTCTTGTTGATAAGAATGTAAGAAATCAATCCTATCACAATTAAAACAGCGCTGGTGCCCAGAATCGCGTTGTTGTTTACATTGCCGGTAAAAGAACATGCAACCAAGATTACAGCTCCTACCAAGATTAATATCAATCCCAGATTTTTTAATAAGCCTTTCATGTGTGTGTATTTTAATAGATTATTATTTTCATATTCTTGTCACAAAGAAAAGCATAATTCTTTAACAAGCGAAATTATTTTTGCAAAAAAACTATTATTCGACCTAATTTAATGAAGAATGAGGAATAAAGGATGAAAAATGAAGAATGAAGGATGGAGAATGAGGAATGAAAGTTTGGCTATGTCATATGACTGCACCGCGCCAATATCCCATCAAATAATTCTTCATCCTTCGTTCTTCATTCTCTTAATCTTTCGTATTGAAAAAGATTTTTCTCAGTACTTCCTGGCTGACGCTTAACTCTTCAATGGTGATATCTTGTAATGCTTCCTTTAGCGTCTGATTGGCTATGACGCGGGCGCGCTCCTCCAACTCCTTACCGTCTTTGGTAAGGTGTATCAGGTTGGTACGACGGTCTTTTTTATCGGATATGCGTACAACAAGATGCTGGCGTTCCATGTTATCTATGAGGCGGGTCATACTGGGCTTGTCTTTAAAAGTTGCATTACACAACTCTTGTTGCGTCACTCCGTCTTTTTCCCATAAAAAGATGAGGACAGTCCACTGCTCGGGAGTGATTTCCAAACCGTTTTGCCTGAAGTTACGTGATAATTTGCGGTTAATGGCAGCAGATACTTTGCCGTTCAGGATGGCAAATATCAGCCGGATGTCAAAGTTAAATTGCTCTATCATGAAATTATTGTTTAAACAACTTTGCAAATATAGTATAAGTTGGATACAATACAAAATAAGTCCGCTTATTTTTGCAGTTCAAAATAAAATGTCTACCTTTGCACCCGCATTTAATAAACGAATAATTTATTTATTTAATTAAACGAGTATGAATCAATACGAAACCGTTTTCATTTTGACTCCCGTTTTGTCTGATGTTCAGATGAAGGAAGCG